>NZ_JARAYJ010000009.1:0-274094 GCF_033794345.1 Streptomyces niveiscabiei
CTCCCCCAGTGCCCGAAAGGCCTGGGAGGTACCCCCATGGGGCGGCACGGGTGGGCTGGGGGTCCCCCCTGCTCGAAGAGCTTGGGGGAGGCACCCCGCCAGCGCGGGCAAGCGACAACGCCCCCACCCCAGCCCCCCACTAACCCGCACCCACCCCATCACCGACACCACCCACCCACCGAACCCGCCCCAGCCCCCGCGCTCACCCGGCGCCCTCAGCGGAGCGATTACGCTGGGCGGGTGACGACCCCCGAAGCTGAAGCTGAGCCGGCGCGGCCCGAGGAGCGGCTCGCGCAGGCCGTGCGGGCCGCCGAGCAGGCGCTGATCGAGTTCGAGATCGCCGTGGAGACCTTCCGGGTGGAGGTCGACAACTTCTCCCGGCTGCACCACCAGAAGCTGGGCCCGATGTACGCCCGCCTCGACGAACTGGACGCGCAGATCGCGGAGGCGAGGGCCGCGCGCACCGGCGACCCGGAGGACGTACGGATCGCGGCGGAGGCGCGGGCGCGGGTGATGCCGATGCCGGGCGTGGAGGAGCTGTTCCACGGCTGGATGGACGGCGACGGCCTGTTCCCGGAGGCGGTGGCGATGCTGACGGAGCAGCCCGTGCGCCCCCCGGAGCGGGTCCGCCCCAGCGACGAGGCCCGCAAGCTCTACCGCGACCTCGCCCGCAAGGCCCACCCCGACCTCGCACAGGAGGACGCGGAACGGCTCCGCCGCGAGGAGTTCATCACGCGGGTGAACGCCGCGTACGCCCGTGGCGACGAGGCCCTGCTCCGCGAGCTCGCCGAGGAGTGGGCCGCGGGCCCGGTCCCCCCGGAACGCGAACCCGCCCCCGGCGACGTCCTCTACGCCCGCCTCGAATGGCTAGCCCAGCGCAAGGAGATGCTGGCGGTGCTCGCGAAGGAGCTGGAGGACAGCGCGATCGGCTCCATGCTGAAGCTGGCGCCGGACGACCCGGACCGCCTGCTGGAGGAGATCGCCGAGCAACTGCTGGCGGACGTGGCGAACCGGGAGCGGGAACTGGCGGCGTTGCTGGGCTAGCCGGTGTGCCGGTCGGTGTGGCTGAGGTGAAGGTTCCGGTGCGGGCCGGGGGAGGCGCGTCGGCGCCCGCCCGCGCGGGCGATGGGTACGGGGCGGGCCGCGGCGCGGTTCGGGTAGCGTCGGGGCATGAGTTTCGGAGCTGGTGTGCCCACGGTCGAGGTCGCGGACCTCAAGGACGGCGACTTCCTGCTGGACGTCCGTGAGGACGACGAGTGGCAGGCGGGCCATGCCGCCGGTGCCCTGCACATCCCCATGAGCGACTTCGTGGCCCGCTACGGCGAGTTGACCGAGGCGGCCCCGCAGGACGCCCGCGTCAACGTCATCTGCCGCTCGGGCGGACGCTCGGCCCAGGTCACCGCGTACCTCGTCCAGCAGGGCATCGACGCGGTGAACGTCATCGGCGGCATGCAGGCGTGGGAGGCCGAGGGCAGGCCGGTGGTACGCCCGTCGGGGGACCCGGGCACGGTGGTCTGAGCACGTCCGGGACAGGGGGCGCCGGAACGCCCACCGGGGTGCATGTTTCCCACGGCGAGCCGGATGTCTTTTAGGGGCGCGGGGCTGTGTCGATTTGCGGCTCCGCCGCGTGGGCGCGACCAGCCACAACGCACCCGCACCTGCCACACAACACCCCCGGCACCCCCCTACGCCTCACCCCAACGAATACGCCCCCAGCAACTCCCCCAACGCCTCCTCGTGCCCGCCCGCCGCCCCCAGCGACAGCTCGACCTGCTTCGCCCAGGCGTGATACCGGTGCAGCGAGTAGTCCGCGTCGGCCCCGAACCCCCCGTGCAGATGCTGAGCCGTCTGCACGACCCTCCGCACCCCCTCCGCGGCCCACACCTTCGCGACCGCCACGTCCCCGGCGACGGGCAGCGCCCCCCGGGTGCCGGAGGCGATGCGCCAGGCGGCCTGCCAGAGGGTCGCTTCCATGGCGCGGAGGTCGATGTACCGGTCCGCGGCCTGCACGGCGACCGCCTGGAACGTGGCGATGGGATGCCCGAACTGCTCCCGCTTCGACGCGTAGTCCGCGGTCATCCGCAGCACCCGCTCCCCCAGGCCGGAGGCCACCGCGCAGGTCCCGACCGCCAGCACCCCCCACAGCCACTCCCAGGCCCCCTCCCCCTCCACGACGTACTCCCCCGCGACCCGCACGGACTCCAGCCGCACCTCCCCCACCCGTTCCCCGGCGGTCGAGACCTGCTCCCCGAGCGCGGCGTCCCCGACGGGCACGACGGCCAGCACGCTCCGCCCGTCGCCCACGTGCGCGGGGACGACGACGAGGTCCGCGTCGAACGCCCACGGCACCACCGTCTGCACCCCGTCGAGCACCCACCCCGCCCCCTCCCGCCGCGCGGCGACGGCGAGTTCGGCCCCGTCGTGGCCCGTGCGCCCGTGCGCGGCGACGGTCAGCACCGTCTCGCCCCGCCCGGCCGACGCGAGCACCGCCTCCTTCAGCGCGGCGGACCCGTACGCCTGGATCGCGGCCGACGCGGCGACGCTCTCCAGCAACGGCACCCGCGCGAGCACCTTCCCCGCCTCCCGCAGCACCAGGCAGAGCGCGACGGCGTCGAGCCCGGCCCCGCCGTACTCCTCGTCGAGCAGCAGGCTCAGCAGGTCCGCGTCGGCGAGCTTCGCCCACAGCTCCCGGTCGAACCCCTCGGCGACCGGCCGCCCCTGGGTCTTCGCCGGTGACGGCACCGCGTCGGGCGCCACGCCCGCGAACACCCCGCGCGCCGCCTCGGCCGCCGCCTGCTGCTCCTCGCTGAACGTGAAGTCCACGGCCTGGTCCTCCCGACGGGGTCACACTCGGATCTGACGGTCCGTCAAGATAGAACAGGTTCTAGAAGAAGGGAACGCCCGCACGGCCGCGAGGCCGGTCACATGGTCACCTGTCGAAGTCCACCTCCACCCCCTCCGTCACCGGGTGCGACTGGCACGCCAGCACGTACCCCGCCTCCGTCTCCTCCGGCTCCAGCGCGAAGTTGCGGTCCATCCGCACCTCCCCGGAGACGAGGAACGCCCGGCAGGTCCCGCACACCCCGCCCTTGCAGGCGTACGGCGCGTCGGGCCGCACCCGCAGGACCGTCTCCAGCAGCGACTCCCCGTCCTGGACGGGCCAGGTACCGGAACGGCCGTCCAGGCGGGCCGTGAGCGTGCTGTGCGCGGGCGCGGCCGGCCGGGCCGGGGCGGGCGCGTCGGCCACGTGGAAGATCTCCTGGTGGACCCGCTCGCGCGGCACCCCCAGCGCACGCAGCGCCTGCTCCGCGCCGGTCACCAGCCCGAACGGCCCGCACAGGAACCACCCGGCCACCGCCTCCACCGGCAGCAGCGCCGGGAGCAGTGAGACCAGCCGCTCCCGGTCCAGCCGCCCGGACGGCAGCCCCGCCTGCTGCTCCTCCCGCGACAGCGCCGTCACCAGCTGGAACCGGTCCGGGTAGCGGTCCTTGAGGTCGGCCACCTCCTCCAGGAACATCGTCGACGCCGCCGTACGGTCGCCGCGCACCAGGCAGAACCGGGCGGCGGGCTCCCGCGCGAGGAGCGTCGAGGCGATCGACAGCACGGGCGTGATCCCGCTGCCCCCGACGACCGCCGCGTACAGCCCTGGCGCCGGTTCCAGCGTGAACCGCCCGGCCGGGGTCATGACCTCCACCTCGTCCCCGGCGGCGATCTCCTTGAGCGCGTACGTCGAGAACGCGCCCCCCTCCACCAGCCGCACCCCCACCCGCAACGCCCGCGGCCCCTCCCCGCCCGGCTCCGGCGCCTGCGAACAGATCGAGTACGTACGCCGGATCTCCTCGCCGTCCACCCGCCGCCGCAGCGCCAGATGCTGGCCGGCGGCGTGCCGGTACGCCTCCCGCAGCTCCGGCGGCACCGCGAACGTCAGCGCCACGGAGTCGTCCGTCAACGGCTCCACCTCGGTCACCCGGAGCGCGTGGAAGCGGGCCATCACAACTCCTTGAAGTGGTCGAAGGGTTCGAGACAGGACCGGCAGCGGCGCAGCGCCTTGCAGGCGGTGGACGAGAACCGGCTCAGCAACTCGGTGTCGGGGGAGCCGCAGTGGGGGCACGGGACGTCGTCCGGCGAGTCCGCCGGGGTCTCGCGCGGCGGGCGTTCTTCCGCAGCCGCACCCACAGCCGCAGCCGCACCCGCAGCCGGCGCCGCCGCTGCCCCGCGCGTCGCGCCCAGGCTCACCGGAACCGGTCCCGCGCCGGCCCTCACGCGCGGCGGCGCGATCCCGAACTCCCGCAGTTTGCGGCGGCCTTCCTCCGTGATGTCGTCCGTCGACCACGCGGGGGCGAGGACCCGGCGGACGGTCACCTCGCGGACGCCCTCCGCGCGCAGGGCCCGTTCGATGTCGGCGGACATCGTCTCGACCGCCGGGCAGCCCGTGTACGTCGGGGTGAGGTCGACCTCGACCGCGCCCGCCTCCTGGACGTGCACCGCGCGGACCACGCCGAGTTCCCGGAGGGTCAGGACCGGCAGCTCGGGGTCGGGGACCGCGCCCGCGACCGCGAGGAGCCTCTCCTCCAGGGCCGTCACCATGACGCCCCCGGGTGGCTGCGGTGCAGGTGCTGCATCTCCGCGAGCATCCGGCCGAACGACTCCGTGTGCAGGCCCTGCCGACCCGCGCCCGCCCGCCACGCGCCGGTGCGCGGACCCTCCGGGACGGGCAGCCCGGCGCGGGTGAGGACCTCCTCGACCGAGGTCCGCCACGCCGACTCCAGCGGCCCCGGGTCGACGCCGAGGCCCTCCACCGGCTCGAACAGCTCGCCGGTGAACCGCCACAGCGCCTCGCACGCCGTGCGCATCCGCGCGTGGCTCTCGTCCGTGCCGTCGCCCAGGCGCAGCGTCCACTGCTCGGCGTGGTCGCGGTGGTAGGCGGTCTCCTTGACGGCCTTCGCGGCGAGACCGGTGAACTCGCCCTCCCCGCGCGCGAGTTCCCCGTACAGGAGGTGCTGGTACGTCGAGAAGTAGAGCTGGCGGGCGATCGTGTGCGCGAAGTCGCCGTTGGGCTGCTCCACGAGCTGGACGTTGCGGAAGGCGCGCTCCTCGCGGAGGTAGGCCAGTTCGTCCTCGTCGCCGACCAGCGAGAGGAGGACGCGGGCCTGGCCGAGGAGGTCGAGGGCGATGTTCGCGAGGGCCAGCTCCTCCTCCAGGACCGGGGCGTGGCCCATCCACTCGCCGAGGCGGTGGGAGAGGATCAGCGCGTCGTCGCCGAGGGCGAGCGCAGGGGGTGCGGGCGGGCGGGCCGTACGGGGCGGGGTCACAGGTGCTTCACCCCTTCCGGGATCTCGTAGAACGTCGGGTGGCGGTAGGGCTTGTCGGCGGACGGGTCGAAGAAGGGGTCCTTCTCGTCGGGGGAGGAGGCGGTGATCTCGGCGGAGGGGACGACCCAGATGGAGACGCCCTCGCCGCGGCGGGTGTACAGGTCGCGGGCGTTGCGCAGGGCCAGTTCCGCGTCCGGCGCGTGGAGGCTGCCCGCGTGGGTGTGGGCGAGGCCGCGGCGGGAGCGGACGAAGACCTCCCAGAGGGGCCAGTCGGTGGTCATGCGCGGGCTCCTGTCTCGCCGGTGTGCTTCGCGGCGTGGGCCGCCGCCGCTTCCCGCACCCAGGCGCCGGCCTCGTGGGCCTTCCTGCGCTGGGTGATGCGCTGCTCGTTGCACGGGCCGTTGCCCTTCAGGACCTCCTTGAACTCCGTCCAGTCGATCGGGCCGAAGTCGTGGTGGCCCCGCTCCTCGTTCCACCGCAGGTCCGGGTCCGGGAGGGTGAGGCCCAGGGACTCGGCCTGGGGGACGCAGATGTCCACGAAGCGCTGGCGCAGTTCGTCGTTCGAGTGGCGCTTGATCTTCCAGGCCATCGACTGCGCGGAGTGCGCCGACTCGTCGTCCGGCGGGCCGAACATCATCAGGGACGGCCACCACCAGCGGTCCACCGCGTCCTGCGCCATCGCGTGCTGTTCGCTCGTGCCGTTGCTCAGCGCCAGCAGCAGTTCGTATCCCTGGCGCTGGTGGAACGACTCCTCCTTGCAGACGCGGACCATCGCGCGGGCGTACGGGCCGTACGAGCAGCGGCACAGGGGGACCTGGTTCGTGATCGCCGCGCCGTCCACCAGCCAGCCGATCGCCCCTACGTCCGCCCAGGTCAGAGTGGGGTAGTTGAAGATCGAGGAGTACTTCTGGCGGCCCGTGTGGAGCTTGTCGAGCAGCTCGTCGCGGCTCGCGCCCAGCGTCTCCGCCGCGCTGTACAGGTACAGGCCGTGGCCCGCCTCGTCCTGCACCTTCGCCATCAGGATCGCCTTGCGGCGCAGGGAGGGCGCCCGGGTGATCCAGTTCGCCTCCGGCTGCATGCCGATGATCTCCGAGTGCGCGTGCTGGGCGATCTGCCGCACGAGCGTCGCCCGGTACGCGTCCGGCATCCAGTCGCGCGGCTCGATGCGGTCGTCCGCCGCCACGGCCGCGTCGAAGAGGCGCCGGCGGTCGCCGTCGTCCCCGGACCGCCCGTCCGGCGCGCGCCGCTCCGCTGCCGCCGCTGAGGCCACTGTCGCCATCCGATCCCCCTCACCTATCCCGACCGATCGTTCGGTCCGTCGAATTCCAGGATGAAACCCCTGCCGACCCGTGTCAACCGCTGTGGATAACCCCTGTGGACAACTCCCGGACCACCCTCACCCGGCCCCGAAGGCTGCGCCCGTCCCACCGCCTGAGTACCGTGCCGTGGAGCCGTTCCCCTGACGGCCACCCGACACCCAGACCTGAACCACCGGAAACGGGGCGCAATGAACACGCGTGACGACGCTTCGCGCGGGTCACAGGAGGACCCGCTGGAACAGGTGGACGCGGACGCCGAGGCGTCGGGTACCGGCTCGGCGGACCGGCACGGACCTGACGACGCCCCCGGCACAGAGCCCCCCGCCCCCGACCCCGCCGCGCCCGACGGCGCCGTACCCCCCACCCGGCTGGCCGCCCTCTCCCTCCGTACTCAGATAGCCGTCGCCGGTGTCGTGGCGCTGACGGCCGCCGTGGCCCTCGTGCACATCGGGATGGTTTTTCTGCACGTGGCGCCCTCGAACACCGTCAGCAAGCAGCACGCGCGGGCGGTCGACGACTGGGTGTACCCGGAGTTCGAGCAGAACTGGAAGCTGTTCGCGCCGAACCCGTTGCAGCAGGACATCGCGGTGCAGGTGAGGGCGGAGGTGCGGTCGTCGGATGGGGGGTACCGGACGACGGGGTGGTTCGATCTGTCGGCGGCGGACGGGCGGGCGATCGACGGGAATCTGCTGCCCAGCCATACGCAGCAGAACGAGCTGCGGCGGGCCTGGGACTTCTTCACCGGGACGCACGACAACGACAACCGTGCCGTCGGGATGAGGGGCGCGCTGTCGGAGGAGTACCTGCGGCGGATCGTCGTGATGAGGCTGGAGCGGGGAGGGACGGTCAGGGAAGGCGGCACCCTCGCGCGCGTGCAGGTGAGGTCGCGGACGTCGAACGTCGCGCCCCCGAAGTGGAGTGACGAGAAGGTGTCGACGCAGCCGACGTTCAGGGTGCTGCCCTGGTGGCGGGTGCCCGCCGCCGAGGCGAACGGGGGAGTGAAGTGAACACGGTCGTCGCGAAGGGCCTCGCCCGGGTGACGGAGTCCGCGCTGGGCCCGTACCAGAGCGCCGTCATACGCATCGGGTTCAGCGCCACCTGGCTGCTGTTCCTGCTGCGCGAGATCCCCAACCGTACGGAGCTGTACGGCCCGGACGGCCCGTGGAGCTGGCAGCTGGGCCGCCGTCTGATCGACGTCAACGGCGCGTTCACGGTGCTGATGTGGTCGGACGCGCGCGCGTGGTTCGAGGTCGTGTACTTCCTGGCGCTGATCTCGGGGGCGCTGCTCCTCGTCGGCTGGCACACGCGCGCGATGTCGGTCGTCTTCATGGTCGGTGTCCTGTCGCTCCAGAACCGCAGCGTCTTCATGGGCGACGGCGGCGACAACGTCCTGCACCTGATGTCGATCTACCTGGTGTTCACGCGTTGCGCGCGCGTGTGGTCGCTGGACGCGCGCAGGGAGTGTCGTATGCAGGAGGCACGCGCGCGTGGGGAGCGCGTGCGCGGTGAGTGGGTGGGCCCGGCGCTGTGGGTCGTCCTGGGCGGCACGCTGGCCGTCGCGACGGGCGCGGGGTGGCTGACGGACGGCGAGTGGTTCGTCCCGGCGCTCCTGTGGGCCGTGTGGGCCGCGCAGGGCGTGTGGTGGTTCGCGGCACGCCGTGCGGGCGAGCTGCGGGCCCTGTGCGACATCACGGGGAACGTGCTGCACAACGGCGCGCTGATGGTCGTGATGGCGGAGGCGTGCCTGATCTACGCGACGGCGGGCTGGTACAAGATCCAGGGCTCGCGCTGGCAGGACGGTACGGCCGTGTACTACCCGCTCCAGCTGGACTCGTTCTCGCCGTGGCCGGCGCTCGCGGACGTCCTCGCGGCGAGCGGCACGCTGGTGATGATCGCGACGTACGGGACGGTCATCGCGCAGGTCGCGTTCCCGTTCACCCTGTTCAACCGGCGCGTCAAGAACGTCCTGCTGGCGATGATGATGATGGAGCACGCGGCGATCGCGGTCGTCCTGGGGCTGCCGTTCTTCTCGCTGGCGATGATCGCGACGGACGCGGTGTTCCTGCCGACGGCGTTCCTGCTGTGGGTCGGCGCGAAGGCGGCACGCGTGCGGGGAGGCTCGGTCCGGTCACGGACGGACGCCGAAAGGGACGTCGATACGGACAGAAAAGTGCACGTAGGCTCGACCGCATGACCGACCTGGCCGCCTGGCACCGCCTCGCCGGTACCGCAGCACTCCCCGACGGCACAGCACTCCCCGGCGACGGCGACGGCGACGGCGACAACAACGACGGCGACGGCGCGGTCCTCCTGGACGGCTTCCACGCCCTCAAGCACGCCCTGCGCTTCTCCGCGCGGGTCCCCCTCGCGGTGGCCACCGACCGGGCCGCCGCCCTGGCCCTCGCGGACGACCTCGCCCCGGACGTCCGCGAGCCGCTGGCGGAGCTGCTGAGGGAGGTCACCCCGGAGGAGTACCGCGCGCTGGTCCCCCGCCCCCACCCGACGGGCGTCGCGGCCCTGGCCGTACGGCGCTCCCGCGCGGCGAACCTCGCGGCGCTGGCGGCCCTCCCCCGCACGACCCCCGTCGTGGTCCTCGACAACCCCCGCAACCTCGGCAACGCGGGCGCCGTGATCCGCCTGGCCGCCGGTTTCGGCGCGACGGGCGTCGTCACGACGGGCACGCTGGACCCCTGGCACCCCACGGTCGTGCGCGGCGGAGCCGGACTGCACTTCGCGACGGCGGTCGAGCGCCTGGAGGTCTCCGAGCTGCCGCCGGGCCCGGTGTTCGCGTTCGACGCGGAGGGCGACGACATCCGGGGCGTGAAGCTCCCGGACGACGCCGTCCTCGCGTTCGGCTCGGAACGCAGCGGCCTGTCAGCCGACCTGCGCGCACGTACGGACCACTTGCTGTCCCTGCCGATGCGCCCCCAGGTGTCCAGCTACAACCTCGCCACGAGCGTGGCGATGACGCTGTACCACTGGAGCGCGGGCGGGTCTCAGGGCTCCTGAACGCCTTAGCCCTCTCGCCGGACCTCCACCACCCTGAACCGGTTCGCCACGAAGGCGCCGTCCGTCAGGGCCGCGTTGGCCGCCGGGTTGCCGCCCGAGCCGTGGAAGTCGGAGAACGCGGCCGTCTGGTTGACGTAGACGCCTCCGGTGAGGTTCAGGGAGAGCTGTGCGGCCTCCTCCAGGCACGCCTCCTCGATGGCCGCCTCCACGCCCGCGTCGGTCGTGTACGCGCCGACCGTCATCGCGCCCTTCTCGCGGATCGTGCGCTTCAGGAGCGCGACCGCGTCGAGCGAGGAGTCGACGGCGACGGCGAAGGAGACGGGGCCGAAGCACTCGCTGAGGTAGGCGGCCTCGGCGTCCGGCTTGGTGCCGTCGAGCTTGACGATCAGGGGCGTGCGGACGACCGCGTCGGGGAACTCCGGGTTGGCGACCGCGCGGGAGGCGAGGGCGACCTCGCCGAGGGCGGCGGCGGCCTCCAGACGGGCCTTGACGTCCGGGTTGACCAGCGCGCCCAGGAGCCCGTTCGCGCGGGCGTCGTCGCCGAGCAGCCCGTCCACCGCGCGCGCGAGGTCGGCGACGACGTCGTCGTACGACTTGAGTCCCTCGTCCGTGCCGATGCCGTCGCGCGGGATCAGCAGGTTCTGCGGGGTGGTGCACATCTGGCCGCTGTACAGGGACAGGGAGAACGCCAGGTTGGCGAGCATGCCCTTGTAGTTCGCCGTGGAGTCGACGATCACCGTGTTGACGCCGGCCTTCTCGGTGTAGACCTGCGCCTGGCGGGCGTTGGCCTCCAGCCAGTCCCCGAACTCCGTCGAGCCCGTGTAGTCGACGATGCGGATCTCGGGGCGCGTCGCGAGGGTCTTCGCGATGCCCTCGCCGGGGCGTTCGGCGGCGAGCGCGACGAGGTTCGGGTCGAAGCCCGCCTCCGCGAGGACCTCGCGCGCGATGCGCACGGTCAGCGCGAGCGGGAGGACCGCGCGCGGGTGCGGCTTCACCAGGACCGCGTTGCCGGTCGCCAGGGACGCGAACAGGCCCGGGAAGCCGTTCCACGTCGGGAACGTGTTGCAGCCGATGACCAGGCCGATCCCGCGCGGGACGGGCGTGAACGCCTTGTGCAGCTCCAGCGGGTCGCGCTTGCCCTGCGGCTTGGACCACTCCGCGGTGCCCGGCGTGCGGATCTGCTCCGCGTACGCGTACGCCACCGCCTCCAGGCCGCGGTCCTGCGCGTGCGGGCCGCCCGCCTGGAACGCCATCATGAACGCCTGGCCGGAGGTGTGCATCACCGCGTGCGCGAACTCGTGGCTGCGGTCCGAGATGCGCTTGAGGATCTCCAGCGAGACCACCGCGCGCACCTCCGCGCCCGCGTCCCGCCACGCCTTCTGGCCCGCCTTCATCGCCGGGAGCAGGACGTCCGCGTCCGCGTGCGGGTACGTGATGCCCAACTCGGGCCCGTACGGGGAGACTTCGGTGCCCACCCAGTCGTCCGTACCGGGCTGGTCCAGGTCGAAGCGGGTGTTCAGCAGGGCGTCGTACGCCGCCTTGCCCGCCGCGAGGTCCAGGCTGCCGTTCTCGCCGTACGCCTTGGGGTGCTCGGGGTGGGGGGACCAGTACGCGCGCGTGCGGATCGCTTCCAGCGCCTGGTCGAGGGTGGGACGGTGCCGGGCCAAGAGGTCGGCGGCGGTGAGTTCGGCGGCCATGCGGGACCAACTCCTGGTAGGTCGAGAACGCGACTGCGGCTTCGCCCCGGCTCCCCCCGCACCGCGTGTCTGGGCAGGAACAGCCGGTCACCGCTAGAGTAACCGAACGATCGGTCGGGACAAGGGGGCCTGCCGCATCTGTGGAAAACCCCGTGCGGGAGGATCGCGCACATGACAGCACTCGACCTCAGCAGCCCTGTCGCCGTCGTCGGCGCCGGGACCATGGGCCAGGGCATCGCCCAGGTCGCCCTGGTCGCCGGGCACCCCGTACGGCTGCACGACACGGTGCCGGGACGCGCGCAGGAGGCCGCCGAGGCGATCGGCGCCCGCCTCGACCGGCTCGTCGAGAAGGACCGCCTCACCGCGGCCGACCGGGACGCCGCCCGCGCGCGCCTGACGGCCGTACCGGACCTCGCCGGGCTCGCGGACTGCGCGCTCGTCGTCGAGGCCGTCCTGGAGCGGCTGGACGTCAAGCAGGAACTGCTGCGCGCGCTGGAGGACGTCGTCGCGGACGACTGTCTGCTCGCCACCAACACCTCGTCCCTGTCGGTCACCGCGATCGGCGGCGCGCTGCGCCACCCCGGGCGCTTCGTGGGCCTGCACTTCTTCAACCCGGCGCCGCTGCTGCCGCTCGTCGAGGTCGTCTCCGGGTTCGCCACCGACGTGTCGTCGGCCACGCGCGCGTACGAGACCGCCCGCGCGTGGGGGAAGAATCCGGTCGCCTGCGCGGACACGCCCGGGTTCATCGTCAACCGGATCGCGCGGCCCTTCTACGGCGAGGCGTTCGCCGTGTACGAGGCGCAGGGCGCGGACCCGGCGACCATCGACGCCGTCCTGCGCGAGTGCGGCGGTTTCCGGATGGGCGCCTTCGAACTGACCGACCTGATCGGGCAGGACGTCAACGAGTCGGTGACGCACTCCGTGTGGAAGGCGTTCTTCCAGGACGTCCGGTTCGCGCCGTCCCTCGCGCAGCGCCGTCTCGTCGAGTCGGGCCGTCTCGGCCGCAAGACCGGGCACGGCTGGTACGACTACGCCGACGCCGACGGCGGTGCCGCCGGGCGGTCCGAGCCGCACACCGCGGAACCCGCCCAGGCGCCCGCCTACGTCGTCGCCGAGGGCGACCTGGGCCCCGCGGCCGACCTCCTCCCGCTGATCCGCGAGGCGGGCATCCAGGTCCGTCAGGAGGACGAGGACCGCGGCACCCGGCTCGTCCTGCCCAGCGGCGGTCAGCTCGCGCTCGCCGACGGGCAGACCTCCGTCGAGTTCCGCGACGTCGTCTACTTCGACCTCGCCCTCGACTACCGCAAGGCCACCCGCATCGCCCTGTCCGCGTCCCAGGACACCTCCCCGCAGACCCTCTCCGAGGCGATCGGCCTCTTCCAGGCGCTCGGCAAGGCCGTCAGCGTCCTCGGCGACGTCCCCGGGATGATCGTCGCCCGTACGGTCGCGCGGATCGTCGACCTCGCGCACGACGCGGTCGCCAAGGGCGTCGCCACCGAGGAGGACATCGACACGGCGATGCGGCTCGGCGTCAACTATCCGCTGGGGCCCTTCGAATGGAGCCGCCGCCTCGGCCGCGAGTGGGCGTACGACCTGCTGGACGACCTGCACCTGCGCGATCCCTCCGGGCGGTACGCGCCCTCCCTCGCGCTCTACCGGCACGCGTACGCCTCCGACAAGCGCGAGGGGAGCACGTCATGACCACCGCCAAGCGCGACACGTACACGCCCGAATCGCTGCTGTCCGTCGCCGTCCGGGTCTTCAACGAGCGCGGGTACGACGGCACGTCCATGGAGCACCTCTCCAAGGCCGCCGGCATCTCCAAGTCCTCGATCTACCACCACGTCGCCGGGAAGGAGGAACTCCTCCAGCGGGCCGTCAGCCGCGCGCTGGACGGCCTCTTCGCGATCCTCGACGAGGAGTCCGCGCGCGCGGGACGTGCGATCGACCGGCTTGAACACGTCGTCCGCCGTATGGTCGGCGTTCTGATCACCGAGCTTCCGTATGTGACGCTTCTTCTCCGTGTTCGCGGTAACACGGACACCGAGCGCTGGGCCCTGGAACGCCGCCGCGAGTTCGACCACAGGGTCGCCGAGTTGCTCAGATCGGCATCCCTTGAAGGCGACGTCCGCACCGACATCGACGTCCGCCTCGCCACCCGCCTCGCCTTCGGGATGATCAACTCCATCGTGGAGTGGTACCGGCCCGACGGGCGGGGCGTGGGGGAGCGCGAAGTCGCGGACGCGGTGACGCGGCTGGTGTTCGAGGGGCTGCGCGGGGGCGGCGCTACCGCTTGAGGTCGATCAGGCGCACCGGCTGTGCGGTCGGCCGAGGAACGGGCCGAGTACCGGACCTCCTGGTCGGCCATGCGAGAGAGTGGGCGGTTGCGCGGCGTGTCGGGTGACCGATTCTCGATGTCCGTCGGGAGCCTGTTTCGGACAGAAACGGTCAACGAAGGGCGAACCATGTCGGAAGTGACCACCCCGTACGCGGCCGGAACCCCCTGCTGGGTCGATCTCATGGCCGCCGATCAGCAGGCCGCGCTCGACTTCTACCGGGACCTGTTCGGGTGGCAGGGGACGGCTGGGCCCGCCGAGTTCGGCGGGTACGCCGTCTGCGAGCTGCGCGGCAAGGCCGTCGCCGGGATCGGGCCCCGGACGGCCCCCGAGGCGCCGGTCGTGTGGACCGGCTACCTCGCCAGCGACGACGCCGAGGGCACTCAGGAGAAGATCGTCGCAGCCGGGGGTGCCGTACTCGCCCCCGTCATGGACGTCGGCGACCTCGGCCGGATGCTCATCGCCGCCGATCCGCAGGGCGCCGTCTTCGGCGTCTGGCAGGCCGGGCGGTTCGGCGGCGCGCAGATCGTCAACGAACCCGGCGCGCTCACCTGGAACGAGCTGCACACCAGCGACGTGTCCGGCGCGACCGACTTCTACGGCGCGGTGTTCGGCGCCGAGATCGTGCCGTTCGAAGGCGCCGAGTACTGGGAGTTCCGTATCGGCGGCCGGGCGGTCGGTGGCGTCACGCTGCTCGCCAACGACCCGCCCGGCACGCCCGCGCACTGGCTGACCTACTTCTCCGTCGACGACGTCGACTCGACCGTCGACGCGCTCGTGCGCGGCGGCGGCAGCGTCCTCGCGCCGCCGTTCGACATGATCGCCGGACGGATGACGGTCGTCACCGACCCCCAGGGCGGGGTCTTCGCGATGATCAAACCCGTCCCGATGTAAGGCAGTTGGGGCACCCGGTTCACGCGCTCGTCCTGAACGAGGCGGCGTCGAAGGGGGCGCCGTCGTACGTGTACGGGTAGTCGATGCCCATCGTCGCGAGGGTCGCGGCTTGCCTGCGCTCCCACTGGAGGCGCAACTCCCAGGCGGCCTCGGCCTGTTGGTGCCGTTCCGCCTGGAGGCGGAAGATCTCGGCGGCTTCTTCTTTGCTGATGCTGGTCCACGGGCGGGCCCAAGGGCTCACGGGGATGACGGGCTCGGGGGCGGGGGCCGGTGCGGGGGCCGCCTGGCACGGCTTGCGGCGCTGGCCTCGGGCCGGGAGGAGAAGGGAGAGCAGGGTACACAGGGACGCCAAAATGGCGCGCGCGATAGACTGGCGCACGGCGACAGATCCTTCTGAGAGTGGTTGTCGTCACGGCCTCACCAGCGGAGTGTTGACAGCACTCCGGGCCCTGGTGGGGCCTTTTTCATGTTGTTGCGTATCACGCTAGCACCCAAGATTCGCTTTGCGATGCGAAAACCTCTGAATCTGCCGCGAGTTGGGGTTTCGGCCACGTCAAGGGCCCTCGTACAGAGCGATGTTGGCCGAAAGATCACTCGTGTGATTGGCTAGGGCCTGCTTTCGCGCGTGCGAAGAAGTGTTCGCGCGCCACGCGCTGTGCGTCCCCCGAGCCGGCGCAACTTCAGCCCTCGGTCGATGACCCAAGGAGACGAAAAGTGCGTATCGTTCGGCAAATCGCGGCAACGGCCGCCGCTTCCGCCGTGATCCTCGGCGGCGCGTTCCTCACCGCCCCGGCCGCCTCGGCGGCGTCCCTCCCCTCCGCGTGCAACCTCGTCGTGACGCAGACCAAGGAAGCGTCGACGTCCGTCAACCTCCGCAGCGGGCCTGGCACCAGCTACACGTCCCTCGGCATCCTCGCGACGGGCGTCGGCTTCACCGAGTACTGCACGAAGGACTACGTCTGGAGCTACGGCAAGGTGACGAGCGGGGCGAACAAGGGGAAGACGGGGTGGGTCAAGTACTCGCTGCTGAACCCTGTGGAGAAGTGATCCGCCCGCTGGATCGCGTACGAACTCCGGTGCGTCGAGGGTGACTTAGCCGCATCCGGCACACATGCGCCGCCCGGTACGGCCGGGTTCCTGACCGCCTTGCGTGAGGGAGCCCGGCCGTTCGCGTGGGCCGGTTCACCTCGTGCCCGTCTTCTTGGCCATCCATATCATCGGTCGTGACGAACTGGAGGGGGAACAGGTTGTCTTTCGAAGAGGAATGGGCCCAGTTGAAGGCCGATGCCTTGGCTCGGAGCCGGACCGGCATGCGGATCGACCAGCTACCGGCTGACGGAGGCGGGGCGAGCGGTGTCCCCGCTGCCGGGTCCTTGGTGGCTGACGCCACGTCGATCAACGGCAACGCGAATCTGCTGATCGAGATCGCCGGCTTCGCCGATGATCAGTACTTGGACGCCGTCGCCCTGTTCGCGGCGCTGGCCACCCGCTTGAGAACGGCCGGCAGCGACTTCGTGAAGGTCGACGACGACACGGCTCTCCGTTTCCTCGACAGCGTTCTCGAGTACGGCCAGTACGTCGCCCCGGAGGCGCGATGAGCAGCGGCATCAGCCACCGCAAGGACGTCTGTGTCCATCGATCCCTCCGCCGAACGGGCTGAGAAACACACGCGGTGGGAGAGCGAGGGCAGCCAGCACTACGAGGCCCGGCTCACAGAGGGTCGCAGACTGATCGCACAGCTCGCGGAGGGGTACGGCAAGGCCGCCGGTGCCCTGCGCGGCTACGCGTTCGCGCTGGAGGTCGCCAAGGCCCACTACGCCAACGGCAAGGCCGCCGAGCAGGCTCTCGCTGACCTGATCCATACCATTGGCACGGCGATCACCCGCGAGGCCCAGGAAGCGGAGCCGATGCGGCAGTGGGAGGACATGCGGGCCACCACGGGCGTCATGGATTTCTTCGCCGAACTGACCATGGATGTCGACGACATCCGTGACGACGCGAACCGGCTGCACGACGCTGCGGGCGGGGACTTCCACCTGGCGAAGATCACGGAGCACGAGGCGCGGGAGATCTGCGTACACGAGCTCAAGCAGGCGTACGACCTGCTGCCCGACTTCCGGATGGGCTTCGTCCAACGTGTGGACATCCTCTCGGCGATCCCGGAACTGCGGCGGGAAGCTGCCGAGGCGAGCAGGAACCCGCTGACACGGCTGCCCGGCAGCGGCCCCAAGCAGGACTACTCCCCCCTCGCTGGGGACGCCATCGTCTCTCCGACCTTGCGTGACATCCGTCTTCAGGTCGCAGGCCTTCCCGCAGCGAAGGACAGTTATTGGAGCCCTCCCGCCGACGCTCAGGAGCGAGCCGACTGGATCTCGGCGAACAAGGAGATCATCAAGGCCGCCGCGCGGAACTCGGGGCTGCCGCCGGACATGGTCGCCGGTATCGCATGGCAGGAGATCGGTGGACAGCCCGGCATCCTGGACGACATGACCGACACCATCCGCGAACAGGCGGACTCTCCCCTAAGCCCGATCGCTCCGGAGAGCTTGCCGTGGCGCCTCGGAGGTGACCCCGACAACACGTCCATGGGGCCCATCGCGATCCAGGTGCGGCGAGGCGCCGAAGTGCTCGGATACGACCCCGGACACCTCACCGACCAGCAGCGCGGCATGGTGGAACAGGCGTTGCAGGACCCGGCGCAGAACATCTTCATCGCCTCGGAATACCTGGCCCAGCTCAAGGCGGAGAGCGAGTTCGCCGACGTGCCGGCCGAGGAGATGACACCGGCCCAGTACCAGGAACTCGCGGCACGCTACAACGGTGGGCCGTACTGGGAGACCGACGACGCCCAGTCCTACGGGCGCGGCTTCACGAACAACCTGGACGAGGCAAGGAACGCACTGCGCTGATGACCAGCTCCTCCCCTGTGGACGACGACCGCGGCTGTCTCCGGTTCGTCCTTGCCGTTCCCCTCGCCGGGCTCACCCTCATCGCCGCGTACTTCTGCTGGACGGCCCTGACCATCAGCCCGTCCGGCACCTGGGACGACGACGCGTACGCCGGGATCGTCCTGTCGTGCGTCGTCACGGTCGGGGCTGCCGGGGCTGCCGGAGGGCTGTGGCTGGTGCCTTGGGTACGGAGGGCTGTGCCGTGGTGGTGGCTTCTTCCGGTGCTGCTGGCGGGTGCGGTCGCGGGCGTGCGGTGGCTCAGCGCTTGAGGTGGTGCACGAAGGCGGACCAGGTGGGGGTGGTGAAGAGGAGCGCGGGGGCGGAGGGGGTCTTGCTGTCCCGGACGGGGACGACGGGGGCGTAACCGTCGGCGACCTCAAGGCAGTTGTTGGCTCCCCCGTCGCTGTAGGTCGACTTGCGCCAGGTGGCAGCGCTGAGGTCGGGGGTGTGGTTCATGCTTCGTGCTCCTCCATGACGTTTCTGAGAAACGCAAGCGAGTCCGACGGGGACGACGCCAGGTCTCGGAGCCGATCGTAGGACAAGCGGTGCCGTAGGACCTCGTCCGGATCTTCGGTCAACTTGCCCACGGCGTTGCCCTCTACGTAGGCGACACTGCTGCTGTCCTTCTGCCAGAGCAAGGTCAGCGAACCCTCCATGTGGTGGTGCACGCCGACGGAGAACGGCAGCACCTGGAACGTCACGTTCGGCCACATCGCGACCGCCTCGATGCGGCACAGTTGGTCCCGCCAGGTCTTCGGTACGGCAGCGGGGCGCCTGAGCGCGTACTCGTCCATGACGATCCGGACGTTGGGGCGCGGCTTCTGCTGGAGCAGGTACTGCCGCCCGAGCCGTGCTGCGACCTGGACCTCGAACATGTCGTCGTCCTCCGAGGTTGTCCGAAGCCAGGACAACGACTCCCGGGCGAAGTCCTCGGTCTGCAACAGCCCTGGCACACCTGGTGTGAACATCCAGATGACCCGTGCGGTCGCCTCCCGCTTCATGTACTCCTTGTACTGGTCCTTGAACGAGTCGAGTTGAGCGAACTTCCACTGTTTGACCAGCAGATCCCCGGTCCCGTAGTACCGGTCCAGGTCCTCCATGACGGGCAGCTTGGACAACCGGTATCCGTTCTCCAGCCGGTTGAGGTAACTCCGCTCGTACCCCGTCTCCTCCGCGAGCTGCGTCAGCGACTTGCCCGCCTTCTCCCGAAGGAACTTGAGCAACTGGGCGAGCACGCCCCGACCTGAATCCGGGTCCGGCGCTTTGTCGTGCTGTTCGGCCATATCACCCCTCCTCATTGACGGGCGGGCCAGTCAACAGCCGCCCCCTTCCGCAGCGTAGGAGACTTCAGTGACCATCGAGACACAAACGGTGACACCGCTCGCCAAATCCCCACACCAGCAACCCGATCGGAACCCCGATGCGCGAACTCCCCGCCCCCCTCCCCGGCATGCGCCTCCTCCCCTGGACCAGCCCCGACGGCAAGCCCTGTTATCTCCGCACCGACAACAACCAGAGCCGCCTCTCCCTCCTCGCCGACGACATCGAGGACACGCACCTCACGAACGGCAAGGAGGTGCTGGCCGGCGCGAAGGAGGTGCTCGCGGACGGCGAGGCCGGGGAGGGCGCCGTGCGGTTCGCGCTGGGGCGGGCCACGGAGTGCCTCGCGGACGTGCTGCTCGTCGCCGTCAGCAGGGGCGCGCGGATCTCGCCGGAGGCGTGAGCGCGGTAGGTCACCTGGCGCTTACTCAGCGTGTCGATAGGGTGGGGCGTATGCGTATCGGCCTCATCTCCTTCGGCCCCGCGGAGTTCACCGCTCTGCACGAGACGTGCGTCGAGGCGGGGCACGAACCCCTCGTGTACGCCTACTCCCGCTCGATGCGCCCGAGTTCGCCGACGGACGAGGGAGCGGCGGACGCGGTGGGACGGATCACCGCCGCGCTGCCCGCCGGGGTGGACCTGCTGCTGCCGGGCAGCCCGGAGGGGTTGGGTACGGCGCTGACGGGGTACGCGCTCGACCTCGTCGTCTGTTACGGCTTCTCGTGGCGCCTGCCGAGGCCGGTGCTGAGCATCCCGGCGTACGGCGTCCTGAACATCCACTGCTCGCTGCTCCCCAAGTACCGTGGCCCGGCGCCGGTGTTGTGGGCGATCCGCAACGGTGACCCGCACCTCGGTGTGACCGTCCACCGCATGGACGAGGACTTCGACACGGGCCCGGTGCTGGCACAACGGGACGGGGTCCCGCTGGCGGACGACGTGACCCCGCAGACCCTGTGGCCCGAACTGGCCCCGGTGATCCGCGAGTTGCTCGGCACGGCCCTGGGGCGGGTACGGGAACCGGGCGACCCTCAGCCCATGGAAGGCGCCAGTTACGCGGGCCTGATGGAGCCGGAGTTCTCGGTCGTCGACGTGACGAGGACCGCGCGCGAAGTGCACGACCAGGTACGGACGTTCCACTTCATGGGCCCTCACCTCGGCCCCGTCGCCACGGTGAACGGCCGCCCCCTGAAGATCCTCCGCACCAGCCCCACCCCGACGGACGGCCCGCGCCTGGACTGCGCCGACGGACCGGTATGGATCACCGCGTCGGAACCCGCGACGCCAGGGGACGGCTGACCGGCGCCCCGTCACCGCCACGGCACTTTCCCCGGTGCGCTCAGCCATCGTCATCAAGACCCTCACCCCCTTGGCCACTGCCGCCCAGCTCGCCGCCCCCGCGCAGAACCCCCGCCTCCTCCCGCGCAGCCCCCGCCGCTCCGTCCTCGCCGACCGCCCCCAGCGCATCCGCCAGATGCTCCAACGCCCCAGCCAACTGCCACCGCGCGTCCACCCCCCGAAACGCTCCCACAGCCCGCCGATGCAGCCTCACCGCCTCCTCGTACCTGCCCAGTTCCCGGCACACCTCCCCCGCCCCGTCCAACGCGACGGCCTCCCGCCCCACGTCCCCCAACTTCCGCTGTACGCCCGCCGACTCCCGGAACAGCCGCAACGCCCCCTCCGGTTTCCCCCGCGCCCGCTCGACCCTCGCCGCCTCCGCCAACCAGTGCCCGCGCCACACCTGGTTGTCCTCGCCCGTGGCGATCACGAGGGCGTCCCCGATCGCGCGCCCGGCCGCGTCGGGATCGCCGGACACCCGCCGCGCCCAGCTCAGCAGGAACAGCGCGTTGCCCTCCCCGAACCGGTCCTCCAGCTCGCGGAAGTCGGTCAGCGCCCGCTCGACGATCGCCGCCGCCTCCGCGCCCCGGCCCAGTTCGCACAGCGTCTCCGCGAGGTTGCTCCGCAGCAGCGCGCTCCAGCGGCGGTCGCCGAGTCCGCCGAAGATCCCGGCGCTGCGCGCGAAGTACGACCGGGCCGCGTCGAGCCGACGGCGGCGCAGCTCGATCAGGCCCAGCGCGTTGACGGAGACCGCCGTCCCTCGGAGGTCCCCCGCGCGCTCACGGACGGCGAGCGCCGCGCGATGGTGCTCCTCGGCCTCGTCGAGCCGCAGCGCCTGGAAGGCGACCCGGCCGAGGTTCTCCAGCGACTCCGCCTCGCCGACCGGTTCCCGCGCGCGTACGGCGCTGTCGAGGCCGATCCGCGCGGTCGTCTCCCAGTCGTCGAACGCGTTGTGGTGCATGTACACCGCGCGCAGGGTCACCGCGAGCCGCCAGGCGATCTCCGGGAACCCGGCGTCGGCGGCGGCCCGGGTGGCGGTGACGAGGTTGGCGCTCTCCGCGCGGTACCAGGCGTACGCGGAGCGGTGGCCGTCGAACCGCAGGGCCGTCGCGGGCGCGGGGACACGGTCGTCCAGGTCGTACCGGTCGTACGGCGCCAGCGCGCACTGCGCGGCGTACGCGGTGTGCAGGTACCAGGCGAGGCAGCGCCCGAGGATCTCGTCCGTCCCGGTCTCCTCCCGCCGGGCGCGCTCGGCCGCGTACGCGCGCAGCAGGTCGTGGAAGCCGTAGCGGCCCGCTGGGCGCCGCTCCAGCAGGTGCGCGCGGACGAGGGTCTCCAGCCCCGCCGCCACGCGCGCGGGTTCGTCGTCGGCGAGCGCCGCCACGGCCGGGACGCCGAACTCGCCGCCCGGGTGCAGGCCGAGCAGCCGGAACAGCCGGGCCGCCGGTGCGGGCAACGCCTGGTACGACCACTCGAACACGCTGTGCATCGCGTCGGACCCCTCCTCGGCCTCCGTCGTCAGGACGTTCCTGTCCCGCAGGTCGGCGATCAGCTCGCGCAGGGGCATCGACGGACGGCCCGCCGCACGCTCGGCGGCGATCCGCAGCGCCAGCGGAAGTCCCGCGCACAGGCGCGCCAGCGTCGCGAGGTCGCCGCGCCGGTCACGGGTGCGGTAACCGGCGGTGGCCGCGCGCAGCAGCTCCACCGAGTCCGTCGCCGGGAACGCCGTCACCTCCAGGCGCAGGGCGCCCTCCCGGGCGACCAGACCCGACAGGTCGTCCCGGCTCGTCACCACCGTGAGGCAGCCGGGGGCGGCCGGGAGCAGCGGGCGCACCTGCGCGCTGTCCGCCGCGTTGTCGAGGAGCATCAGCATGCGGCGGCCCGCGAGCAGGGAGCGGAACATCGTCTCCCTGCGCTCGTGCCCGGCCGACACGTGCGCGGCGGGGACACCGAGGTCTTCCAGGAAACGGCCGAGGATCTCACCCGGCGACGCCGGGCACCCGGCCGTGTACCCGCGCAGGTCCGCGTACAGCTCGCCGTCCGGGAAGTGCGAGCGGACGCTGTGGGACCAGTACAGGGCGAGCGAGGTCTTGCCGACCCCGGCGGTGCCGGTGATCGCCGCGACGCGTACGGCGTGCGGTTCGCCGTCCGTCATCAGCATGTCCAGGCGGGACTGTTCCTCCGTCCGGTTCACGAAGTGGCGGACGACACCGCGGAGTTGGTGGGGTACGAGGGTGGGGGCGGGCAGGGGCTGGTGGACGTGCACCCCGCCGTGGACGTCTCCCGCCTGGACGACCGTGTGTGCCGAGGCCGAGCCCTCGAAGCGGTTCTCCGTGGTGTCGTTCACGGCTGGGCCTCTGGGGGCGGGAGGGCGGAGACGTGGGTGTCGAACCAGGGCGCGAGGGGTTCGGCGGTGTCGTACAGGGACTTGATGAACGTCCGGCAGCGCTCGATGAGGTGCGGGTCGGTGAACTTTCGCGCGGATTCCAGGACGCCCCGGTCGTCGTACACCGCCTCGTACATCACCTGCGCGCCCAGCGTGTAGATCTCCGGGAGCGGGCCCGTGTCCTCGAAACGCGTCACCTGGTCCGCCGCGAGGACCCGGGTGGGGCCGCCGCACTCGTCGCGGATGCGCAGGGCGTGCAGCTCCCACTGCATGTACGCGCTGAGGGGCTCCTCCACGATGCGGACGCGGCGGGCCGTGAAGCCGTGGCGGGTGATCCTCCGGTGGTACTCCGCCATGTCCGCGCGGCCAGCCTCCAGCAGCCGCAGCGCCTCGGCCCAGTCGCCTCGCGCGAACGCCTCCCAGCTGTCGTAGCCGGGCTCCCTGAACGTCTGCTGCCGCTCCAGCTTCCAGAAACCCGGGCCCGCGCTGTTCCAGAAGTGCTTCTCGAAGTCGGCGTAGTAGGCGCCCAGTTCCATGCGCTCGCCCTCGGCGCCGTCGAGCAGGCTACTCATCCGGGATGTCCGCCTTCGCCGCGAGGATCGTCGCCCGTGGAACGACGACCAGACGCTCGCCGGGGTCGACACTGACCCCGTCCGGCAGCCGCCCTTCGTACGCCCTCGTCAGATCTGCGCCGATGACCGCGACGTCCCCGTTCTCCAGCTCCCACATGTCCGGACAGCTCGCGTTTCCCGACGTCTGCCCCAACTCGTGCGAAGACTTCCCGAGCCGCCGGACGAACCCCGCCCCCGGATCGGCTTCCCACCTCTGCCCCATGGCCCCTCCTCAACTCCGAACGCGACGAGAATGTCACTCAGAGTAGCCACTCGGGCGGGGATTGTCACCGGATTTATTTCGGCCGGTGGACGGGCGAGGTTCGGCCGGAGGTGGGGGGAATTGCGTGACCCTCACACCTGCGGTTCGAGGTCCTCCTCCTCGAAGACCAGCAGGGTGCGGCTGCTGAGGACCTCGGGGATGCCCTGGAGGCGGGTCAGGACGAGTTCTCGCAGGGCCCTGTTGTCGGGGGTGTGGACCAGGAGGAGGACGTCGAAGTCGCCGCCCACCAGGGCGATGTGGGAGGCGCCGGGGAGTCGGCGGAGTTGTTCGCGGACCGTGCGCCAGGAGTTCTGGACGATTTTCAGGGTGATGTACGCGCTGGTGCCCTGGCCGGCGCGTTCGTGGTCCACGCGGGCGCCGAAGCCCCGGATGACGCCGTCCTCCACCAGGCGGTTGATGCGGGCGTACGCGTTCGCGCGCGAGACGTGGACCCGTTCCGCGACGGAGCGGATCGAGGCGCGGCCGTCGGACTGGAGCATGCGCAGGATGTCGTGGTCGATCGCGTCCAGCGGGCGCGCGGGCGGAAGCGGGGTTCCGGTTTCCGGGTTTTCGGCCATTTGTTCAGGTGCCATGTCCCCCCGCCTCCCTACCATGGACGTACTGCGTCCATCACAGGTTGTGGAGAACCGTTTGTCCACAGCCTGAGGGCACCCGTAGCCAAACTGTGCCGACGACCGAACAATCGGTAGGTGAGGCGCCTCACCGACGACGCGCCTCCCGTAGCCGCTCCCACGAGGAGGTGCCGTCATGACGGTCATGGAGCAGCGAGGCGCGTACCGGCCCACACCGCCGCCCGCCTGGCAGCCCCGGATGGACCCCGCGCCCCTGCTGCCGGACGCCGAGCCGTACCGCGTCCTCGGCACCGAGAGGCCGGTGGACCAGGAGCTGCTGCTGAGGCTGCACGCCGAGCTGGTGCGCGGGCGGCGCTACAACGCGCAGGCGACGGCCCTGACGAAGCAGGGACGGCTCGCCGTGTACCCGTCCAGCACCGGGCAGGAGGCCTGCGAGGTCGCCGCCGCGCTCGCCCTGGAGGAGCGCGACTGGCTGTTCCCGAGCTACCGCGACACCCTCGCCGTCGTCGCACGCGGCGTGGACCCCGTCGAGGCGCTGACGCTGCTGCGCGGGGACTGGCACACCGGGTACGACCCGTACGCGCACCGCGTGGCCCCCCTGTGCACGCCGCTGGCCACCCAGCTCCCGCACGCCGTCGGCCTCGCGCACGCGGCCCGCCTCAAGGGCGACGACGTCGTCGCGCTCGCGCTGGTCGGCGACGGCGGCACCAGCGAGGGCGACTTCCACGAGGCCCTGAACTTCGCCGCCGTCTGGCAGGCGCCGGTCGTCTTCCTCGTCCAGAACAACGGCTTCGCGATCTCCGTGCCGCTCGCCAAGCAGACCGCCGCGCCCTCGCTGGCCCACAAGGCCGTCGGGTACGGCATGCCGGGCCGCCTGGTCGACGGCAACGACGTCCTCGCGATGCACGAGGTCCTCACCGACGCCGTACGGCACGCCCGCGCGGGCGGCGGGCCGACGCTGATCGAGGCCGTGACGTACCGCGTCGACGCGCACACGAACGCGGACGACGCGACGCGCTACCGGGGCGACGCCGAGGTCGAGGCGTGGCGCGAGCACGACCCGATCGCCCTCGCCGAACGCGAGCTCACCGCGCGCGGGCTGCTCGACGAGGCGCACGCGCAGCGGGTCCGCGACGACGCCGAGGCGATGGCCGCCGACCTGCGCGCGCGCATGAACCAGGACGCCGTCCTCGACCCCGACGACCTGTTCGCCCACGTGTACGCCGCCCCCACGCCCCAACTGCGGGAACAGCAGGCCCTGTTGCACGCGGAGATGGAGGCCGGGGCGTGAGCACCGTCGCCGCCAAGCCGGCCACCTTCGCGCAGGCCCTCACGCGCGCGCTGCGCGACGCGATGGCTGCCGACCCCACCGTCCACGTCATGGGCGAGGACGTCGGCACCCTCGGCGGCGTCTTCCGCGTCACCGACGGCCTCGCGAAGGAGTTCGGCGAGGACCGCTGCACCGACACGCCCCTCGCGGAGGCCGGCATCCTCGGGACGGCCGTCGGGATGGCCATGTACGGGCTGCGGCCGGTCGTCGAGATGCAGTTCGACGCGTTCGCGTACCCGTCCTTCGAGCAGCTCGCCAGCCACGTCGCGAAGATGCGCAACCGCACGCGCGGGCGCATGCCCCTGCCGATCACCGTCCGCGTCCCCTACGGCGGCGGCATCGGCGGCGTCGAGCACCACAGCGACTCCTCCGAGGCGTACTACGCGGCCACCCCCGGCCTGCACGTCGTCACCCCCGCGACCGTCGCCGACGCGTACGGGCTGCTGCGCGCCGCCATCGCCTCCGACGACCCCGTCGTCTTCCTGGAGCCGAAAAGGCTGTACTGGTCCAAGGACACCTGGAACCCTGAGGAGCCGCCGCACGTTGAACCGATCGGACGCGCGACGGTGCGGCGCTCGGGCGCGAGCGCCACGCTGATCACGTACGGGCCCTCGCTCCCCGTCTGCCTCGAAGCGGCCGAGGCGGCGAAGGCGGAGGGCTGGGACCTGGAGGTGGTCGATCTGCGCTCGCTGGTGCCGTTCGACGACGACACGGTCTGCGCGTCCGTACGGCGCACCGGGCGGGCGGTCGTCGTCCACGAGTCCGGCTCCTTCGGGGGGCCGGGGGGCGAGATCGCCGCGCGCGTGACGGAACGCTGCTTCCACCACCTGGAGGCGCCCGTCCTGCGCGTGGGCGGCTTCGACATCCCCTACCCGCCGCCGATGCTGGAACGGCACCACCTGCCCGGTGTCGACCGGATCCTCGACGCGGTCGCGCGTCTCCAATGGGAGGCCGAGGGCTGATGGCACACGCTTTTGATATGCACAGTCTGGAGTTCAAGCTGCCCGACCTCGGCGAAGGGCTCACCGAGGCCCTCATCGTCACCTGGATGGTCCAGGTCGGCGACGTCGTCACCGTCGACCAGCCCGTCGTCGAGGTCGAGACCGCCAAGGCGATGGTGGAGGTGCCCTGTCCGTACGCGGGCGTCGTCACGGCCCGCTACGGCGAGGAGGGCACGGAACTCCCCGTCGGGGCACCCCTGCTGACGGTCGCGGTGAGCCCGGCGGACGCGACGGGCACGGCCGGCTCCGCGAGCACCCCCGCCGCCGAGGGCTCCGGCAACGTCCTGGTGGGCTACGGCACGGCGGAGCCACCGGCCCGCAGGCGCAGGGTCCGGCCGCAGACCGGCGGCGTCGCGGGACGGCAGCTTCCCGGCGGACGCGCGGGCGCCGGGGCGGGCGGCGGGGCCGCGCGGTCCCAGGCGGCGCCCTCGGGGGCCACGCGCGCGGGCGCCGGTGACGGGCGCGGCGTCGCCGCGATCCGGGCGTCCGCCGAGGTCGGGGCCGTGGGCGCGGGCGCGCGCAACGGGGAGGCGAACGGGCTGAACGGGGACGCGGGCGACGGCCCCGTACCCGTCATCTCCCCCCTCGTACGGCGCCTCGCGCGCCAAGGCGGCCTGGATCTGCGGGAGTTGACGGGGTCCGGGCCCGAGGGGCTGATCCTGCGGGCCGACGTGGAAGACGCGCTGCGGGTCGCGGCGGTGCAGGGGCGTACGGCGGGGGCCGCCGCCGATCCGCACGCCGAGGAGAGGGCCGTCGCCTCCGGCGGGACCCGTGTCCCCCTCAAGGGGCTGCGCGGGACCGTCGCCGACAAGCTCACCCGGAGCCGGCGGGAGATCCCGGACGCGACGTGCTGGGTGGACGCCGACGCGACCGAACTCATGCGGGCGCGGGCGGCGATGAACAGCGCGGGCGCGCCGAAGATCTCCCTGCTCGCACTGCTCGCGCGGATCTGTACGGCCGCGCTGGCCAGGTTCCCGGAGCTGAACTCGCGCGTGGACGCGGAGGCCCGGGAGGTCGTGCTGCTGGACGCCGTGCACCTCGGGTTCGCCGCGCAGACGCCCCGGGGGCTCGTCGTACCCGTCGTCCGGGACGCGCACGCGCGCAATGCCGAAGGGCTGTCGGCGGAGTTCGCGCGGCTCACCGAGGCGGCCCGTACCGGCGGGCTGAAACCGGCCGAACTCAGCGGCGGGACCTTCACGTTGAACAACTACGGCGTGTTCGGGGTCGACGGCTCCACGCCGATCATCAACCATCCCGAGGCCGCCATGCTCGGCGTCGGCCGCATCGTCCCCAAGCCGTGGGTCCACGACGGCGAACTCGCCGCGCGACAGGTCGTCCAGCTCTCCCTCACCTTCGACCACCGCGTCTGCGACGGAGGCACGGCGGGCGGGTTCCTCCGGTACGTGGCGGACTGCGTCGAACAACCGGCGGTGCTGCTGCGCACGCTGTGATCGACGCCGGTGCGCTCATGTCCCGCCTGACCTGGGCGTTCCGGACGGAAGACGCCGGGGGCGGGTTTCCCCGGCCCCCGGCGGCCCCCATACTCGGGGCATGACCTCCGCGCCGCCCCCCTACGACGCCGTCGTCCTCGCGGGCGGCGGCGCGAGGCGCCTGGGCGGCGCGGACAAGCCGGGCGTACGGGTGGGGGGCCGGCCCCTGCTGGACCGGGTCCTCGGGGCGTGCGCCGACGCGACGGTCACGGTGGTCGTGGCCGCCCCCCGCCCCACGGTCCGCCCGGTCGACTGGACCCGCGAGGACCCACCGGGCGGGGGCCCGGTCGCCGCCCTCGACGCCGGGCTGCGCCGCACGAGAGCCGACCGGGTCGTGCTCCTCTCCGCCGACCTGCCGTTCCTGGCGCCGGGGACGGTACGGGGGCTGCTGGCGGCGCTGGACGACGCCGAAGGCGCTCTCCTCGTCGACGCCGACGGCCGTGACCAACCCCTCGTCGCCGCTTACCGCGTGTCCCCCCTGCGCCGCGAGCTGGACGCCTTGCGCGCCGGGCACGGGAGCCTCGCCGGGCTTCCCCTCCGGAAGCTCACCGCAGGACTCGAACTCGTCCGCGTCCCGGACCCCGTCGCCGCCTTCGACTGCGACACCTGGGACGACATCGCCGCCGCCAGGGCCAGGATCAGGGAGCATGACCACGTGTTGGACGAATGGATCTCCGCAGTCAAGGACGAGCTGGGCATCGACCTCGACGTCGATACGACGGTCCTGCTGGACCTGGCCAGGGACGCGGCGCACGGCGTGGCCCGACCGGCCGCTCCCCTGACGACGTTCCTCGTCGGGTACGCGGCGGGCCGTACGGACGGCAGCGCGGAAGCCGTCGCCGAGGCCGCCCGCAAGGCCACGGCGCTGGCGCTGCGCTGGGCCGAGGAGGCCGAGGACACCGAGGGCAGGCCGACGGACCCGCCGGCGCCGAAGAACGGCACGCCCACCGACTCCGGCCCGGCCGCAGGATGACCCGCCCCGGCACAGGTCTCGGCCAGGACGAGGACCTCGACGTGGAGGAGGTGCTGGCGCTCGTGCGGAACTCCGGGAGTGCGCGGAACTCCGGGAGTACGGGGAGCACCGGGGACGCCGCGAGCCTCGGGGACGGGAACACCGGGGACGTCCGGAACACCGGGAGCCCTGAGGACGCCGGAAGCCCCGGAGAGGCCGGGAGCGCCGGGAACCCCGGGACCCCCGGACCCGCCAGAAGCGAGGGGCGCCCCAGGAACCCCGCCACCCCCGCCACCCCCGCCTCCCCAGCCACCCACCACCACGCCACCCCCTGGCCCCGAGCCCGTACCCTCGCCGCCCGGGCCGGTCGGAGTGCCGCCGCCCGCCGCACCCCCGCCTCCGTCCCCCTCGATCGAGCACTCGGTCTCCCCCTCGCCGCCCCCCTCTCCGCCCTCACCGACCTCCCCTCCTTCGACACCTCGGCGATGGACGGGTGGGCGGTCTCGGGGCCGGGGCCGTGGGTCGTCCGGAAGGAAGGGGTGCTCGCGGGGCAGCCGGGCTCGGAGCGGCTCGGTGACGGGGAAGCCGTGGGGATCGCGACGGGCGCGCGGATCCCCCTGGACACGACCGCCGTGCTGCGCAGCGAGCACGGCCGGATCGACGACAAGGGCCGGCTGCATCCGACGCGGGACGTCCAGCACGGCCAGGACATCCGCCCCCGAGGGCAGGAGTGCCGTACCGGGGATCTGCTCCTCCCGGAGGGAGCCGTCGTGACCCCGGCCGTGCTCGGGCTCGCCGCAGCCGCCGGGTACGACACCCTCGCCGTCACCCACCGCCCCCGCGCCGAAGTCCTGGTGCTCGGCGACGAGTTGCTGACCGAGGGGCGGCCCCACGAGGGGCTGATCCGGGACGCGCTGGGCCCGATGCTCCCGCCGTGGCTGCACGCGCTCGGCGCGGAGGTCGTGGCCGTACGCCGGCTCGGGGACGACGCGGAGGCGCTGTACGAGGCCGTCACGTCGTCCGGCGCCGACCTGATCGTGACGACCGGCGGGACGGCGGGAGGCCCCGTGGACCACGTCCACCCCATCCTCGCCAGAACCAGCGCCGAGCTGCTGGTCGACGGGGTGGAGGTCCGGCCGGGGCACCCCATGCTGCTGGCCCGGATCAAGGAGGGCCAGCACCTCGTGGGCCTCCCCGGCAACCCCCTCGCCGCCGTCTCCGGCCTCCTCACCCTCGCGGAGCCCCTCCTACGGGCGCTGGCCGCGCGCGGGGCCGCGGAGCCGTACGCGCTGCCGTTGAAGGAGACGGTGCAGGGGCACCCGTACGACACGCGGTTGATCCCGGTCGTCGTACGGGGGGAGCGGGCCGTGCCGCTGCACTACAACGGGCCGGCGATGCTGCGCGGGATCGCGGTGGCGGACGCGCTGGCGGTCGTACCGCCCGGCGGGGTGCGGGCGGGGGACGAGGTGGAGTTGCTGGATCTGCCGTGGGAGTGATGTTTCACGTGAAACACCCGGTTGGCGCGCTTGGGGTGTTTCACGTGAAACATGCCGCCCTCGACGCCGCCCCCTACGCCGGTTCGACCACCGTCGCCCTGCTGACCGTGACCACCCGGTCCCCCCGCTCCAGCGCGCCGAGGCCGGGGTCCGCGTAGTCCAGCAGCTTCTTGCCCCGCACCACCGCGACGATCAGGTCCCCGCAGGCGCGGGGCGCCATGCCGATCTCCTCCGGTGCGACCGGGCGTTCCACGATGTCCAGGCCGCTGCCCAGGGTCATCAGGTCCTCCAGCGTGTTCGCGACGACCGGGCTGACCATGGCGACGCCGAGGAGGCGGCCCGCCGAGCTGGAGCTCGTGATCACCGTGTCGGCGCCGCTCTGCTTGAGCAGGGGTACGTTCTCGTCCTCGCGGGCCGCGACGACGATCGTGGCGCGGCGGTTCAGCTGGCGGGCCGTCAGGGTGACCAGGGCCGTCGTGTCGTCCCGCTGGGGGCAGACGATGACCTGGGCCGCCGTGTGGACCTCCGCCTTGAGGAGCGTCTCCGAGCGGGTCGCGTCGCCGGTCACCGCGACGAGGCCGTCCTCCGCGGCCGTCATGACCGCCTTCTTCTGGACGTCCACGATGACGATCCTGTCCTTCGCGATGCCCTGCCCGACCAGGGTCTCCGCCGCGTGGCGGCCCTTCGTGCCGTAGCCGACGAGTACGACGTGGTCACGCAGGCGGGAGCGCCAGCGGTGGACGCGGACCTGCTGGCGGGTGCGCTCGGTGAGGACCTCCAGCGTCGTGCCGACCAGGATGATCAGGAAGACGACGCGGAGCGGGGTGATGACGACGATGTTGATGAACCGGGCCGTGTCGCTGACCGGGGTGACGTCGCCGTAGCCCGTCGTCGAGAGCGTGACCGTCGCGTAGTACGCGGAGTCCAGGAGGTCCACCGGGCCGTCGGAGTTGTCGTTGTAGCCGTCGCGGTCGATGTACACCAGGAACGTCGTCAGCGCGAGCACGAACAGGGCCAGCAGCAGGCGTTTCAGCACCTGCTGGAGCGGGGGGACGCCGTTGCGGGTCGGCATCGTCACCACGCGGCTCGCCTCCGCGTCGTCGCGGTCGTCGGAGCGCGAGCGGTACCACAGGGTGCGGAACAGGGAGAGTCTGCTCAGCTTCCTCGGCTGACGCGGGTGGTCCTTCATGCGTGCCCCCCTGGGGTGGTGATCCGGTCGGTGGGCACCATGGTTGTCCATGTTCCGCCGAGCATTTTGGAGGCCCTCCTTGCGTGACCACACTGTCGTCGTCGGATTCGGTACGAAGGGGCGTTCCGCGATTCGGACCGCCTGTGCGTCGGGGCTGCGCCGGGAGCAGGTCGTCGTGGTCGATCCGAGCGTGAAAGTGATCGAGGCGGCCACGGCCGAGGGGTACGAGGGGGTCGTGGGGGACGCCACCCGCAGCGACGTGCTGCGGCGGGCCGAGGTGCACAAGGCCGGGCGGATCATCATCGCGACGCAGCGGGACGACACGGCCGTCCTCGTCGCCCTCACCGCGCGCCAGCTCAACCAGGGGGCGATGATCGTCGCCGCCGTCCGGGAGGAGGAGAACGCGCCGCTGCTGCGGCAGTCCGGCGCCGACGAGGTCATCACCAGCGCCGGGGCCGCCGGCCGTCTGCTCGGGCTGTCCGTCCTCTCGCCCGCCGCCGGGGTCGTCATGGAAGGGCTGCTGCGGCAGGGGAGCGGCCTGGACATCGTCGAACGGCCCGTCACCCGTGCCGAGACCGGGAAGACGCCCCGGGAGACCGAGGATCTCGTGGTGAGCGTGGTGCGCGGGCACCGGGTGCTGGGGTACGACGATCCGGCGGTGGGGGTGCTGGAGCTGACGGACCGGATCGTCACGATCGTGCGGTCCTCCGGAGCGGAGGGGGCGGCGGGGGCGGCGGGGGTGCGGCCGGGTTTCGCCGGGTGCGAGGAGTAGCGTCGGGCCCATGCGTGCGATCACGATTACGGAACCTGGTGGGCCCGAGGCGTTGGTCTGGGCGGACGTCGAGGACGCGGTGGCCGGGGAGGGGGAGGTGCTCGTCGAGGTCGTCGCCGGGGCCGTCAACCGGGCGGATCTGCTCCAGCGGCAGGGGTTCTACGACCCGCCGCCCGGCGCCTCCCCCTACCCCGGGCTCGAATGCTCCGGGCGGATCGTCGAGGTCGGGCCCGGGGTGAGCGGGTGGCACGTCGGGGACGAGGTGTGCGCGCTGCTCGCGGGCGGGGGGTACGCCGAGAAGGTCGCCGTTCCCGCGGGGCAGCTGCTGCCGGTCCCCAAGGGCGTCGATCTCGTCCGCGCCGCCGCGCTGCCCGAGGTCGCCTGCACCGTCTGGTCCAACGTCTTCATGGTCTCCCACCTGCGGCCCGGGGAGACGCTGCTCGTCCATGGCGGGTCCAGCGGGATCGGGACCATGGCCATCCAGCTCGGGAAGGCCGTCGGGGCGAAGGTCGCGGTCACCGCGGGTACGCCGGAGAAGCTGCGGCGGTGCGCCGAACTCGGTGCCGATGTGCTGATCGACTACCGCGAGCAGGACTTCGTGGCGGAGGTGCGGGCTGCCACCGGGGGTGCCGGGGCCGATGTCATCCTCGACAACATGGGCGCGAAGTACCTCGACCGCAACGTCCAGGCCCTCGCCGTCAACGGGCGCCTCGCGATCATCGGCATGCAGGGTGGGGTCAAGGCTGAGCTGAACATCGGTACGTTGCTCGCCAAGCGGGCCGCCATCAGCGCGACGTCCCTCCGGGCCCGTCCGCTGGAGGAGAAGGCGGCGATCGTGGCGGCGGTGCGCGAGCACGTCTGGCCGTTGGTGTCCGAGGGCCACATCCAGCCGGTCGTGGACCGCGAGATCCCGATGCCGGACGCGGCCGAGGCGCATCGGGTGGTGGAGGGGAGCGGGCATGTGGGGAAGGTGCTGTTGGTGGTGGGGCGGTAGGTAGCTGGGGGTGCTGTTGTGGGGTGGGTGCGGCTGGGTGGGGGCTGGGGTGGGGGCGTTGTCGCTTGCCCGCGCTGGCGGGGTGCCGCTGCGCCCACCCGTGCCGCCCCTAGCGGCACGACTGCCCGCAGCTGGGTGGGCGGGGTGGGGTGGGTGCGGGGCGGTGGGTGGTGTGGGGCGGCTGGCCGCAGCTGGGTGGGCGGGGTGGAGCGAGTGCGGGTGGGTGGGGGTGTGGGGTGGCTGGCCGCAGCTGGGTGGGCGGGGTGGAGCGAGTGCAGGCGGGTGGGGGTGCGGCGCGGCTGGCCGCAGCTGGGTGAGGCGGAGTGGAGCGGGTGAGGGTGGGTGGAGGTGTGGGGTGGCTGGCCGCAGCTGGGTGAGGTGGGGTGGAGCGGGTGAGGGTGAGTGGGGGTGCGGCGTGGGTGGGTGGGGCGGTGGAGTGGGTGTCGAGGGGGGCGATTGCTCGCAGGTGGGTTAGTGGGTGTGGGCAGGGGGGGCGTTGTGGCTGGGTGTGTCTGTGCGGCTGTGGTTGTGGGGTCAGCGGCGGCGGAGGCGTAGGCCCGTCCAGGCGAGGGCCAGGCCGAGGCCGAGGAGGATCAGGCCGGTGCCCAGGGGGAGGATCCGCAGCGTCGAGGGGTGGGGGTCTGCTCGGCGGAGGGTCTGGCGGGTGGGTTCCAGGGGGACGGGCGTGGTGAGGGGCGTCGGGGGCGTCGTGGGGGTGGCCGGGGCTGGGTTCTCTTCCGGGGCCGGGTCCGGTGCGGAGGGGCGGCCCGGGCGTTCGCGGCCCTCTCCCGGGCGGCTTCCGGCGCGGTCGGGGACGGGGTGGGCCGAGGCGGTGACGGGTGAGGGCGGGGGCGGGGCGCTCGCCGTGCCGGTGAGGGCCGGGGCGCTCGCCGCGCCTGTGAGGGCCGGGGCGCTCGCCGTGCCTGCGAGGGGCAGGGCGTTCGCCGTGCCTGCGAGGGGCAGGGCGTTCGCCGTGCCTGTGAGGGGCAGGGCGTTCGCCGTGCCGGTGTCGTACAGGAACAGCACCGCGCACACCATGAGGCATGTGGCGTACAGCCCTCTCGGCGTGCGGGTCGTGGCGCCGGTGGACCGCGCCGAGGTGCTCCCCCATGACGTGGCCCGGCCCTCCGCCGTCCCCCTGGTCACCGTCGCACCGGGCGGTCTGCCCGCGCGTGCGTCCCGCCCGTTCGCCACGCGCCCCGCTGCCGGCTGTGCCCCTACCGCTGTCGGCTGGTCTGACCCCGTCCGCCCCGCTGTCCGCTGGCCCAGCTCCCACTGCCCCGCGGTTGGCCGCTCCGGTTTCGCTCGCGCCTTTGCCGGGCGTTTCCGTTCGGCCTGTTTCGATGTCGGCCGTTCCAGCGCTGCCTGCGCTGTGGTCGGCTCTGTCCGGCCCGCTGCCAGGCACTCCGTCCTCTGGTCCGCTGCCAGGTGCTTCGGCCTCGTCCGGTCCGTTGCCAGGTGCTCCGGCCTCGTCCGGCCCGCTGCTCTCGGCGGGGGTGAGGGAGGGGGCTCGCTCCGGGCGGTGGTTGTCACGGTTGCGGGGGTCCTCGCTGTGCGGAGTCGTTCGGGTGCTGTGTGTGGTGGGGGCAGCGTCGCACGGTGTGGGGGGTGCGGCATTTTGGGAACCGGTGGGTGGGGGCCTGGTCGGAGGGGGTGGGCGGGTGGTGGAGTGGGTGGGTGCGAGAGAATGGCGGTATGGAGATGCCGAGGAACGAAAGGTCGCCGGAGAACGCCCAGAAGATCCTGGTCGTGGGCCAGGACGGCATGGCGCTCGGCGGAGTCGACGTGGACGACGAGGGCCGGGAAGTCCCCGTGACCGAGATGGTCGAGCAGCCCGCGAAGGTCATGCGGATCGGGAGCATGATCAAGCAGTTGCTGGAGGAGGTGCGGGCGGCTCCTCTCGACGAGGCGAGCCGGGCGCGTCTCAAGGAGATCCACGCGAGTTCGGTGAAGGAGCTGGAGGACGGGCTCGCACCTGAGCTCGTCGAGGAGCTGGAGCGGCTGTCCCTGCCGTTCAACGAGGACTCCACGCCCAGCGATGCGGAGCTGAGGATCGCCCAGGCTCAGCTGGTCGGCTGGCTGGAGGGGCTCTTCCACGGGATCCAGACGACCCTCTTCGCCCAGCAGATGGCCGCGCGGGCCCAGCTGGAGCAGATGCGCCGGGCGCTTCCGCCGGGCGTGGGGGGCCACGAGGGCGGGGAGGAAGGGCACCCGGGCACTCGTACAGGCGGCCCCTACCTGTAGACCGGACCGACGTACCCCCAACAAGAACGCCCCGGACGGCAACCGTCCGGGGCGTCGTCGTAGCGGCTCAGGACGGCGGGTTGCCCGTCGACACGTTCAGCTGGATCTCCGGCATGTTCTCGGGGTCGACGTCCGTGTCGGCCGCCGGGAACTGGTTCATGACCGTGCCCTCGCCGTACGTGTTCTCGTCCACGTCGACGATCTTGGGCCTCCAGCCGGCCGCCTGGAGGCACGCCTTGACGGAGTCGATGTTCTTGAACCGGAAGCTGGGGACGCGGATCTTGTCCGGGTCGTTGTAGGACTCCTCGGGCTCGGTGCACTCCGTGGCGTCGATCGTCTTGGAGGTGTCGGGGCCCCGGTACCCGGCGACGGCCGACGGGGACGCCGTCACGTCGCTGCCGCCCTCCTCCTTCTTGCCGCTGCCCCCGTCGAAGGCGATGGCGATGAGCAGGGCGCTGACCGCGACGACGGCGACGACGACGGAGCCGACGACGAGGGGCCGGGTGCTGCGCCGACCGCCGGCCGCGGGGACGGGCGCCGGAGTCGCGGGCCCGCCGTTCATCGGGTACGTCTGGGCGCCGTACGCGGGTGCCGGCGTGGCGTACCCCTGCTGCGGATAGCCGTACGAAGGCGGCGGCGTCGCTCCGTAGGGACCGGGCTGGGCCCCGTACGGACCGGGCGCGGGCGTGCTGGGCGCGGGCGTGGTGGGGCCCACCGGCGGGAAGACCGCCGAGCCGACGCCCTGCCCGCTGCTGGCGGGCTGCCCCGGCACGATGCTGGGCGGCGCGGCCTGGAAGGACGCGGCGACGCGCAGGCACTCCTCGCGCATGGCGACGGCGCTCGGGAACCGTTCGTTGGGGTTCTTCTTCAGCGCGCGGGCGATCAGCGCGTCGACGGCCGGCGGCAGCGAGCGGTTGATGGAGGAGGCGCGCGGCGGCTCCTCCTGGACGTGCGCGTAGGCGATGGCCAGCGGCGAGTCCGCGTCGAAGGGCAGCCGCCCGGTGACGAGCTGGAACAGCATGATGCCGACGGAGTAGAGGTCGGAGCGCGCGTCGACGGCGCGGCCGAGCGCCTGCTCCGGCGAGAGGTACTGCGGCGTCCCGACGACCATCCCGGTCTGCGTCATCGACGTCACCCCGGACTGCATGGCCCGCGCGATGCCGAAGTCCATGACCTTGACGACGCCGCGCTTGGTCATCATCACGTTGCCGGGCTTGATGTCGCGGTGGACGAGCCCCATCTCGTGGCTGATGTCGAGCGCCGCGAGGACGTCCGCGGTGATCTGGAGCGCCTTGTCGGCGGGCATCGCCCCGTACTGCGTCACGTCGGTGTCGAGGACGGAGCCGAGCGGCCGGCCCTCGACGAACTCCATGACGATGTACGGCGTCGTCTCGCCGCCGCTGACGTCCTCGCCGGTGTCGAAGACGGAGACGATGTTGGTGTGGGTGAGCTTGGCCACGGCCTGTGCCTCACGCCGGAACCGCTCCCGGAACGCCTCCTCCCGGCCGAGCTGGGAGTGCAGCGTCTTGACCGCGACCTGCCGGTCGAGGACGGAGTCGTAGGCGAGGTGGACGGAGGCCATGCCGCCCTCGCCGAGCAGTCCGCGTACCTGGTAGCGTCCGCCCGCGAGCGACTGCCCGGTGAACCGGCCGTCTGCGCCGTCGTGGCTCATTGTCTGCGCGTCCCCCATCAGGCCGTCGCCACCGCGTTCGTAGTGACCGAGACCATCGATCCCATGCGTCAATCCCGGCCAAGTCTGCCTCAGGCCCCTCACACGTCAAGCTCGGTGCCCGTTCCGTGACCGTACGCGAAAGAAACACCGCGCGGGCGTTACACCGCCCGCATCGCCGGTACACGGAATGTGCACGAGCACACATCCGGGAGGGCCGCCCACAGGGGCCTTCCCGGATCGGGGGCCCGGCGGGAGGCTGTAGCGTGGCCGACGGAGACCGTGACAACACCGCGCGCACCGCGGGCAGAAACGACGGCGAGGACTGATGGCACAGCAGCAGCGCTCTCAGGGCCCGTCCGACCCCGAGGCGACTGACGGCGGTATGTCGGACGCGCCGGAACAGTGGGGCAACGGCGGCCTGGTCGGTGACGGACGTTACCGGCTCACGCGCAGACTCGGCCGTGGCGGCATGGCGGAGGTGTTCGCCGCCGAGGACGTGCGCCTCGGGCGGATGGTCGCCGTCAAGCTGCTGCGCTCCGACCTCGCCGAGGACCCGACGTCCAAGGCCCGCTTCACGCGCGAGGCCCAGTCGGTGGCCGGTCTCAACCACCACTCCATCGTCGCCGTGTACGACTCCGGCGAGGACGTCATGGCGAACGGCCAGGCCGTGCCGTACATCGTCATGGAGATCGTCGAGGGCCGCACGATCCGCGACCTGCTGCTGAACGCGGAGGCGCCGGGCCCCGAGCAGGCGCTGATCATCGTCTCCGGGGTCCTCGAAGCGCTCGCCTATTCGCACCAGCACGGCATCGTGCACCGCGACATCAAGCCCGCGAACGTCATCATCACGAACAACGGCGCCGTCAAGGTCATGGACTTCGGCATCGCCCGCGCCCTGCACGGCGCGTCCACGACGATGACGCAGACCGGCATGGTCATGGGGACGCCGCAATACCTCTCCCCCGAACAGGCGCTCGGAAAGGCCGTCGACCACCGCTCCGACCTGTACGCCACCGGCTGCATGCTGTACGAACTCCTCGCGCTGCGGCCCCCGTTCGTCGGCGAGACCCCCCTGTCGGTGGTCTACCAGCACGTCCAGGACATCCCCGTACCCCCCTCGCAGGCGTCCGGCGGCGCCTCCCCGCCGGAGCTCGACGGGCTCGCGATGCGCGCGCTCGCGAAGGAGCCGGACGACCGGTTCCAGACGGCCGAGGAGATGCGCGGGCTCGTCCAGTACGGCCTCCAGATGCTGTACGACCACGGCCCGCACACCGGCACCTGGAACACCGGCCCGGTCACCGCGCCGATCGCCGCGCACCCCACCGGCGGCTACTCCAGCACGACGATGATGCCGCAGGGCGGCCACGGCGGCGCGACCTCGCAGATCCCCCAGCCGATCCTGCCCCAGGGGTACGGCTCCGGCGACGACGGCGGCTTCGAGGGCCACGGCAACCACGGCAGCGGGCGCGGGAAGCTGTGGATCCTCGCGGTGCTGGCGATCATCGCCATCGCGGCGGGCGTCGCGCTCGCGCTCCAGAACACCGGCGGCAAGGACCCTGGCACGGACACCACCCCGACGCCGACCGTCTCGTCCTCGGCCAGCACGGACTCCTCGTCCCCCTCACCGAGCGAGACCGAGTCCGACGATTCGAGCGACTCGTCGACCGAGAACAGCACGACGTCCGGCGGGAGCGGGAACTACCCCGACCCGACCACACCGTCGCCCACGCCGACTCCGACGCAGACGCAGCAGCAGAGCAGCGACCCGACGCCGTCGGGCGACGACTCGCCGGAGCCGTCGTCGGACCCGGGCACCACCGGGGACACGTCGACGGGGACGACGAACCAGGGGTCCACGGGGACGTCGTCCGGTACGACCAACGGGAGCACCTCCGAGGGAGGGACGTCCAGCGGGAGCCAGTCGGAGGGCAGCACGACCGGGCTGGGCGGACTGACCGGCGGCTGACCGGGGTTGTTTCGCGGGAGGGGGCGCGTGCCGATCGGTACGCGCCTCAGTCGTTCTCCGTGTGCACCGTCGCGTACTCCGGCGTGACCCACAGATAGACGGGGTCCGCCGGCGCCTCCCCCGGGAACAGCGCGCGCTCCTCCGCCGTCGGCTCGGCCGTCTCGCACAACCCGACGACCTGCACCGACCAGTGATCGGCCGCGCCGGTCCCGTACGCCACGACCTGTCCCGCGCACGCGCGCTGGTGGCCGCACAGCCGCAGGAGCAGCCGGTCCGCGACGACGGCGTGGCGGGCGGTCGCCAGGAACGGCAGCGCGCGGACGCTGGCCGCGACCTGGCCGTGGTCGGCGTCGGCGAGGAGGTCGAGGGCGTGCCGGGTGTCGGCGGTGAGCGGCATGAGGTCCACTGTGGGCGCGGTCCCACGGGCGGGGACAGGGCCTGACGCCTCTGAGGAAAGGGACGTAAGTCCCGAATGAGGGCTACTGCCGCTGACCCACCTGCATCCGCGCCACGTACGCCGCCGCCTGCGACCTGCGCTGCATCCCCAGCTTCGCCAGCAGGCTCGACACGTAGTTCTTGATCGTCTTCTCCGCGAGGTGCAGCTCCTCGCCGATCTGCCGGTTGGTGAGGCCCTCCCCGATGAGGTGGAGGATGCGGCGCTCCTGGTCGGTGAGCCGCTCCAGGCGCTCGTCGCCCTTGGGGGCGCCCTCGCGCAGCCGCTCCAGCACGCGCGCGGTGGCGACGGGGTCGAGCAGGGACCTGCCCTCCGCGACGTCCCGTACGGCGGACAGCAGCTCGTCGCCGCGGATCGCCTTCAGGACGTACCCGGACGCGCCCGCCATGATCGCGTCGAACAGGGCCTCGTCGTCCGCGAAAGAGGTCAGTATCAGACACTTCAGGGACGGGTCCTGGGAGCGGATCTCCCGGCACACCTCGACGCCGCTGCCGTCGGGAAGCCGCACGTCGAGGACGGCGACGTCGGGACGCAGGGCCGGGATACGGGCGAGCGCCTCCGCCGCCGTACCCGCCTCGCCGATCACCTCGACGCCCTCCTCGACGGCGAGCAGCTCGCGCACGCCACGCCGGACGACTTCATGGTCGTCGAGGAGAAAAACCCGGATTTCCGCCTTTTCGCGCACGAGATCAGTTTCACACACAACCCTTTCGGAGACCCGGGGGCGCGGGATAACGTGCCGTTGCTCCGGCCTCCTGCGAGGCTGTGACCAGGGCCCTCGTCGACTTTGCCGAATTTACTTGGAAATCCGAGTAAAAACGCAGGTCAGAAGGGGTTTCACAGAAATGTGGAGCACTGGGTAACGTGAACGCCTCAGGGCGCTCGCCGGAGCTCATGTCACGCCTGTTCCGGCCGAGTGGCACCCACCCCGTGCACGGGTGTCCGGAAACAGGTAGGCCGCACTGGACCCCGGCAACCCCGGGAGCCGGACCGACGGAGGAGCTACACGTGACCGTGGAGAGCACTGCCCCGCGCACACCGCGACGCGGCGGTGGAGGCAAGGCCGCGGCGACTCGCAGGACAGCCGCCGCGAAGAAGAGCACCGAACCCGAACTCGTGCAGCTGCTGACCCCCGAGGGCAAGCGGGTCAAGAACGCCGAGTACGACAAGTACGTCGCCGACATCACCCCCGAACAACTCCGCGGCCTGTACCGCGACATGGTCCTCACCCGGCGCTTCGACGCCGAGGCGACCTCCCTCCAGCGCCAGGGCGAACTCGGCCTGTGGGCCTCGCTGCTCGGCCAGGAAGCCGCCCAGATCGGCTCCGGACGCGCCCTGCGCGACGACGACTACGTCTTCCCGACCTACCGCGAGCACGGCGTCGCCTGGTGCCGCGGCGTCCCGCCGGAGAACCTGCTCGGCATGTTCCGGGGCGTCAACAACGGCGGCTGGGACCCGAACAGCAACAACTTCCAGCTCTACACGATCGTCATCGGCTCCCAGACGCTGCACGCGACCGGGTACGCGATGGGGGTCGCCAAGGACGGCGCCGACAGCGCGGTCATCGCGTACTTCGGGGACGGCGCCTCCAGCCAGGGGGACGTCGCGGAATCGTTCACCTTCTCCGCCGTCTACAACGCGCCCGTCGTGTTCTTCTGCCAGAACAACCAGTGGGCGATCTCGGAGCCGACCGAGAAGCAGACGCGGGTTCCGCTGTACCAGCGGGCCCAGGGGTACGGGTTCCCCGGCGTCCGGGTCGACGGCAACGACGTGCTCGCGTGTCTCGCGGTGACCAGGTGGGCGCTGGAGCGGGCGCGCAGCGGGGAGGGGCCGACGCTGGTCGAGGCGTACACGTACCGGATGGGGGCGCACACGACGTCCGACGATCCGACGCGGTACCGGCTGGACGACGAGCGGGCGGCGTGGGAGGCGAAGGACCCGATTCTGCGGCTGCGCGCCTATCTGGAGTCCCTGAAGGGGTCCGGGGTTTCTGGCTCAAACCACCCTGAAGAGGGATTTTTCGCGGAACTCGAAGCGGAGTCCGAGGCGTTGGGAAGGCGAGTGCGTGAAGCGGTCCGGGGGATGCCGGACCCGGACCGGTTCGCGATCTTCGAGAACGCCTACGCGGACGGGCACTCGCTCGTCGACGAGGAGCGGGCTCAGTTCGCCGCCTACCAGGCGTCGTTCACGGATGCAGAGGGGGTCTGAACATGGCAGTCGAAAAGCTGGCAGTGGCCAAAGCGATCAACGAGTCCCTGCGCCGCGCGCTTGAGGAGGACCCCAAGGTCGTCATCATGGGCGAGGACGTCGGCAAGCTCGGCGGCGTCTTCCGCGTCACCGACGGGCTCCAGAAGGACTTCGGCGAGAGCCGTGTCATCGACACCCCGCTCGCCGAGTCGGGCATCGTCGGTACGGCCATCGGGCTGGCCCTGCGCGGGTACCGGCCGGTCGTGGAGATCCAGTTCGACGGGTTCGTCTTCCCAGCGTACGACCAGATCGTCACCCAGCTCGCGAAGATGCACGCGCGCTCGCTGGGCAAGGTCAAGCTCCCCGTCGTCGTCCGCATCCCCTACGGCGGCGGCATCGGCGCCGTCGAGCACCACTCCGAGTCGCCCGAGGCGCTGTTCGCGCACGTCGCGGGGCTGAAGATCGTCTCGCCGTCCAACGCGGCGGACGCGTACTGGATGATGCAGCAGGCCATCCACAGCGACGACCCGGTGATCTTCTTCGAGCCGAAGCGGCGGTACTGGGACCGGTCGGAGGTGGACACCGAGGCGATCCCGGGGCCGCTGCACAAGGCGGTCCGCGCGCGCGAGGGGTCCGACCTCACGCTCGTCGCCTACGGGCCGATGGTGAAGGTCTGCCTGGAGGCCGCCGACGCCGCCGCCGAGGAGGGCAAGTCCCTGGAGGTCCTCGACCTGCGCTCCGTCTCGCCGCTCGACTTCGACGCGATCCAGACGTCCGTCGAGAAGACCCGGCGGCTCGTCGTCGTCCACGAGGCGCCCGTCTTCTTCGGCTCCGGCGCGGAGATCGCGGCGCGGATCACCGAGCGGTGCTTCTACCACCTGGAGGCGCCTGTGCTGCGGGTCGGCGGCTATCACGCCCCCTATCCGCCGGCCCGCCTCGAAGAGGAGTACCTCCCGGGGCTCGACCGGGTGCTCGACGCCGTCGACCGTGCCCTGGCGTACTGAGGAGAGGGACGTGACGACGATGACCGGATCCGCGGTACGCGAATTCAAGATGCCGGACGTGGGCGAGGGGCTCACCGAGGCGGAGATCCTCAAGTGGTACGTCCAGCCGGGGGACGTGGTCTCCGACGGGCAGGTGGTGTGCGAGGTCGAGACGGCGAAGGCGGCTGTGGAGCTGCCGATCCCGTACGACGGGGTGGTGCGGGAGCTGCGGTTCGCCGAGGGGGCGACCGTGGACGTGGGGGTGGCGATCATCTCGGTGGAGGTGGGGGCGGCTTCGGGTGAGGGGGGTGCCTCCAAGGTGCCTGGTTCCGAGGTGCCGGCGCAGGCTTCGGCCTCTGCCGCCGAGGAGCCGAAGCCCGAGGGGCGTCAGCCGGTGCTCGTGGGGTACGGGGTGGCGGCGTCCTCCACCAAGCGGCGGCCCCGCAAGGGGGTCGCGGAGGTGCCCACCGCCGCCGCGCCCGCTGTGCAGGCGGAGTTGAACGGGCATGGGTACGCGGGGGCGGCGCCGGCCGTCGAGGAGCGTACGGAGGTTGCTGGGCGTAGGGAGTCTGCTGGGCCGGCCCAGTTCGCCGAGCGTGTTGAGCGGCCGTTGGCGAAGCCTCCCGTGCGGAAGCTCGCGAAGGACCTCGGCGTGGACCTGGCGACGGTGACGCCGACCGGGCCCGACGGGGTCGTCACGCGGGAGGACGTGCACAAGGCGGCGGCTGTCTCCGAGGAGCCTGCGGTGTCGGTGGCCCCCGCCGTACCGGCGTACGACGCCGGCCGTGAGACCCGTATCCCCGTCAAGGGCGTCCGCAAGGCGACGGCCGCGGCGATGGTCGGCTCCGCCTTCACCGCGCCGCACGTCACGGAGTTCGTGACGGTCGACGTCACCCGGACGCTCAAGCTGGTCGAGGAGCTGAAGCGGGACAAGGACCTCGCGGGCCTGCGGGTCAACCCGCTGCTCCTGATCGCCAAGGCGCTCCTGGTCGCCGTCAAGCGCAACCCCGAGATCAACGCGTCCTGGGACGAGGCCGCCCAGGAGATCGTCCTCAAGCACTACGTCAACCTCGGCATCGCCGCGGCCACGCCCCGCGGTCTGATCGTCCCGAACATCAAGGACGCCCAGGCCAAGACACTCCCGGAACTCGCCTCGGAGCTGGGGGAGTTGGTGGCCACGGCCCGCGAGGGCAGGACGTCCCCGGCGGCGATGCAGGGCGGCACGATCACCATCACCAACGTCGGCGTCTTCGGCATCGACACGGGGACGCCGATCCTCAACCCCGGGGAGTCCGCGATCCTGGCGATCGGAGCCATCAAGCCCCAGCCGTGGGTCCACAAGGGCAAGGTCAAGCCCCGCCAGGTCACCACCCTCGCGCTCTCCTTCGACCACCGTCTGGTGGACGGCGAGCTGGGCTCGAAGTTCCTGGCCGACATCGCGGCGATCCTGGAACAGCCGAAGAAGCTGATCACTTGGGCGTGAGGCGCTGCGGGGTGCGATAAGTTGAACGACGAAGGGACGGCCGCAACTTCGGATTGCGACCGTCCCTTCGTGTTCTGCCGGGTGGGTCAGTTGAGCACGTAGACCGGTGCCCCGTCCTCTGTCGCGCCGCGCGAGCGGATGCACGCGTGGGTCCGCAGGAGCCGCAGGCACTCGTTGACGCGGTGCACGGTCAATCCCGTACGCGCGGCCAGCGATTCCAGCGGCTGCCGCAGCTCACCTTCCTCGACGAGGACCGGCGCGATGACCACCGCCAGCGTCCAGACGTCCTCCGTCACAGACAGTCGCCGCCGCCAGTCCGCGAGAACGGATTCCGTGGCCGCTGCATCGCCAGCATCTGCCTTTGCAGGGACAGGGATTCCTGTGGCGTAGACGACGGGGGCGCCGGGGGTGGAGGGCTGTACCTCTGCCTTCTGGAGAGAGTACGAACCCTCCTGCTGGACGGTCGCGATGACTTCCGCCGCCCACTGTTTGAAAGGGGCGCAGGCGGGTTTGGTGCAGGCGTTGACGAGGAGGACGAGACCTTGGAGAGAGATGAGATTCAGGTCTCGACGCCACTCTCTACCTGCGGGAACGCTGAGACCGTAACCTCCAGTTAGGGTCTCGAGAATCTCTCGGTGCTCTCCCGGGACATGGTCCGAGAGAGCTTTCTGGGTGTTGGTGTGTCCTAGGCGCTTGCACACATCCACCGCCGGAAACCAATGCGACCCGTCCGGCATCGTGAGCCGTCGGACCCGGGCGCCCGTCGCCGCGTACACGAAGTCGCTGATGTCGATGGCGTCTTGTCGCCGCTTACTCGTTCGAGTGGTTTAAGTCGAAGTGGCTTGCGGTTCAGGTGATCGGTGCGGGCTGCGGGGCCAGCGGCAGAGGGCGGCCCCAGACCCGGTGCGCCGCGTTCAGCACCGCGTCCGTCAGACGGGTGCTCGCGTGCCGGAGGCGCGGGCGGGGGTGGGCCGCGGCTTGGCCCTGGGTGCGGATGCGGGTGTCGTGGGGGATGTGGACGACCGCTGCGGCGCGGTCGGTCGCGGTGGTGAGGGCCGTGCGGAGGGAGGAGGGGAGGCGGCCGTCTGTCGTGCCCGCGAGCGCGACGACGGTACGGGCCAGGGGGAGGGCCTCCGCGTCCAGGGTCTTCGTCGCCTGGATCAGGGACTGGATGCCGTCAGCTGTCGCCGGGGCGCACAACACCGGGATCGCGTAGGGGAGTTCGTACCAGTCGCGGGTCAGGGCGCGGGTGCCCGTGTGGCGGGCCGTGAGGAGGTCGTGGGCGAGGGGGTGCGGGGTGTCCGCGACGACCGCCTGCCAGCCGCCGATCGCCGCCAACTGGTACCAGGCCGTGGGGAGTTGCGGGAGGTCGAGGAGGGGTGGGGCGTGCCAGGCGCGGGTGTCGGAGAGGATGTGCGGGCCGGTGTCCCCGACCGCGCACGCCTGGCGTACCGCCGTACGCGTCAGGGGCTGGTCCGGGGGCAACGCGGCGAGCCCCGTGGCCCGTTGGGGTGCGAGGTGCGGTGGCCAGGACGACGCGAGCCTCGGCGCGAGGTCCAGCAGGACCGTGTCCGCGACGCCGGCCAGCCCCTTCGCGAGCAGGTGCGCCACCGTCGTACGGCCGCTGCCGCCCGTCGCGGCGAGGACCGGGACGAGCAGGCGGGAGCCGATCGGGAGGTGCGGTACCGCGACCGGTGCCGTGCCCATCGTCCCTCCCTCGCCGTGCGTCTCCGACGTGCGACTTTACGCCGACCCTGGGGCGGATCCGGCGGGGATCGTGTGAAAGTGCGAGCGGTACGGTTCGCGCAGCAGTACGAACCCCTGATGAACTCACCGTACGAGGGAGCCATGTCCGAGCCGCAGTACCGCCCCTGGGGGACGGTGACCCCCGAGTTCTGGTCCGTGTCCACGCCGCCGGGGCTCTCCGCCGAGACCCTCCGCGCGCGGCTCGTGAAAGTCGCCGAGGTCGCGCAGTCGGGGCAGCCGGCCGATGCCGCCGTCCTCGCGGAGAAGCTGGACCAGGATGTGACGCGGGAGTACGGGGGGTTTCATCTCTACACCGCCCAAGTCCGGGAAGTGCGCGGTTACTTGGCGACCCTCACAGGGGATCACTCGACCGGGCTCGCCTGGTATCTCCACGGCGCCCAACTCCGCGCGACGATCCAGGGCGCCGACCATCCCGACGTCGCGGCGGCGTCGCGGCGGGCGTTCGGCCTGTGGCGCGCGATTCCGTCCGACAACCTCGAACGGCCGCATCTGGGGGCGGAGTTGCTGCGGGTGACCACCGAACTGCATGGGGAGGAGGCGGCGGTGGTGCGGCGTACGCGGGAGTGTCTGTACGACTTGGTGTTGCCGACGTCGTAGGGGTCGGCGGTGGACGCCGGAGCGGTGCGGTCAAATACTGTTCTGTATGCCCGAGTTGATGACGGAAGGCGCTGTTCGCGACCTTGCGAGGTCGGTTGCCGAGGCGCGGTCGTCGGGACACGCGGAGGTTTCCGCCACCCATGTCCTGCTCAGCATCACGCGCCATCGAAGTACCGCGTGTGGCCTGCTGGATGCGGCCGGTGCGGACCGTGAGACCCTCCGTGCGGCTCTGATCGCTCGGCGGCCGGTGGGCAAGGGTGGCCACCGTCAGGGGCGTGAACTCCCTTGGTCCCGCGAGATGGAGACGATCCTCCATCTGTCGCAGAGTCTCACCGAGAAGTACTTCGACTCCACGCACCTGCTCGGCTTGATCCTCGACCATGACGAGGACTGCGTTGCCTTGTTGGAGGGGTGCGGGGTGGACACGGTTGCGCTGCGTGCGGCGGTGGCGGCGGAGCTTGCCTGACCGCGTGGCGTTCTCGTGGTGCCGGGCCCCTGCCGTTGGAGGGTGCTGCTCAGCGACCCGGGTCCCCCGGGAGGTCCAGCTCCGCCCAGATCGTCTTGCCCACGGTCAGCTTCTCCACCGCCCAACGGCTGGCGAGGCGTTGGACGATGAGGAGGCCCCGGCCGGTCGTCGTGTCAGGGGCCGGGGTGTGGGGCTCGGGGAGGGACTCGCCCTTGGGGTCGGTGACGGCGATGCGGAGGGACTTGGCCGTGAGGGACGTCTCGACTCGGTAGAGGCGGCCGGGGAGGCGGCCGTGCAGGATCGCGTTCGTGCAGAGCTCGCTGGTGATCAGGGCGGCGTTGAGGGTGAGGTCGGGGTGGCCCCAGGTGGTGAGGAGGGTGGTGATGTGGCGGCGGGCGAGGGGGATGGTGCGGGGGGTGGGGGTGTAGGTGATGGTGTCGAAGTGGGTGAGGGCGGGGACGGGGCAGGAGTCGGTCATGGGGAGCTCCTCGTGCGGTGGGGTGTGGGCAGCGCGGTGCCGTTCCCAACTCGTTTCGCCGTGTGGCGGGTTGTGTACTTAAGGTAGCGTCGAGTTCGCATGTGCAGCAATCGAACAACGCAGAAAAATTGATGCCTCGATAGAGGGAGATGCAGGGTGGGGAACAATCCGGACCGTGGGCGGACCATCACCACCGTCCTGGGACGCCGGCTCGGCGGCGAACTGCTGAAGATGCGCGAGTCCCGCGAGCTGCGCCAGGCGCACGCCGCTGAGGCGCTCACGGCGTCGGTCGCCAAGGTCGCGAAGATCGAGCGGGGTCAAGTGCCCTTGCGGGACCCGGATGTTCGGGCGCTGTGCCATCTGTACGGGGAGAGCGACGAGGTCGTGATCGGCCGGTTGCTGGCGTTGGCGAAGGCGGATCGGGAGCGGCGTAAGGCCAAGGGGTGGTGGAACCAGTACCCGAACCTGCCGCAGATGATCGAGTACGTCGCGCTGGAGGACATCGCCACCGGCATCCGTACATGGCAACTGGCTATCGTCCCGGGGCTGTTGCAGACGCCGGACTATGCCCGGGCGGTGGCCGTCGGGGCCGGGGCGTGGGGTGACCCCGGCGAGATCGAACCCTTCGTGGAGTCCCGGATGGCTCGGCAGGCGCGGCTCACCGGGGACAGCCCGCTGGAGTTGTGGGCCGTCGTGCACGAGAGCGCGTTGCGCCAACTCGTCGGTGGGCGCGAGGTGATGCGGGAACAGCTGAGGCATCTGCTCGACGTGGCCGGGCGCCCCAACGTGAAGGTGCAGGTCCTGCCGTCCCTCGTGGGCGCGCATGCCGGCATGACCGGCGCCTTCACGATCGTCTCCTTCGCGGAACCGGGCGCCCTGGACGTCGTCCATGTGGATACCGCGTCGTCAACGCTGTGGATGGAGAGCGATACTGATGCCGACCACCACAACAGGCTCTTCGACCGGATCGCACGGGTGAGCCTCGCGCAGCGGAACTCGGTCAGGCTGATCGAGGGGATCTTGAAGGAGACATAGCCGACGTGCACGCATTCGAGTTCGTCAAGTCCAGCTACAGCGGCGGTAACCCTGGACAGGAGTGCGTAGAGGTCGCCCGCAACATCCCCGGCACCATCGCCGTCCGCGACTCGAAGAACCCCACCGGCCCCCTCCTCCACCTCACCCCCTCCGCTTGGACCTCACTCCTCGAAGCGTTTTCGGCCAAGTAACGTAACGGCAATCTGTTTCGGTGCACCCTCTCTGGCTGATTCCATGATGGTGAAGTGATCGTCTTCTCGGTAATGTTCGGACATGCCCGGCGTCCCGCTACTCGAGACGTCGCGCGACCGTGCAATCGAGGGAAAGAAGCCCGGGGAACCTTTCGGTTCCACGCCAGAACGGAGCGTCGGATGACCGGAACCACCTCCGACGCCGTTCGTGGCGCGAGGGAGGGCAGTTGGGTTCTTTCCCTGCTGGCACTCATCCCCGCTGCGACTCTCGGATTCTTCACGGACCTGTCCACGCCCTGGCGCGAACTTTCCTGGATTTCTATCGCATTGTCCGTGACATTGCTGGCGGCGGGTTGGGCGATGGTTTTCCGGCACGGAATGCGAGGGGCTTCCGCCTGGGGTATCTGTGTTTTCGCGCACGCAGTGATCCTGTTGCAGGTGATCGCCACAGCCCGGAACTGATCCGAGAATTCAGCGGGACGATCGAGGGGAAGAAGCCCGCGAGCGGCAACCCTTCGGTTTCCACGCCCGTCCGGGCCGCCGGCGCCGTACTCGGCCCCCAGGTCTCGCTGCTCGTTTTCTTCTTACTCGACCTCGCCGCCGTCGACGCCCACCGGCCGACTGGTCCGGCGTACCCGTACCCGTACCGGTGCTGCGCTTCATGCCGGCGTACTGCCGACGGGGCGCGAAGTCCGGCTGAGATGCGCGCGGGCGGCTTTCCGTGGGCAGTTGTTTTGCCTCCCCTTTGACCTCGCGCCGTACCATCACTCCCCGGCACCGTAGGGAGGGCGTGTGGGGACCCCGGATCTGAAGGCGACGCATGACGAGCTGTCGCGGCTCGCGAACGACCTCGACGACATGCGGGACCATCTCGACGGCCAGGTCGTCCGGATGGATGCGATCGTCGACCGGATCGAGGCCGGGTGGCGAGGGCCCGCGGGGACCGCGTACCGGGAGTTTCATCGGGCCGCTGCCGAGGACGCCGTACGCATCCGCGAAGTCGTGAAGCTGCTCGCCGAGGCTGTACGGCTGAGCCGGGACGGGTTCTCCGCGACCGACCTCGATGTGCTCGACAGGATCCGTGCCGTGCAGGTCGACGTCGCGAGTGAGGTTGCGCGGCTGTCCACGCCCAACTCGCAGGCGGCGCCCGGTACTTCGCGCAGCACGCTCGACGCGTACTGATCATCACGGCGGCAGGGGGAAACATGTCGGACGAGCCGATCACCGTGTCCTTCGCGGCACTTCAGGAACTCACCGCCGACCTGGAGGACATCCTCAGGCAGCTCAACGAGAAGCTGGAGGCGCTGTACGGGCGGGTGGAGCCGGTCGTGCTGTCCTGGCGGGGTGAGGCGCGGGAGGTGTTCGTCGACAAGCTCGACACGTGGGACCGGTCCGCCCAGGATCTGGAGGCCGCGCAGAAGTGGCTGCATGAGTACGTCGCCACCGGTCACCTGAATTACGCGGCGGCGCATCGGGCGGTGCTGCGTGGGTGGGGTGCGCGCTGATGGCGACCCCCGCGCCAACACCGTCCGCCGGTACGGGAGTTCCGGCACCCGCACCCTCCACGACCCCCGCACCTCCCGCCGTACCCCCCTCCGGAGGGCCCACCCCCGCCCCCCACCCCTCCCCCGGCACCCTCACCGACCCCGACGGCAAGGACATCTCCCAGGGCGACACCGACTCCGACCGGCACCGCCGCGCCGCCGAACTCGACGCGCTCAGACCCACCACCCCACCGCTCGTCGGCGTCGGCTTCGACGTCCAGCCGCAGCACGTCTACTACGCCTCGTTCATGCTGCGCAATGCCCAGTACGACTTCGCCGACCGCGCCCGGAAACTGGTCGGCGCGCTGGATGCGTACGAACATGCCGTCGGCTGCGGCACCGGCCCGGAAGCGTTCGCGAAAGCGTACGCCGAGGTCGCCGGCCTCTTCCTCGACGTATGGAATAGGACGACAGAGGGCGTCGGCGGCGCGGCCGTCGGGCTCACGGTCACCGCCAACAACTACACGGCGGCCGACCACGCCACGAACGTGCTCGTCCCGGCCGTACCGCAGACCCGGAACCCGCCCGACGTCCTGAGGAACTCCGGTACGAGCGGCCCCGTCGCCCAACTCGGCTGGGGCGCTGCCGACGGCGACGACGGCTGGGGCAACGCCGTCATGGACGAAGTCTCCGGCGCGCTCAGCGAGATCGGCGCCCACCTCCTGCGGCCGATCCTCGAACACGCCCTCCGGCACGGCAAGGTCGCCGACATCACGCCCGGCGGCGACGACACGGCCCTCCCCCGGATCGCCGCCCTCTGGCGCCAGGCAGCCACCGACGCGACCACCTCCGCCGCCGACTTCGACGCGGCCCTCGCCTCCATCACGAACCCGGCGCCGGGCAACGACGAGTGGCAGAGCGCGATGCGGCAGTTCTGCTCGGCGATGTGGGGGACGTCGGCGTGGGGCAAGGAACGCGAGACCTACCAGTGGAACCACACGGACGGCCGACAGCCCTCCCTGGAGGTCCTCCAGGACACGGCCCGCACGATCGCCACCGCCTGCGACGCGTGCAGCACCCAGGTCACGAGCATCCGCTCCACCATCATCGACGTCTACAAAGACGCCGCGATCAAGACCTTCACCATCAAAAGCTTCAAGGACTTCGCCGAACTCATCGGCGAACTCCCCACCCTCGCAGCGGAATTCCTCCTCAACATCGACACCGGCCGCCTCAATTCTGCCGTGGACTCCTACAACAGCACGATCCACGACCTGGCCGACGACCTGACCAGACGGAAACCGGCGCTGGAGGAAGCCCGTCGCAGTGTCCCCGCCTACGCGGCGGAGGAGGCACGCGCGGAGGCGTTCGGGGCGCGGTCGCTGAACGAGTTCAGGACCGAGCACCAGTACATCAGGGATTCCGACGAGCAGAACCATTTCTATGCACTCGACCTCGCCGGCCAGGAAGGTATCCACGGAAGCCACGTCATCGACAAACACGTCGGAAAGACGGACGAGCAGCTTGCGCAACGGCTCAGGGATCAGCAGGTGATTCGGGACGCGACCGTACGGCCCGTTGCCGCGTCCAGTTTCACCGACCTCGATTCTGCGCAACGCTACACGCAGCAAGCGATGGACGACGTGGACAACGCCACAAAGGTCGAGAACTGGCTGAAGCGGAGAGAACGGGATCACAATGAGAAGTCGACCCTCAACCTGGGGCTGACGTTCTCCGACGTGACAGGTCGGACAGTTCTGCGAAGCGGTTACGATCAGGATGGTCTGAACGCGCGGGCTGTCGATGTGCACAGTGTCGATGTCGTGATCCGATACAAGCAAGGGGTGGACCCGCCGTTTGTGGTCCTGACCTCGATGCCCACCACACCGTGATATCGGCGCGGGGCGAACAGGGAAGAACAGAAGGATGCGAGAAGGATGACAACGTATAACGGCGGGTTTTTCGACAACGGATTTCTTCCGAAGCTGCTCTCGGTCTCCGCCGGGCTGGGCGGACCGAGCGGCGCGGACCGGAAGCTGGACGTCGCCCGCCTGTGCCGAAGCATCCAGCGCGGTCCCGGCAGCCCCTGGTCGCTTCCCTTGGCGTCCGTCTCGGCAGCGGTCGACCTTGTCTCGGAGGTGCTGGAGAGTCCCCTGAGGTCCAGGCTTCCGGACGGCTTCGAGGAGAGCCTGGAGTTTGCCGCGGGTGGGCGGCCCTCGACCGAATTCCTGGCGGACCTGGCGCTCGTCGTCCGTCAGATCGACATGCGGGGAGTTCCGGACTACGAGCAGGTCCCCCTGGCCCCCTGGGAGATTCCGCTGACCTTTCCGGAAGTCATCGACTTCACATACTGGGTGGAGACGGACGAGTACGAGACGCTCGACGAATGTATTTGGGCGGGATTCGACAGTCTGCATCCGACGGACTGTGCGAGCAAGGCCACCGGACTCGTGGCGCAGGCTCAAGAATTGCTGATCCTTTTCCCGGAGGCGGATGCTCTGCGTTCGGCTTTGGCGCCGAAAATCCCTTGGATCTCCCGGAACATCCTCCAGGAGATCATTCTGGGCGGGCAGAGGCATTTCAGCGAGTTTCATTCCGATGCCCGCAGTGGATACTGAGACCCCGGAACAGCGGTGACCATGTCTGAGACAGCGCCTGTCCGTACGCGGACGTCCACCTACCCCGACCGCGAAACCGCCCAGTGGGCCACCCAGCACGTCGTCACCGTCAACGAGCAGCTCGTGCACCGCTGGCTCGCCCAGTCCACCCGTACCCGGTTGACCATCGAGGCGGCGTGGCCGTCGCGGGAGAGCGCGGTGGGGAGGGTGTTGTTGCAGGCGATGATGCTGGCGGGGAGGGGAGCCGTCGAGGTGAAGGCCGCGCGGGTGGTGCTCCGGCGGGAGGCGGGGAGTCCGCACGGGTTCGTCGTACACGCCTCCCTCCCTGTCTATCTGTAGCCGCCTGTAGCCGAAAGTCGACCCCCATGCCCCTGACCCCCCTCGACCACGACCGCCGCTACGGCGAACTCGACCAGGTGATGCGCGCGTTCACCGGGCAGCCGGCCGACGACACCCCGGAGAGTCCCAGCCAGGCCCTCACCTCGTACCTGCGCCACACCTGGCACACCCGCCCCTGGGCGCTCGCGCAGGCGGAGCGGCAGGTGCGGGAGTACGCCGAGAACCCGCCGGGACGGCTGAGGCTGCGGCTGGGCGAGTACTACGCGCTGCCGGACGTCGGCGTACCCGAGGACGGGATCCGGCAGTGGCTGCTCTGCCTGGCCGACCACATCAGGCGCAGCGTGGAGGAGGGGGAGGCGCCACCTTTGGCGGCCCCCGCCACGCACTGGGAGTGGCATGCCCGCTTCCCCGAGCTGGGACAGTTCCTCGGCGGCTGGTTCTCGCAGGACATGCCGGACGAGTTCGCGGATCACGAGGCGGCGGTCGCCGACTACCGCGCGACCACCGATCCGCACCTCGTCGCCCGGCTCACCGGCGAGATCCACGAGCTCCTCGCGCTCGGCCTGGAGGAGTCGGAGTACGCCCTCGCGCTGGCGGAACTCGGCATGGAGGTCGACCCGCCCGCCCCGTACGCGCCGAGCGGCTGGCTGGCCCTGGTCGCGGAACGCCGAGGGGGCCCACCGCGACCCGCGCGGTGAGCCCCCTCGTACCCGGACTACTTCAGGTTCGCGAAGCCGTAGTTGAGCAGCTTCGTCGCGTCCTGGGCGCGGACCGTCGCGTTGGTGGACGCGAGGACCGTGCCGACCATGGTCTTGCCACCCCGGGTGGCGGCGAAGACGAGGCAGTACTTGGCCTCGGGACCGGAGCCGGTCTTGACGCCGATGGTGCCGCTGTAGCTGGACAGGAGCGTGTTCGTGTTGGTCCAGGCGGCCATCTTGCGGCTGGTGCCGGTCTTGGTGATGGTCGTGGCCGTGTACGACTTGGTCTTGACGACCGCGCGGAAGTTCGCGTCCTTCAGCGCGTTCTTGGCGAGGACGGTGAGGTCCTTCGCGGTCGAGTAGTTGGCACCGTTGCCGATGCCGTCGAAGGAGTCGAACTTGGTGTTCGTCATGCCGAACGCCTTCGCCTTGGCGTTCATCTTGGAGATGAAGTTCTTGACGCGCGCGTCACGGGTGGATCCCGTGCCGTACTTGTCGGCGAGCGCGTAGGCGGCGTCGCAGCCGGACGGCAGCATCAGCCCGTAGAGGAGCTGACGGACCGTGACCTTGTCGCCGACGATGAGCCGTGCCGACGACGCGTTGTTCTTGACGATGTAGTCGCTGTAGGCCATCTGGATCGTGACCTTGTCGTTCAGGTTCAGCTTCGGCTGAGACAGGACGACGGCGGCGGTCATGATCTTCGTGGTGGAGCCGGTGGAGAGCTTGGTGGTGGCGGCCTTGCCGTACGCCTTCCCGCTCGCGTTGTTCATCACGTAGCCGGCCTTGGCCGCGATCGATGGCGCGGCGGCGGCCTGCGCGGGAGCCGCGGCGAGGGCGCCGGTCGCGAGCATCGCGACGGCCGTGGCGGTGACGGCGGCGGCTCTGCGGACGGGCTTGCCCTTGAGTGCGGTTATCAACTGAAATACCCCGATTGCGTTGAAATGCCCCTGAATGCGGCCTGGTTGGGTGGGGGGAAGAACGTGGCCGCACACCTGTGACACGTACCTAGCACAGAAAGTTGTGCGTCCGGTTCCGGGAATTTTGAATCTCTTGGGGAAGGTGGGGCTTTCGGACAAGATCACCGTCCGCATGGTGAAACGTTCCCGCCCTTGCGTACGTGTTGTATCTATCCTGTGGACATGCCACCGGCCCCCGCCCCCGCACCGACCCGACAACCCGCCGCCGACCGCGTCTACGCCCACGTCAAGCAGGGCGTCCTGGACCGCCGCTACGAAGGCGGCACCCTCCTCACCGAAGGCGAACTCGCCGACGCCGTAGGGGTTTCGCGGACCCCGGTCAGGGAAGCGCTGCTGCGCCTGGAGGTCGAGGGCCTGATCAGGCTGTATCCGAAGAAGGGCGCGCTGGTCCTGCCGGTGTCGGCGCAGGAGATCGCCGACGTCGTCGAGACGAGGCTGCTGATCGAGGAGCACGCCGTCCGCAAGGCGGTCCCCGCGCCCGCGGGCCTGGTCGAGCGGCTCGCCGAGCTGCTGGAGCGGCAGAAGGAGGAGGCGGGGCGCGGCGACCTGGCCGCGGCGGCCGTCACCGACCGCTGCTTCCACGCCGAGATCGTCCGCAGCGGCGGCAACGAGATTCTTACCCGGCTCTACGACCAACTCCGCGACCGGCAGCTGCGGATGGGCGTCGCGATCATGCACTCCCACCCCGACCGGATCGCCAAGTCCCTCGTCGAGCACGAGCAGATCCTCGACGCGCTGCGGTCCGGCGACGCCGAGGCGGCCGTATCGATCGTCCGCCGGCACGTCGACTGGTTCGCGCACCTCGCCCGGGGCGATGTCCGGTGAGGAACTCCACTCTCCCGGGTGACCCGCCCGGCGGGCGCCGAGCTGTCGTCATGTGGTCCATCGGAGTGTCGGTCTACTTCGTCGCCGTCATCTTCCGTACGTCGCTGGGGGTCGCCGGCCTCGACGCCGCCGACCGCTTCCACGTCGGCGCCTCCGCGCTGTCGACGTTCTCGATCCTCCAGCTCCTCGTGTACGCCGGGATGCAGATACCGGTCGGCCTGCTCGTCGACCGGCTCGGCACGAAGCGGGTGCTGACCATCGGGGTCGTGCTGTTCACGGCGGGACAGCTCGGGTTCGCGCTGTCACCGTCGTACGGCACCGCCCTCGCCTCGCGCGCGCTGCTCGGCTGCGGCGACGCCATGACGTTCATCTCCGTCCTGCGGCTCGGCAGCCGCTGGTTCCCCGCGCGGCGCGGCCCGATGGTCGCGCAGCTCGCCGGGCTCGCGGGGGTCGCCGGGAACCTGGTGTCCACGCTGGTCATCGCCCGGCTCCTGCACGGCGTCGGCTGGACGGCCGCGTTCGCGGGCAGCGCCGGGCTCGGGGTCGTCGTCCTCGTCCTGCTGGTGCTGTTCCTGAGGGACCACCCGGACGGGTACGAGCCCGACCCGATGCCGCATCAGGGCGCCGCGTACGTCCGCCGCCAGATCGCCACCGCCTGGCGCGAGCCGGGGACGCGGCTGGGGCTGTGGGTGCACTTCACGACCCAGTTCCCGGCGATGGTGTTCCTGCTGCTGTGGGGGATGCCGTTCCTCGTCCAGGGCCAGGGGCTCACGCGGGGCGAGGCGGGCGGGCTGCTGACCCTCGTCGTCCTGTCCAACATGGTCTTCGGGGTGGTGTACGGCCAGCTCATCGCCCGGCACCACGAGGCGCGGCTGCCGCTGGCGCTGGGGACCGTCTTCGCCACGGCCGCGGCGTGGGCCCTCGCGATCGGCTACCCCGGCGATCACGCGCCGACCTGGGTGCTGGTGCTGCTCTGCGTCGTCCTCGGCGCCTGCGGGCCCGCCTCGATGATCGGCTTCGACTTCGCCCGCCCGGCGAACCCGCCCGAGCGGCAGGGCACCGCCTCCGGGATCACCAACATCGGCGGCTTCACGGCGTCGATGTTCACTCTGTTCGCGATCGGCGTCCTGCTCGACGCCACCGACGACAACTACGGGATCGCGTTCTCGGTCGTTTTCGTCCTTCAGGCGATCGGAGTCGGTCAGGTGCTGCGGCTGCGCAAGAGGGCGGCGCGCAGGGAGCGGGAGCGGTTGGTGGCGTCCCGGGTGGAGACGGTGCACGTTCCCGCGTAGGGGGCGTTTCGTGAGGGGGATGCCGGGTCGGCCCCGGCCCCCATTCTCTACGGCTACGGCTACGGCTACGGCGTGACCGTGAAGTTCCTGAGGATCGCCGCCGTCAGCTCCGGGTCGCCCTCGGCCTTGACGCGGTCGGCGACGGCCTCCGGCGTGACGCGCCCGCACGCGAGGCGGACGTACGTCTCCCAGTCGAGGACGAAGGACGCGGCCGGGCCCAGCGCGGGGACCGTCTCCAGGGTGCCGCGGCCCTGGATGTCGACGCGGATCGTGCGCAGGAACTCGACCGGGCCGGTGACGTCGAAGACGATCGCCGAACTGCGGGGGGCGTTCGCCTTGTCGGCGACGATCGCGGGGAGCGCGTCCAGGAGGACGTCCCGGGCGATGTGCGCGCCGGGGGAGTCGAGGTTGCCGGGGCGGCCGAGGGCGGTGCGGAGGTCCTGTTCGTGGGCCCAGATGGTGAACGCGTGGGAGCGCATCGACTCTTCGAGGGTCAGCTCCGTGCCCAGCGGGCCGCGGACCTTCGCCGAGGGGTCGCGGTTCTCGTTCCGCAGCTGGCGGTTGCGGCGGATGATCGTGTACTCCAGCTCCGCCGTCATCTCCGGGGCCGTGTGGTGGCGGCGGACGTCGACCTGGACCTCCATGTACCGCTGGAGGTCGGTCGACAGGTGGAAGAGGTCGCGCGGGAGGGAGTGGATCGGGCGCGGGTCGCCGTACATCTCGCAGTCCAGGCCGATGACGTGCGAGACGACGTCCCTCACCGACCAGCCGGGGCACGGCGTACGGAGGTTCCAGTCCGCCTCCACCAGGGGCTCCACCAGCTCGGTTATCGCTTCTATGGAGTGCGTCCAGGCGTCGGCGTAGGGCTGGAGGGTGGGATGCAGACTCACGGAACGGGACCCCTCGGCGGTCGGTACACGGGCGGCGGTCGGTGGCGGCGTTGCCAGCGGAGGTTGTCGGCTGCTGTCGGCGGGCGTCTTAGCACGCTAAGTTACGCTGCTGCGGTCGCCCCCGGCAGTGCTTTCGTGTGACGATCGTAGGCCGATGTGGACTGCTCGAATGCCAGGACGGTGGTAGTGTGCGCGCCTCGTTGATCCAAGTCGCCGTGGACGAGGGCGAATCGGTCGAAGCCCGGCGGGGGCGGGTCGCCGCTCTCGTACGCGCGTGCAGTGACTCCGATCTCGTCGTCCTCCCCGAGCTGTGGACCACCGGCGCCTTCGCGTACGAGCTGTTCTCGGCCGAGTCCGAGGCGCTGCGGGGGGCGACGTACGACGTGATGGCGAAGGCCGCCGCCGACGCGGGGGTCTGGCTGCACGCCGGGTCGATTCCCGAGCGCGGGGCCGATGGAGCCCTCTACAACACCTCCCTCTTTTTCTCACCGAGCGGTGACCTCGCCGCGACCTACCGCAAGATCCACCGGTTCGGCTTCGACAAGGGCGAGGCCGTGCTGATGGGGGCGGGTCAGGACCTGGTCGCCGTCCGTCTGCCCGACACCGTCGTCGGTGTCGCCACCTGCTACGACCTCCGTTTCCCCGAGCTGTTCCGCGGTCTCGTCGACCTGGGCGCCGAGACCCTCGTGCTGTCGGCGGGCTGGCCGGAGCGCCGCCGGTCCCACTGGACGCTGCTGGCTCAGGCGCGGGCTGTCGAGAACCAGGCGTTCGTCCTTGCCTGTGGAACGGCCGGGACGCACGCCGGGGTTCCCCAGGCCGGTCACTCGATCGTGGTAGACCCGTGGGGCGCTGTGCTGGGGGAGGCCGGGCACGGTGAGGAGGTCCTCACCGTGGAGTTCGAGCCGGGGCAGGTGGGGGAGACGCGGGAGGTGTTTCCGGCGTTGAAGGACCGGGTGCTGGGGCTGGCTGCGCCGGAGCGGTGAGGGTGCGGCGGGGTTCGTGACGCCGGGTCGCGCGCGTGCGGGTCAGTCGTCCTCGCGTTCCTTCTCCGCCAGGTGGATCACGCACACCGTCACCGCGATCAGCAGCGCCGGGTCCGCGTCCTCGCGGACGACGTCGACGCCGTACGTCTCGCGCACGTGCAGCCAGCGGCGGGAGATCACCGCAAGCAGTTCGCCGTCGTACTCGACGGCGAACTCGCGGTCCATGATCTTGCCGCTGACGTCGAGGTCGGTGCCGTCGACGAGGGACACGCGGTAGTGGTTGCGCAGCAGGGAGAGGCGTTTGCGGCGGACGGTCGCCAGCGGCTCGCCCTCCCGCTCGATCACCATCGTGTCGCGCAGGGCGAACATCTTCTGGTGGATGTCGACGAGGACGCGCCCGCGCGTGTCCTTCAGCTCGAACGTGTCCCGCAGGCGCATCGCCTTGCCGTCGACCAGGAACGCCTTCTGCCCTCGGTCGTCCTCGATCCAGTAGTCCTCGCCGAAGCCGAGGAGCCGGTCGCGTACCAGGAATCTCATGCCGGTACGGCTTCCCCGCCGCCGGGTCCGAAACGCCGCCTGTACGCCGAGGGGCTGAGTCCGGTCGTGTGCCGTACGCGCGCGCGGAGGTTCGCGGCCGTACCGAGGCCCGCGCGCGCGGCGACGACGTCCAGCCGTTGTTCGCCGCGTTCGATCAGGCGGCACGCGAGCGCGACGCGTTCGCCGGTGAGCCAGGCCAGCGGCGTCGTGCCGAGCTGGGCGCGGAAACGGCGGTGGAGGGTCGCGGGGGAGACGCAGGCGCGGGCGGCGAGGCCGGCGACCGTCAGGGGGGTGTCCAGGCGCTCCTGGGCCCACTCCAGGAGCGGGGCGAGGGATGCGTCGGGGACGCGGGGCAGGGGGCGTTCGACGAACTGGCGCTGGCCGCCGTCGCGGTGGGCGGCGAAGAGGAGCCTGCGGGACACCGAGTTGGCGATCTCCGCGCCGTGGTCCCGCCGGACGACGTACAGACCGAGGTCGAGCGCGGCGGCGCTCCCCGCGGCGGTGAGGATGTCGCCCTCGTCCACGAACAGGACGTCGGGTTCGAGCAGCACCTTCGGGTGCAGCTCCCTGAAGGCGTCCGCCCACATCCAGTGGGTGGTGGCCCTGCGCCCGTCCAGGAGCCCCGCTTCGGCGAGCGCGAAGCTGCCGGTGCACAGGCTCACGACGCGTGCCCCGCGCGCGTGCGCGTGACGGATCGCTTCGAGAACGTCCTCCCCGCGCGGGACGACGTTGTCCGGCCGGCCCGGTACGACGAGGGTGTCCGCGTCGTCCACGGCCTCAAGGCCGGCCGCGCCGGTCAGGGTGAAGAACCCGTGGTTCATGCGCACCGCGCGCGTGGGCGTGCACAGGGTCACCTCGTAGAGCCGCCCGGGGAGGCCGAGTTCGGGGCGGGGCAGGCCGAAGATCTCGGTGGCGATGCCCACTTCGAAGGGATTGGTGCCTTCGTCGACGATGACGGCCACCCGGTGCGGCGGCCGGTTCCGGTGCGAGAATCCTTGCGGCATGTGCGATTCCTAGCACTCGCCGGGGGCGGCCGACCAGCGCCAGCATGATCCGCATGAGCAACGAACCGATCTCCCTAGCCGCCGCCCTCGCCTCCTTCGACCAGCGGTGGAGCCCCCGCATCGTCACGTCGGTGAACGACTACGACGTCCGCGTGACCCACGTCGAGGGGGAGCACCTCTGGCACACGCACGACCACACCGACGAGTTCTTCCTCGTGATCGACGGCGAGCTGCACATCGCCCTGCGGGAGCCGTCCGGTGAGCGGACGGTCGTCCTGGAGAAGGGGTCCGTCTTCACCGTCCCGCGCGGGGTGGAGCACAAGCCGTACGCGCCCGTCCCGACCGACATCCTGCTCCTCGAACCGACGGGCACGTCGACCGTCGGCGACCGGCACGACGAGGTCCCGGACCACGTGGACGCGACCACCGGGCACGCGCTGTCGTGACTGTCAGTGCCCGGTGGCACCCTTGAGGGCATGAGCGACACCACTCCGCGCCGCGTGCGCGTCCGGGCCCCCGAGCTGACCGGCAAGGGCGGCTGGCTGAACACGGGCGACCGCCAGTACACCCTGTCCGACCTGCGCGGACGCATCGTGATCCTCGACTTCTGGACGTTCTGCTGCATCAACTGCCTGCACGTCCTGGACGAGCTGCGCGAGCTGGAGGAGAAGCACGCGGACACGGTCGTCGTGATCGGCGTGCACTCGCCGAAGTTCGTGCACGAGGCGGAGCACCAGGCGGTCGTGGACGCGGTGGAGCGGTACGGCGTGGAGCACCCGGTGCTGGACGACCCGGAGCTCGCGACGTGGAAGCAGTACGCGGTGCGCGCGTGGCCGACGCTGGTGGTGATCGACCCGGAGGGGTACGTCGTCGCGCAGCACGCGGGCGAGGGGCATGTGCACGCGATCGAGCGCCTGGTGACCGAGCTGGAGGCCGAGCACGGCGCGAAGGGCACGCTGCGGGGCGGGGACGGCCCGTACGTCGCGCCCGAGCCCGAGCCGACGGCCCTGCGCTTCCCCGGCAAGGCGCTCGTCCTGCCGTCCGGGAACTTCCTGGTCAGCGACACGACCCGGCATCAGCTCGTGGAGCTGGCGCAGGACGGCGAGACCGTCGTACGCCGGATCGGCACCGGCGCGCGCGGGTTCGCGGACGGGACGGCCGCCGAGGCGGCGTTCAGCGAGCCGCAGGGGCTCGCGCTGCTGGACGACGGGGCGGTGGTCGTCGCCGACACCGTCAACCACGCGCTGCGCCGCGTCGACCTCGCGACCGGCGGCGTCACGACGCTCGCCGGGACCGGGCGGCAGTGGTGGCAGGGCTCGCCCACCTCGGGGCCCGCGCGCGAGATCGACCTCTCCTCGCCGTGGGACGTCGCGCTCTTCGCGGGCCGGGTGTGGATCGCCATGGCGGGCGTGCACCAGCTGTGGGCGTACGACCCCGCCGAGGGGACCGTCGCCGTCGCGGCCGGGACCACCAACGAGGGGCTGGTGGACGGGCCCGGCGCGCAGGCGTGGTTCGCGCAGCCGTCGGGGCTCGCGGCGGCGGGTGACCGGCTGTGGCTGGCGGATTCCGAGACGTCGGCCCTGAGGTGGGTCGACACGGACGGAAACGTGTCCACGGCGGTCGGGACCGGTCTCTTCGACTTCGGTCACCGGGACGGCGCGGCCGGCCAGGCGCTGCTCCAGCACCCGCTGGGGGTGACGGCCCTCCCCGACGGGTCGGTGGCGGTCAGCGACACGTACAACCACGCCCTGCGCCGGTACGACCCGGCGAGCGGCGAGGTGACGACCCTCGCGACGGATCTGCGCGAGCCGTCCGACGCGGTGCTCGTCGGGGACGACCTGGTCGTCGTCGAGTCCGCCCGGCACCGGCTCACCCGGCTGCGGCTGCCCGAGGAGGCGGTGCGGGTCGAGGCGGTCGCCCACCGCACGCGGCGCGCGGCGACGGAAGTGGCCGCCGGGAAGCTCCGGTTGGACGTCGTGTTCCAGGCGCCGGCGGGGCAGAAGCTGGACACGCGGTACGGGCCCTCGACGCGCCTGCTGGTGTCGTCGACTCCACCGGAGCTGCTGCTCGCAGGGGAGGGCGCGGGTACGGATCTCTCGCGGGTGCTGGAATTGAATCCGGCGGTCGCGGAAGGGGTGTTGCACGTGTCCGCGATGGCCGCGTCGTGCGACGACGACCCCGGGATCGAGTACCCGGCGTGCCATGTGCACCAGCAGGACTGGGGTGTGCCGGTCCGCCTCGTCGAGGGCGGGGCGGACCGGCTGCCGCTGGTGCTCGCGGGGATGGACCAGTAGCGCTCACTCGACGGTGAGGTGCGGGAACGGCACCACGAACAGGCCGCCGGATGCGACGTACTCCGTCAGTCCGGCGGTGATGTCGTTCCGGAAGTTCCAGGCGAACAGCACGCAGTAGTCGGTGCTTTCGCGGTTCAGCGCGTCCGGTGGCAGCACCGGGACGCCCGAGCCGGGGATGTGGAAGCCGTGCTTGCGGGGGTTGTCGTCGACGATCAGCCCGATCGCGTCGTCGATCCCCGCCTGCGTCATCAGCGTCACGGCCCGCGCCGAGGCGCCGTACCCCGACAGCCGCTTACCGCGCGCCCGCAGGCCCTCGACGACGTCGTACAGCGCGGTGTTGACGCGCTGGGTGCGGGCCGCGAAGGACCGGGTCAGGGTGGCGTCGAGGAGGCCCGACTCCCGTTCCCGGGTGAGGAGTTCACCGACGGCGGGGGTGACGTCGGATGCGCGGACGGCGTTCGCGGGGCGCAGCCAGCAGCGGATCGAGCCGCCCTGCGTGGGGATCTCCTCGACGTCCACGACCGCCAAGCCGGCGAGCTGGGAGGCGTGTTGGAGGGCGTGGAGCGAGAAGTAGGACATGTGCTCGTGGTAGATGAACTCGTACGTCCCGGTCACCGCCATCGGCAGCAGGTGCGCGGCCTCCACGACCGCGTGCGAGGCGGGCGCGAGCAGGCGCCGTATCCCGCGCAGGACGCTGCCGAGGTCGCCGACGTGGGCGAGGACGTTGTTGGCCAGCACCAGGTCGGCGGGGCCCTGTTCGGCGAGGATCTTCTCCGCGACCGACTCGTCGAAGTGCGTCGCGTGCGTCGGGACTCCGGACTCCTCCGCGGTCCGGGCCAGCTCGGCGGCGGGATCGACGCCGAGCACGCGGACGCCGGACGCGGCGAACTGCCGCAGCAGCGTGCCGTCGTTGGAGCCGATCTCCACAACGGACGCGGGCCGGTGGCGAGTTGTGAGCATCCCGGCGAGCGCCGCGAAGTGGCGGACCAGGCCGGGGGCCGCGCCGGTGGCGTACTTGTAGTCGCGGAACAGCAGGTCGCGGTCCACGAGATCCGCCAGCTGGACGTGCGTACAGGCCGTGCAGCGGACCAGGCGCAGCGGGAAGCGGGCGGCGCGGCGGGCCTCGGCCGCGGTGCCGGCGAGCGCGTTGGCGGGGGGTGTGGGGCGCAGGTCGAGGACGTCCTCCAGGGCGCCCGACGTGCACAGCAGGCAGCGGCCGAGGTTCATGCCCGCCTCCGGCGCCGCTGCGGCTCGCCCGTCACGAGCGGGCCGATGCCCGTCAAGTACGGTGCCACTTCCGGGCGTTCCTCCAGCGGGTCGACGCGCACGACCGCGTCCTCGTACTTGTGGCCGGCGCGGTCGACGTCGGAGAGGGTGACGAAGACGGTGCGCTCGGGGAAGACGGTGGTGTGGGGGACGCCCTTGGGGCTGACGACGGACTGTCCCGGGCCGACTTCCGCGACACAGATACCCAGTTGGGGGTCGTCCTCGATGTAGATCATGCGGCCGGAGACCACGTACATGAGGTGGCTCTCGTCGTGGTGGTAGTGGTTGCCGCGCACGGCGCCGCGCTCGGACTCGATGACCATCGTGCCGGCGGTCGCGAAGGGCGGCAGCGCGGTGATCGCGCCGCGCGGGTCGGTGTGGACGGCGTCCGGCGGGAGGATCGGCGGCTCGTTCATCGGAGTTCCCTTCTGATGGGGCGTCAAGTCAGGGCGTTGGAGGGTGAGTTCCAGTGGAAGTCGGCGTCCAGGTCGCCCGCCGAGCGCTTGGCGAGCAGCCACTCGCGGCGGTCGGTGCCGGCCCAGCCGTCGCCGGTCTCGCCGAGCGGGGCGCGCAGCCGCAGCCGGTAGGCGTCGAGGACCTCGCGCAGCCCGTCGGCGGCGGTGCAGGTCGACTTGAACTCCCCGTACTCCGCCTGGAACTTGTCGAAGCAGACGGCGTAACTGCGGCTGTCCGGCGCGGGTTGTCGGGTGACCGTCGTGTCCGGCAGGAGTTCGCGGGCCATCTCGACGACGTCGACGATCCGGTGGTTCTGCTCGGCGAAGCCCACGTTGAAGACCTCGCCGCCCGACTCCCCCGATTCCAGGACGAGTCGGATGGCGTGGGCGGCGTCCGCGACGTGCAGGAGCGGACGCCACAGCAGCCCCTCGCCGTTCATCTGGATCCTGCCCCAGCGCGCGGCCGTCAGCGCGATGCGGTTGACCATGAGGTCGCTGCGGAAGGACGGCGAGTCGCCGAACAGGGTCGCGAAGCGGAGCGCGACCGGGGCGAACGACTCGTCGGCCAGCCGCAGCACCTCGTGCTCGGCCGTCACTTTGCTGGTGGCGTAGGAGGTCTCCGGCGCGACCTCGTCCTTCTCGGTCAGCTCGCCGTCCCGGGCGGCCCCGTACACGCTGCACGAGGACGCCAGGACGTACGAGCGGATGCCGAGCGACTTCGCCAACTCGGCGAGTCTGACCGGGGCGTGGGCGTTGATCTGCTCGGTCGCCGAGGCGGAGAGGTCGCCGCACGCGTCGTTGCACAGCGCGGCGAGGTTGACCACCGCGTCGCAGCCGCGCAGGTCCTCGCGGGTGACCCGGCGGACGTCCCGGCGGGGCTGGCGCGGCGCCGGATCGAAGAAGCCCGTGTCGAGACCGACGACCTCGTGCCCGTCGCGCAGCAGCGCTCGCTCCAGGACGCAGCCGAGATATCCGCGGTTTCCCGCCAGAAGAATTCTCACAGTTCAACCTCGTGGGGATCTGGGGTGGTTCCCTTTCCGGAAAGGGGAGTTGTCGGCGCGGAGGGTCCGCCTACGGGACGCGCCAGGAGACATCGGCGATCTCCAGCACCGCCGTGCCCTCGGTGTAGAGCATGAACGGCACGTCCACATGCCGAAGATCCATCCCCGCCGCCGCCAACTCGGCCAGCGGCACGGCCAGTTCGGCCCACTGCCCGGGTTCGAGCTCGCGCAGTCGCGGCGCGAGGTCGACGCCCGGCTGGGCCGGGTAGTCGTCGTGGCACGCCAAGTAGAGCGGGCCGGTGGGGGGTTGGAGGACGCGGACGGCGAAGCGCACCTCGCCGCCGAGGTAGCCGCGCAGGTCGGCCGGGGTGCCGGTGGGCGACTCGGCGTACACGAAGGCGGGGTAGCCGGTGTAACGCAGGCGCAGACCGACGCCGTCGGCCGGTCCCGGCACCGGATCGCTGTGCACGATCAGGCACTTCATCGGCCTCGTCAGCGGCACGGCCTCCCGCGACCACGTGTTGTGCCCGCCGACCTTCAGGTCGTACGGCGTCCCGTCCGCGTCCAACACGCGCAGCGGGCCTTCGACTTGAGGTGCCGGTGGGGGCGGTTCCGGGGTGTCCAGGGGGAGTTGACCGGTCGAGGGGGTCTGGCCGTCGTACATCCGGAGGCCGTGGCCGACCGGGAAGAGCGGGGTGTGGCGGCCCTCCGGGGCGGTTTCCGCCGCGGGGACGCGGTAGTCGGGGAGGTGGGGCGGGATGCGGTTCACGGCGGCCGAGTCGCGGGTGCGCGGCCAGGAGACCGGGAGCCGGCCCTGGAAGTCGGGGCCGCCCTCGAAGAGGACGTCGGTGATCCCCTCGGCGTAAGGGCCCGGCAGCCAGGCGGTGACGAAGGCGTCGGAGAGGTTGATCTCCTCCGTGCAGTACAGGGGGCGGCCGGTGAGGAACACGGTCACCGTGGGGACGCCTCGCGCCGTCAACTCCCGCAGCAGCGCCAGGTCTTCGGCGTACGACAGCTTCAGGTCGGCGTATCCCAGGGAGCGCCAGGGCTTCAGGGTGCCGCGCATCTCGGCGTACGCGTCCTCGCCGATCGCGACCAACGCGACGTCGTACCCGGCGGGATCGTCCGGGTCCAGGGTCAACCGGCCTGCTGGCGCGAGGGTGTTGCGTACGGCGTCCGTCAGGGTCGTGCCGTCGGGGAAGTCGGCCCGGGTGACGTCGTCGCCCTGCCAGCTGAACGTCCAGCCGCCGCACTGCTTGCTCAGGGAGTCGGCCGCGGAGCCGGTCACCAGGATGCGCGCGGACCTGGAGAGGGGGAGCACGCCGGGTGAACTCTTCAGCAGGACGAGGGACTTGGCGGCGGCCTCGCGGGAGAGGGCCCGGTGCTCGGGGTGGCCGAGGAGACCGGCTCCGGCGCGGTCGCGGGGGCGCGGGCGGTCCCACAGGCCCAGGCGCAGCTTCATCCGCAGGACGCGCGAGACGGCGTCGTCGACGCGGGACATCGGGATCACCCCGTCACGGACGTACCGGACGGTCGAGCGGTGCACGCCCTGCCAGGCCTCGCGGCCCGCCACCATCAGGACGTCCATGCCCGCGTTGATCGCGTAACCGGCGTCCCCCGCCGAGCAGTTGGCGACCTCCGCGTGCGCGTCCCAGTCGCTGAGCAGCACCCCGTCGAAGCCGAGCGCGTCCTTCAGGACGTCCGTCAGCAGGAACCGGCTGCCGTGCACCTTGTCGTTGTACGGCTGCGAACTCCCCGGCGAGTGGTCGTAGTTGGCCGGGTTCGACCAACTGCTGAACGACACCATCACGCACTGCGCGCCCGCCTCGATCCCGGCGATGAACCCCTGCGCGTGGATGTCGCGCAGCACCTGCTCCGAGCAGCGGGCGGTGCCCCGGTCGCCGCCGTTCTCGGTGCCGCCGTCCGCGATCCAGTGCTTGAGGCTGGAGACGACCCTGCCGCCCGCGCGCAGGGCGGTGACGTCGCCCTGGAGGCCCTCGACCATCGCCCTGCCGTACGCGTGGACCAGGGCCGGGTCCTCGCCGTAGCCCTCGTAGTAGCGGCCCCAGCGGCGGTCGCGCGGGGTCGTCACGGTCGGCGCGAACGTCCAGTCCATGCCGGTCGCGGCGACCTCGCGGGCGGTGGCCTCGCCGATGCGGCGCATCAACTCCGGTTCGTGCGCGGCGCCGAGGCCGATGTTGTGGGGGAAGACCGTCGCGCCGAACACGTTGTTGTGGCCGTGCACGGCGTCGGTCGCCCACAGGAACGGAATCCTGAACGGCCTTTCGGCCCAGCCCTCTTCGGCCGCCTCCCAGAAGCGGTCCACGGTGTCCACCCAGTCCTGGACGCTCGCGTGCCGCTTGCCGCCGGGCCAGATCCCGGCGCCGTTGAGCGCGGACCCGATGTGGAAGTCCCGTACATCCTCCGGGGTCAGCTCCGCCAACTCCGGCTGGATCATCTGGCCGACCTTCTCCTCCAGCGTCAACTGGCCGAGTATCCCGGCGATCCGGGCCTCGATCTCCGGGTCCTTCGGGAACGCGGAGGTGAGGCGGGGCCAGGCGGACAGGGGGCGCAGGGACGGGAGTTCGGCATTGCTCGTGCTGGCTGCGCTGTCTGCGCCGGCTGTGCTGTCGGCGTATGCCGTCATCGGCCGCCCTCCTGTGCCTCGGCTTCGGTGACGGCTTCGGTGACGGCTTCGGTGACCCAGAACTCCTCGGTGCGTGCCGCGAACACCCGCTCCTGGAACGGCGGCGGTACGACGGCCCGGGTCTGTCCGGGGGCGAACAGCTCGACCTGCGTGCGGTGTTCGCGGAACGCGGCGTGCTTCCGCGCGACGTACGGCGTGATGTCGAAGGAGACCAGCCGCTCCGTCGCGTCGTTCCGGCCCGCCGCCGGGTTGCGGTTGACGAAGCCGAACTCGTCCTCCGTGCGCTCGTCCCACACCACGTACCGGAACACCCGGGGTTCCAGGCCGAGTTCGGCGAGGCAGGAGACGACCGTCTCGCCGGTGAGGCGGTGGTCGGCGTTGAGTTCGCGGATCTCGTGCGGGAGATAGACCTGGGCGACGTCCCGGTTCGTGCGCAGGATCTCCAGCACGTCCCGCCTGAACTCCGGGAGGTGCTCGGCGAGTTGAGTGTCGGGGTAGTCGAGGAAGCGGGCCGCCTCGGCGCCGATGCCCATCGCCTTCGCCGCCCGGCGGGCCTCCTCGCGGCGGATCGTACGCAGTTCGGCCGGGGTCGGGTCGGTGTGGATGCCGAGGACCGCCGCGTGCGACATCGCGCCGTCCGTCGCGAACACCACGCCCACCCGGGCGCCTTCGACCGCGAGCCGGGCGATCGTGCCGCCGCAGGCGATCACCTCGTCGTCCGGGTGCGGGGAGAAGACCAGCACCCGGGGTGCCTCGCGGCGCGCGTCCCGGTCGGCGGCCGTCCACATGCCCAGCAACGGCATCATCGCTCTCCCCCGGCCGCCGCCGCGCGCTCCGCGTCCAGCTGGTCGATGGGCCGCACGACCGTCCCGAGGTGCTCGGTCGGCTCGCCGTCCGCGAGGCCCCGCGAGCGGAGGACGTCCTCGATCTCGTGGAAGTGCGTGTCCACCACCAGGTGTGCCACCGGGGTGTCGTACTTGGCTGCGAAATAGCGGTAGTTGACCGCCGCCGAGCGCATGTTGGACTCGTAGTCCTTCGGGTGCGGGACGTGCAGCGCGGTCGCGTCGCGGCGCAGGACGAAACGGCAGCCCGCCGTGCGCAGCCGGTAGCTCACGTCGACGTCCTCGGCGCCCCACTGCCGGTACGCCTCGTCGTAGCCGCCGACCTCCCGCAACAGGGCCGTGTCCACCGAGGAGTTGCACGTCCACCACATCAGCCAGGGCGCGGTCAGGGCGTCCAGGTCCTCGCCGTAGCGCTCGTAGTAGTCCTCGCGGATGTCCAGCCAGCGTTTCTCCGCGGCGAACTCGGCGAACGAGGCGTCCGGGTCGGCGAAGTTCAGGGACTTGAGGATCTCGTCGCCGTCCTCGTTGCCCTCGTTGAAGCAGAAGACGTACCCGACGACCGCCGTGGGCCCCTCCGCCGCGCGGTGCGCGTCCAAGTGGGCCGCGAGCGCGCCGGATTGGAGGATCACGCCGGAGTCGACGAACACGGTCACCTGGCCGCGCGCCTTCGACAGGCCCAGGTTGCGGGCCTTCGCTGCGCGGTAGCCCTCGTCCTCCTGGAAGGCGTAGTGGATGTCGAGGCGGTCCCGGTAGGAGGCGACCACCTCGGCGGTGTCGTCCGAGGAGCCGTCGTCCGCCACGACCACCTCGAACGCGTCGTCCAGGCGTTGGCGGACCAGCGAGTCGAGGGTGTGGGCGAGCAGGCCGGCGCGGTTGTAGGTGGGTACGACGACCGTGCAGGCGGGCGACGTGGTGGTCACTCGGGGCTCCCTTCGGTGGGGTGGGTGAGGTCGGTCGGGGGGTGTGGGGGAGGGGAGTTGGTGGGTGCGGGTGCGGGGGCCGGGGCGTCGGGGGCGGTCTTCGAAAGAGAGGTGGCGGCGCCTTGCGCCAAGTCCCCTTCGCCCGCAGGCGTGTTCCGCTGCGCGAGCATCGGGTCCGTGTCCTGCACCCGCAGCGGCAGCACCAACGCCCCCGCAATCGCGGTGAGTCCGGCGCACACCCAGAAGACCTGCGTGTAACCCGTCCACGTCGCGACCGTCCCGACCGCGAGGCCGCCCAGGAACATGCCCGCCTTGAACGCGCTGGAGTACAGCGCCGACGCGGTGCCGAAGCGGCCCGGCAGGCTGTCCTGGAGCATCACGACCGGGATGTTCAACGCCACCGCCGCCCAGGCCGCGTTGAGGGGCTGGAGCGCCAGCAGCGCCGCCCGGCTGGTGTCGGCGACCGGCAGCAGCGCGAAGAACGCCGTCGCGCAGACCGTCGCCGCGATCAGCAGGCGGCGCTTGCCGAGGCGGTCCGCCCAGACGCCGACCAGCACCATCAACGGGATCTCCAGCGCCGCGCTCACGCCGAGGAGCAGGCCCGCGAACTGGCCGCTCATGCCGAGGTCGTCGGTGATGTAGAGCGGCAGGTTGATCTGGTACATCGCGTTCGCGCCGAGCAGCAGGACGACCGAGCCCAGCACCAGCAGCGTGCGCGGGCCGACCCCGGCGAACATGCCGCGCAGGCCCGGGGGTTGGTCGTCCGGCGCCGTCGCCTCCGTGGTGCGCGGGTACGGCAGGCCCCAGCGGCACAGCACCGCCGCGACCAGCGAGAGGCACGCCGTCGCCGCGTACAGCACCGCGAACGACCACTGCGCGACGATCCAGAACGCCAGCGGCGGCCCGATCACCCACGCCAGCGAGGTCACCGACCTCAGGAAGCCGTTGAAGAAGGGTGCGTCCACGCCTCGGTCGTCTGCCAACTCCCTCGTGTACGCGAAGAGTTGCCCGAAGCAGGCGCCGCCGAGGCCGAACAGCACCATGCCGGTGACCAGCAGCAGCGCGTAGTCCCGCAGGAACGTGTAGCAGAGCGCGCCGGACGCGTTCAGCAGCGCGGTCAGCACGAGGATCGCGCGCCGGTCCCTGAGCCGGTCGGAGACCGCCCCGACGACGACGTCCGTACCGATCTCGGCGATCGACCGCGCGGCGAAGAACAGCCCGACCATCAGGGGTGTGGCGGCGACGGCCTCGGTGAGGAAGAGGCTGGTGGTGGGCACGAGGAACGCGCCCGCGACGCCGACCGCCCCGGTGGCCGCGATCAGGTTCCGCACGGCCGGGTCGGTGACGAGGCGCCACCGGCCGCCCTTCGCGGGCGCGTCGCCCGTGGCACCGGCACTCACGCGGGGCTCCCTGCGGGGGTGTCGTCGGCGGGGGTGGAGCCTTGGGGGGTGCGGGGGTTGGGGGCTGTGGGTGTTTCGCCTTGCGGGGTGCGGGAGTTGGGGGCTGGTGGCGTTTCGCCCTGCGGGGTGCGGGAGTTGGCGGCTGTGGGCGTTTCGCCGCCGGGGTGGTGCGGAGTGTCGGTGTCGCGGCTGCCGGTGGTCTTCGCCGTCGGCGCTTCACCGTCCGTGCGGGCAGGGCGACTTCCTGCCGGTCCGCCGACGCCACGGCCCTCCCCGGCGCCCGCGTCCCCCGACTCCCGCTGCCGGTAAGGCAACCACGGTTCCAGCGCCCGCCCTTCGGGCACCCTCGCCGCCGCCTCGACGTCCGCCGCCTCGATCTCCCCCTCCGCCAGCAGCCGTTGCCGGGTCGCGATCGGCAGCGAGGCCAGGATCCGGTGGCGTACGGCGTCCAGGTCGAACCGGTCGTCGTGCGCGGCGGGTAGCGAACTCGGCGTGCCAGGGCGGAGGTTGGCCGGGTCGACCTGGCTCGATATCAGGGTCCAGTAGTCGCGGAAGCGCACCGCCGGGTCGGGGAGGGCGCCGCTGAGGAGGCCGAGGCGGATCGTCTCCAGCCAGCAGTCCAGGTAGCGGCGGTCCGCGAGCGCGTTCATGTGGTCCGCGCACCACGCGGCCCGCTCCTCGGGGCCGGGGAGTGTCGTCTTGCCGCCGAGGACGCTCAGCACCCAGCCGCCGATCGCCTCGAAGTACGGGCAGGCCGTGCCGAACGCCTCCGTGTCCACGGGGGTGTTGACGACGGCGAGCGTCGGGTCGTGGCGCCAGAAGTGGTGCTCGTACAGATCCTCGCGGCGCAGGCCGGGCAGGAAGCCGTAGTCCGGGGCCTCGTACCCGAGACACAGCACCACGGCGTCGTACCGCTGGAGTGTGTCGTCCGCGAGGACCACGCCACCGTCCTCGGTGAACCGCCGGAACGCCGCGACCGGCGTAACTCCCCCGTCGTACACCGCGGGGACGATCTTCTCGTTGACGTGGACGGCCCCGTGATACCCGTCCCCCGGAAGGAGTCCGGTGGCCCGGTACTGCCCCATGTACTCCGGCATCCACTCCGTCAGCCAGGAGAGGTACTGGTCGTACGGCACCTCCTCCACGGCTACCCGCCCCGCGTACGAGAACAGCGCGTCGTTGTAGTCCCCGCCGATGTCCCGCGGCAGAAACAGCTGCCGCCGCCGCACCGACCAGTCCACCCGCGCGGCGTACGGCGCGAGATCGGCCGCGATGTCCGCGCCGCTGACCCCGCCCCCGACGACCAGGACCCGCTTCCCCGCGAAGGTCTCGGGCCCCCGGTACTCGGGCGAGGTCAGGACGCGGACACCACTCCCCGGCGCGGGGAGGCCGCTGTCCGGGAGCCGAGGCCGCCACAACTCGCCGTTGGCGACGAGCACGGCGTCGAAGAGCTCGGAGTGCTCGGGGTTGGACACGGGGGCGGGCTCGGAAAGCTGCCGTGCCCCGCGCGGTCCACCGGCCCCGGCGCCCCCCGAACTGCCGGACGACGCCGGGAAGTTGACAGCGTTGCCGAAACCAGGGGAAACACCGGAGTCGGAAGAGTCGGAGGAGCCGGAGGAGCCGGAGGAGCCGGAAGGGGAGCGGGAGTCGGAGTCGGCGGGGGAGCCGGAGCTGTCGGGAGTCCCGGGAATACCGCCGGAGCTGCCGGAGCTGCCGGAGCCGCCGGAGCCGCCGGAAGTCCCGGAAAAGCTGCCGGGCCCCCCGGAAGCCCCGCCGATCCGGCCGTCCCCGGCCACTTCGCCCGAGGCGCGCACCGGCCCCCCGGGGGAGCCACCGCCGCCGGCACCCTTGCCGGGCCTGCCGCCCTCGTCCGCCTCGTCCGGGGCGAGCGGCCGGCCGGCGGGAGAACTCCCCGCGCCGTCACCGGCCCCGCCGAACCCCCCGGAACCCCCACTGACCCCGTCACCCCCACCCGCCCAGATCGGCCCGCCGGAAGCCCGCGTGCCGACCCTCCAACCGCCCCCCTCCTTCACCACCGACACGACCTCCCGCCCGAACCGCACCACGTCGAGGAGCCCGAACTCCGCGGCGTAGGCGTGCAGATACCCCTGCACCTCGGCCTGCGTCGGGAAGTCCGCCGTGAAGCCCGGCGGGTGGTCGGAGAACGGCATGCTCATGCGGGAGCTCTGCATCCGGACCCCGGCGTACGCTCCGCCGGACGCCGGGTTCCAGATGCCGCCGAGGTCCTGGTGCTTCTCGTAGCAGACCACGTCGTGCCCGTCGGCGAGGGCCTGCTTGACGCAGGTCAGGCCCGCGGGACCGGCTCCGATCACGGCTAGACGCATGGAGGGGACTCCTGGGGACGATGGTTCGGTCGGGGGAGTGGCGCTCGGAGCGGGACCGGACGGCCGGCGTCGTACTCCGGGGCTACCCCGGGGCTACCTCGGAAGTACGAGCCACCCCGGACGACGGGCGGACGGCGCCCTGTGTCCGGGGTACGTCCGGCGCCCCGTCTCAGATGAAGGGGTCGAAGTCGTCGATCAGCTCGTCGGAGCCGGTCCCGTCGGGCTCGGGCCGCCGCCCGATGCGGGCGATCTCCTGGTTGGACCCGTGCCGCGCGCAGACGAACTGGCAGTCCTCGCCGGGGTCGATGACGGACGTATCCGCGTCGGCCCACAGCTCGGCGAACCCGGACCGCTGGATGTCCCCGATCCGCCCCTTGGGATTACCCCGGTGGTAGGGGCAGACGAATACCCCGGTGGGGGTCACCGTCGTCCGCAGCTCGGTGATCGCGCAATGGTGGTAGTCCTTGGGCTGTACGGGGTCCGTACCCCGCCGCACGGCCTGCCAGTTGGAGGAGTGCAGGACATGGAAGGAGTCGCTCTCCAGCTCCCGCAGCCCCGCGATCTGCTCCTCGACCGCCGCGATGTCCTCGGCCCGCTGGTTGACCGTGTAGTGGTCCTCGTCCAGCATCGCCTTGACCTCGAAGTAGTCGCAGCCGATCTCCCGGGCGAGCAGACCCGCGCGATGGACCTCGTCGTAGTTGGACTCGGTGACCTTCCCGTCCTCGTCGAAACGCTGCATGAGGAGAAATGAGTAGCCGAGCCGCCCCCGCCCCCGCTCGGCCAACTTCCGCATGTTCTCGATGACTTGAGGGAACATGCTGCGCTTGCCCCGGCTCGGCCGGAACAACTGGTACGTGTCCGCGGTCCCGGCGTCGACCGAGACCCGCACCCACGACAGGCACTCGGCGAGCCGGTCGAGATGCCGGTCGATCTGGGTGCCGTTGGTGACGAGCCCGAGCTTGATGCCGGCCCCGTGCAGCACCTCGACGATCTCCCCGATGGCCCGGTGCAGCAGCGGTTCCCCGCCACCGATGAGGATCACCGCGCGGACATCGGATTCGGCCAGTTCATGTGCGAGTTTCACGATGCGGTCCGGCCCGATCTGGCCATGGTGCAGCACCTGCGAGCTGATGCACTCAGGACACGCGAGATCGCACACGGTCGTCGGGTCGAGGTCGACCACGAGGGGTGCCGAAAGTCGTCGCCCCAGAGCGACCTGGCGGACGGACGGATGGATCGAACGCTGGTAGAGCTTGCCTCTCAGGTCGAGATTGCGCTCCACAAAGGGGGTTCCGAGGGTTGATCCGGGCAGAACGGAATTGCGGTCAGGCATACGTGCGGTCACTTTCCGGTCTCTGGATGTGAAGGACGGATCGGACGGCGCGGGATCGTTTGTGGTCGGTCGTGGTCGACCGTGAGGGAATTCGAGAGGAATTCGAGGGCAATGCGAGCGCTGCGCGAGTGTCTTGGGAGCGCTCCCAAGACCTTCTCCGGCGCATTCCGGCCCTGTCAACCGGTCGCCCGGGCTCCGCGGGCGAGGGTGTGTGATTGGCCGGAAAGCCACGGTGCTTGACAGGTATGAGGGATTGAGCAAGCCTGCTTGGGAGCGCTCCCACAAGGGGATGCGTACGTCGTGTGCGGTACGACTTGAGAGTGACGGACGCCTAAGCGGAAGGCGTCGTACGCCGTACGTCGTACCGTCGCAGGGAGGCGGAACGGATGACCGCTACGAGCACGGAGCCCGTGGGGAGCGAGGCGGTGCGAGGGCTGCCGGCCGACTTCGTCTGGGGGGTGGCCACGGCCGCGTACCAGATCGAGGGGGCCGTCGCGGAGGACGGGCGCTCGCCGTCCGTCTGGGACACCTTCAGCCATACGCCCGGCAAGGTGGCCGGGGGTGACACCGGCGACGTGGCCTGCGACCACTACCACCGGATGCCCGAGGACGTCGGGCTGCTGTCCCAACTGGGCCTGGACGCCTACCGGTTCTCCCTGGCCTGGCCGCGCGTCCAGCCCGGTGGCACGGGCCCCGTCAACGCGCGTGGAATCGCCTTCTACGACCGTCTGGTGGACGAACTCCTGGCCAAGGGCATCACCCCCTGGGCCACCCTCTACCACTGGGACCTGCCGCAGGCGCTGGAGGACGCCGGCGGCTGGCCCGAGCGCGACACCGCGTACCGGTTCGCCGAGTACGCGGGACTCGCGGCGGACGCGCTGGGCGACCGCGTGAAGCACTGGATCACCCTCAACGAGCCTTTCTGCTCTGCCATGTTGGGCTACTACTTCGGCAACCACGCGCCGGGCAGGCGGAGTTTCCCGGACTTCACGAAGGCGGCCCACCACCTGCTGCTCGGCCACGGGCTGGCGGTCCAGCGGATCCGCGAGGCCGTGCCGGACTCCCAGGCCGGCATCACCCTCAACCCGTTGGTCGCCCACCCCGCCTCCGACGCGCCCGAGGACGTCGAGGCGGCGCGGCGCGCGGACGCGATCGGCGCGCGGATCTACCTGGACCCGGTGCTGCTCGGCCGCTACCCGGCCGACCTGCTCACGGACCTCGCGAAACAGGACGCTCAACTTCCGGTCCAGGAAGGCGACTTGAAGACCATCGCGCAGCCGCTGGACTTCCTGGGGGTGAACTACTACTTCCGGGACGTGGTCCGTGCGACCGATGAGCCGCACGGGTACGAGGGGGTTCCGCAGACCCACCGGCCCTCGACCGCGATGCCCTGGGAGATCTATCCGGAAGGCATGACGGCTCTCCTCACCCGGCTCAGCCGGGAGTACCCCGCGCTGCCGCTCTACATCACCGAGAACGGCGCCGCCTTTGACGACAGCCGCTCCCCTGTCGACGAGACGGGTCGGATTCAGGACACCGACCGCACCGCGTACCTCGCCGACCACCTCGCCGCGATCGGGCTCGCGCGGGCGGCCGGGGCGGACGTACGGGGGTATTTCTGCTGGTCGCTGATGGACAACTTCGAGTGGGCCTACGGGTACGAGAAGCGGTTCGGCCTGGTGCACGTGGACTACGAGACACAGGTGCGCACCCCGAAGGCGAGCGCGCTGTGGTTCCGCGACGCGGCGCGGGCCTGCCGGGAGCAGTGAGCCGAGTATTAGTACGTGAGGGGTAGCTCCCAGGTATGTCGTACCCCGGAGCTACCCCTCAGGTGGGACTCAGCCCTCCAGGAACGCCGTCAGGGAGTTCGCCAGCAGGAACGGGTCGTCCGCGCCGCACAGTTCCCGCGCGCTGTGCATGGAGAGGATCGCCGCCCCGATGTCGACGGTCTGGATCCCGTGCCGCGCGGCGGTGATCGGCCCGATCGTCGTTCCGCACGGCATCGAGTTGTTGGACACGAACGACTGGAACGGCACCCCGGCCCTCTCGCAGGCCGCGGCGAACACCGCGCGGCCCGAACCGTCCGTCGCGTACCGGTTGTTGACGTTCACCTTGAGGATCGGGCCGCCGTTGATCCGGGGGTGGTGCGTCGGGTCGTGCCGCTCCGCGTAGTTGGGGTGCACGGCGTGCCCCGTGTCGGAGGACAGGCACACGGTCCCGGCGAAGGCCCGCGCCCGGTCCTCGTACGACCCGCCGCGCGCGAACACCGAGCGCTCCAGGACCCCGCCGAGCAGCGGCCCGTCCGCGCCGGTGTCGGACTGCGAGCCGTTCTCCTCGTGGTCGAACGCCACGAACACGGGGATGTAGGGGAGTCCGTCGCCGACGTGGGTCGCGACGGCGGCCAGCGCGGCGGTCGCCGCGTGCACCGACAGGAGGTTGTCCATCCGGGGCCCGGCGAGGAACTCCTCGTCGCGGCCGAGGTAGGCCGGCGGTTCGACGGAGTGCGTCATCAGGTCCCAGCCGGTCACCTCGCCCGGCGCGAGCCCCGCCTCCTCCTCCAGGAACGCGATCAAGTCCCCCTCGTGCGCGTCCCCGAGACCCCACACCGGCTGCAAGTGCCGCTGCTTGTCCAGCTTCAGGCCCTCGGCGGTGACCGATCGGTCGAGGTGGATGGCGAGTTGGGGGACGCGCAGCAGGGGTCTGGCGACGTTCACGAGGCGGGCGGAGCCGTCGCGCAGGGTGAGGCGGCCGGCGATGCCGAGGTCGCGGTCGAGCCAGGAGTTGAGCAGGGGGCCGCCGTAGATCTCGACGGCGACCTGGCGCCAGCCGTGCGCGCCGGTGTCCGGGAGGGGCTTGACGCGGAGGTTCGGCGAGTCGGTGTGGGCGCCGACGATCCGGAACGGCGTATGCGGCCGGGCCCCCTCGGGGACGTACCAGGCGACGATCGCGCCACCGCGCAGCACGTACATGCCGCCGGACGTCCCTTCCCACGCCTCCGTCTCGGCGAGCTGCCGGAAACCGGCCTTCTCCAACCGGTCCGCTGCGGTGGCCACGGCGTGGTACGGCGTCGGGCTGGCCGTGAGGAATGACTTGAGATCGTCGGTGTGGCCGCGGTCGAAGCGGATGGGTTGGGTCATGGGGTCACTTTAACTACGGGCGGGGCGGGGAGGCGGGGCGGTATGAGAGGGGTACCTCTCCAGTATTACGACCCCGAACCGCCCTCCCCACCTCGCCCGTCACGTCCCGTGTCACCGCGGCGACGTCAGGTCGCCGACCGGGTCAGCGGCCGGTGGCTCTGCCCGCTTCGGCCGCGTTCTTCCGGGCGGTGGCGGCGATGCCGGCGGCGTGGGCGATGAGCTGCCGGATCTGGGCCGCGTGGGTGGCGGCGAGCTGGTCCTGACGCCGGGCCTGGGACTGGCCGGTGGTGATGAAGGCGTGCAGCAGATCGGCGGGGCCCTCCAGGGCGACGCGTGCCGCGGCTCGGACCTCGGCGCCGGGGCTGTCGAAGAGCTGGGCGGCGCGGACGCGTTCGTCCTGGGTGCGTGCGAGAGCCTGGCCGGTGGTGAGGAACTGGTGCAGCGCGTCGGCGGTGTCGGCGTCCAGTGCCTTGCCGATGGCCTCCGTCTCGATCGGACCCGCGCCGGTGAGCGCCTGGACGACGCGCAGGCGCATCTGCTGCTTCACCACCTCGTACTGCCCCGTCGCCAGGAACGCGCTCACCGTCGCGCCGTCGCCCCGCAGGGCCTTCGCCGCCGCAGCGCGGACGTCGGGAGAGTCCGCGGTTTCCGCGAGGGTTCCGACGTCCGCGCGGTCGTCCTGGGCGTCGGCGTCCGCGCGGCCGGTGCGGAGGTAGGCGACGACGTCGGTGTCACTGCCGGACAGGGCCGCGAGGGCCGCGGACCGGCTCCGGGGGCGGCCGGTCTTCGCGGTCGCGAGGGCCACGGCGCGGCCTTCGGGCGCGATCTCCGCCGGGTCGGTGCCGGGTTCGGCGGCCTGTCGCGCGAGCTTGTCCGCCTCGGCCCGGAGGTCCTCGGCCGCCCGGACGGCGGCCTGTCGGCGGGCGGTGCGCTGGTCTTCCTGGGCTTTGAGGTCCCTGGCGCGGGTGATGGCCTCGTTGGTCCGTGCGGCCAGCTTCCCCGCGTCGGTACGGACGGCGAGGTCGTGGACCTTCTTCGCCTCGGTGACGTCCGCGCCGGCCGCTTTGGCGGCCTTCTGCGCCGCGGCGGCGTGGATACGGGCCTGCTTGACGGTGGTCGCGGCCCGTGCGGCGCGGGCCGCTGCGGCGGCGGCCTTGCCCGACTTCGCCGCCCGGGCGTCCAGCTGGGCGATCGTGGCGCGTTCCTGGTCGTGGGCACGGGCCACGTACCTGCCGACCTGGAGGAACGCGTGGACGTCCGCCGGCGAGCCGTCCAGCGCGATCCGGGCCGCGGCCCCCACATTCGCGCCGGCCCCGTGGAAGAGCTGCGCGACCTGCACGCGCTCGTCCTGGCGGCGCCGGTCGTACTGCCCGGTGGTGAGGAACTCCCGGATCTTGTCGGGCGAACCGCTGTCGAGCGCGGCGATGCCCGCCTTCCGGACCTCAGGGCCGCCCGCGTTGATGATCTGCGCGACCTGTACCCGCTGGTCCTGGAGGAGCGGGGCCTGCCATCCGTCCTTGAGGAACGCCCTGATCGTGTCCGGCGCATTGCTCTTGAGGGCGTTGCGGACGGCCTCCCGGAGGGCGGAGCCGCCGAGGTTGTAGAACCGGGAGGCGGCTACCCGATCGTCCGAGTACGACAGGTCGGCAGCCTGGGAGAGGAACGTCCCGACGGCGTCGTCACCGCCGACGAGCGCGGCCTCCGCGGCCTCCTTGACCCCCGGACCGCCCGTCTCCCACAGCCGGACCGCCTTGGCCCGGTCGGTCTCCGGTGCCGAGTCATCGGCTCGGGCGGGGCTGGGAACTGCTCCCAGCAGGCCCAGGACGAGCGCGCCGGGCAGCAGGCTCAGACACAGCGCGCGTCGTGGAAAGGTCACTGCGAACTCTTCTCGTGCACAGACATAAAGCAAAGTAAGTGGTCGACCGTGACAGTAAAGCCGTATCTGCGCACAAGCAACTTGAATGCAATTACGGTAATTTCGCGATGAAACCGGATGAAGTGCCCGCAGGAGCGGCAACGGCTCCACGCCCCGCGCCGCGAGCGTCGGGGCGCGGGGCGTGGACCGGAACACCGGGTCCGGCTTACGGCCTAGCCGTCGTAGACGCCCCAGTTCCGTACCGTTCCGTGGCCGGAACAGTTGCCGACGAAGTGCCAGTAGCCGACGCCCACCAGCGGGCCCCAGATCTGGGTGAAGTCCGAGCACTGGGTGTACGAACCGGACCGGCCGTAGTCGACGTTGCAGTCCGCCTCCCACCACGTGCCGTGGTTGACGAAGTTGTTGCAGTAGTTCACGTGCTTGATCGACGGACTCGCGCTGCTGTCACCCTTGACGATCTTCACCGCGCCGGTGGGTGCCTGCATCGGCTTCGCTGCCGCGTCCGTCGGCGCGGCCACGGCGGAGGTGGTTCCCGCCGCGAACAGCAGCGCGCCGGCTGCCAGTACCAAGTAGCGTTTCACGTTTCCTCCTGATGGAACGCGTGGGTTCCATGAGCGGTGGACGAGTCGCTTGCTGAACTTGGTGCAGCCATGAAGCTAAGGGCGGGAGGAGGCGGAAGGCATGGCTCCGGCGCACGATTCGGAGAACGTCCGGAAAAGGCTGATCATCCGGGATGCGCCGAACGCACGAGTGGGCCCCGCCCGACCCCGGACGGAACCCACTCGCACGCAGCTCAACAGACGTCAGCGCACTGCCCGTTGGCGAGACCGGCGATCTCTCAGAACGCCGCCTCGTCCAGCTCCATCAGGTCCAGCTCCACCCCGGAGGCGACCTTGCGGGCCAGCGTCACGCCGGGCAGGACGTTCGCGGCGAAGAACTTCGCGGCGGCGATCTTGCCGGTGTAGAAGGGCTTGTCCTTCGCGGAGGCCGTCTCCAGCTTCTCGGCGGCGACGGCCGCGCCCTTGAGGAGCAGGTACCCCACGACGACGTCACCCGACGCCATCAGCAGGCGGGTCGTGTTGAGCCCGACCTTGTAGATGTTCTTGACGTCCTGCTCGGTCGCCGCGAGGTCGGTCAGCATCAGCCCGACGATGGCCTCCAGCTCGACGGCCGCCTTCGCCAAGTGCTCCCGCGCGCCCGAGAGTTCCTCGCCGCCCGTGCCCAGCGCGAGGAACTTCTTGATGTCCTCGGCGAGGCCGTTCAGCGCGGCGCCCTGGTTGCGGACGATCTTGCGGAAGAAGAAGTCCTGGCCCTGGATCGCGGTCGTCCCCTCGTAGAGGGTGTCGATCTTCGCGTCCCGGATGTACTGCTCGATCGGGTACTCCTGGAGGAACCCGGAGCCGCCGAAGGTCTGGAGCGACTGCGCGAGCTGCTCGTACCCCTTCTCCGACCCGTAGCCCTTGACGATCGGCAGGAGCAGGTCGTTCAGCGCGTGCTCGGCCTTCGCGTCCTCGCCGTTCGCCTCCTTGACCGTGATCGCGTCCTGGACGGAGGCGGTGTAGAGGACCAGGGCCCTCATACCCTCGGCGTACGCCTTCTGAGTGATGAGCGAGCGCCGTACGTCGGGGTGGTGCGTGATGGTGACCTTGGGCGCGGCCTTGTCGCCGAACGCCGCGAGGTCCGTGCCCTGCACGCGCTCCTTGGCGTACTCCAGGGCGTTGAGGTAGCCGGTGGAGAGGGTGGAGATCGCCTTCGTGCCGACCATCATGCGGGCGAACTCGATGATCCGGAACATCTGGCGGATGCCGTCGTGCTTGTCGCCGATCAGCCAGCCCTTGGCGGGGTGGCGGTCGCCGAACGTCATCTCGCAGGTGTTGGACGCCTTGAGGCCCATCTTGTGCTCGACGTTCGTGGCGTACACGCCGTTGCGCTCGCCCAGCTCGCCGGTCTCGGAGTCGAAGTGATACTTGGGGACCAGGAACAGGGACAGTCCCTTGGTACCGGGACCGGCACCCTCGGGACGCGCGAGGACGTAGTGGAGGATGTTCTCCTCCATGTCGTGCTCACCCGAGGTGATGAACCGCTTCACACCCTCGATGTGCCAGGAGCCGTCCTCCTGCTGTACCGCCTTGGTACGACCCGCGCCGACGTCCGAACCGGCGTCCGGCTCGGTGAGGACCATCGTCGAACCCCAGGTCTTCTCGACCGCGATCGTCGCCCACTTCTTCTGCTCCTCGGTGCCCTCCTCGAAGAGGATGCGCGCGAACGCGGGACCGGAGGAGTACATCCACACAGCCGGGTTCGCGCCGAGGATCAGCTCCGCGAACCCCCAGAGCAGGGACGGCGGCGCGGTCGTCCCACCGATCTCCTCCGGCAGGCCGAGCCGCCAGTACTCGGAGTCCATGAACGCCTTGTACGACTTCTTGAACGACGGCGTGACCGGCGCGGTGTTGGTCTCCGGGTCGAAGACCGGCGGGTTGCGGTCGGCGTCCACGAAGGACTCCGCCAGCTCGTTCTCGGACAGCCGCGCCATCTCCGAGAGGATGCTCTTCGCGGTGTCCACGTCCATCTCTTCGAACGGGCCCGTGCCGTACAGCTTGTCGCGGCCCAGGACTTCGAAGAGGTTGAACTCGATGTCGCGGAGGTTCGACTTGTAGTGCCCCATGGTGATGGCTCCGTCAAGAGGTCGGCGAGGCACTGTGTTCCTCGCGCGGTGGTTTCACGTACCAGCTAGTAGCTACGATGATGCTACCCGTCGGTAATAAGCCGCAACCCCGATCCGGCCAACTGTGACTGGTCACACCGCGACGGTCAGCGTGGCCGTGTACCCCTTCTCCGGACTCCCCTGCACGGACGCCATCTGCTGCTCGTGACCGTCCCGGAAGACCATGTCGCTCTCCAGGCTGAGCCGGGCCAGGTTGGCGACACTGCTCCCGTACCCCTCCGTCGCGTACACCGTGTCGCACACGTCCTTCGGGAAGGCCAGCTGCGAGGTGTTCGTGATCGCCGTCGCGGCGGTCGCGTCCGCGAGAGACCCGTACACCTCGAAGTGGATGTGCGGCCAGCGCCCCGGGTAGCACCCCGGAAAGACGCTGGTGAACGTGACCTGCCCCTTCTCGTCCGTCTCCTGCACCCCCCTCAGGTAGTTCTCGTCCGTCACCCCCTCGGTGTACAGCGAGTAGCCCCCGGCCCGGTCGGCCTGCCAGATGTATACGGCGGCCCCCTTCTTGGGGGTACTACACCCCGAGTCCGAGTCGACGACGGTCAGGGTGACCTTGAGAGGTACGCCCTCAGCGGTACCCCCCGCCGAGTCCCCGAAGCTCGTCCTGATGTCGCTGCGCACGACCCCGCTCTCCTTGAGCACGTTCACCCCGTTCGACCCGTCCCCCGGATACGGCCCAGCGGTCTCCTCGGGAATCACGGCACACTCGGCGGAACCGGCACCGCTCGACGCCGGGCTCCCTGACGAAGCCGACGAAGCCGGCGCTGCCGCCGGGGTGTCCTCCCCCTCCACACTGCACCCCACGACCGGCACCAGCCCCACCCCCGCCATCAACCGGATCATCCGCCGCCGGGCGAGCACGGGAAGGTCGTACGACAACCCCCGGTCGTGCTCGTGCGCCTCCTCGCCGGCGTGCTGGTCGCGCTCGTCGTCACGTCGCTGCATGGCCGTCCCTCTGCCGATCCGTTCTCTGCCTAGTCAGACGCTATGAGCGAGGGGCGGTCTCGGGCCAGGCCAGGGGCTGTCGATCGGCTGTCGGTTTCCGCGTGGCTCTGGAGAGGGACGGCGAGGACCGGTCCCGGACGGGGCCTACGCAAAACTCGCCCGCCCCCCACCCCGCATCTGACTCTCGATAGGCTGGGAACCATGTACGGATACGGCCAGCCCATGGGTGACGGTGCCGCCCAGCAGCAGTACGCGCCGCCGCAGCAGCCCGGCGGTGTCGGTGGGTACGGTCAGCAGCCGCCCCTCTATCCGGAACCGTCGCCTCCGTCGCTGTCGGACGCGGTGCGGGCGTTCACGACGGGGCAGATGGCCGCCGAGGACTTCCAGCAGATCTTCGCGACGTCGAAGGTGTACTGCCCGCGCGGGGACACCCCGGGGTTCCTCGCGCTGCACAACACCCAGCAGCCGGTCATCCCCATGTTCAGCTCGCTGAAGGAACTGCGCCGGTACGCCGGCAAGGAGTCCAAGTACTTCGTCATCACCGGCGCCGAGGTCATCGACCTGCTCCCCACGGGGTACGGCTTCGTCCTCGACATGGAGGGCGAGCACCGGATGGTGTTCGACGCGAAGGCGGTCGAGCAGATGGTGGAGTTCGCGATGCGCCGGATGTACGGCTGAGGGTGGCTCCGCAGGGGTACGGGGCTGACATACCCGTACCCCTCAAGTCCCGTCCCTCTCAGGTAGGGGCCCGTACCCGTAGCTCTCAGGCAGGGGCCCCGTACCCGTCCCTCTCAGGTAGCAGACGTCCGCCGGCCGCCCCGCTGCCCCGTACCCCCGGTACCCCGGCCACCCCGGCCGGCACCCGTACCCGTAGTACCTGAAGCCGCCGCACCCCCGGACCGACGCCCACCGGACCCCCGCCCGCCGGACGCCGCAGCACCCGAGGCCGACGGGCTCGCCGACGCCGTACCACCCCTGGCCGCCCCGCCGTTCCTGGACGTCGTACCACCCCTGCCCCGGCGCTCGCCGCCCCGGCCGTCACCCTTGCCCGGTGCCCCGGCCGGAGCCCCGGCGGAGGCCGCGCCCCCACCGCCCCCGCCACCCCGGCGCCGACGCCGGGACGATCCGCCGGACCCGGACCCGGACCCGGTACCCGTACCCCGCTGCGGAGCCACCGGCTGCGGCACCTCGATGGTCACCGCGACCCCCGACGGCTCACGGGCACCGGTGATCGTGGACAGCTCGGGGTCCGTCGACACGATGCGGGACGTCCGCGGCCGGATCCCCGCGTCCGACATCAGCCGCGTGACCTCCCGCTTCTGCTCCGGCAGGACCAGCGTGACGACGGTCCCGGAGCCGCCCGCGCGCGCGGTGCGGCCACCCCGGTGGACGTAGTCCTTGTGGTCGGTCGGCGGATCGACGTTGACGACGAGGTCGAGGTCGTCGACGTGTATGCCACGGGCCGCAACGTTCGTCGCGACGAGCGCCGTGACCTGCCCGTTCTTGAACTGGTCGAGCGTACGGTTGCGCTGCGGCTGCGAGCGCCCGCCGTGCAGCGCGGCGGCCCGCACCCCCACCGCCAGGAGCCGCTTCGCGAGCCGGTCGGCGGAGCGCTTCGTGTCGAGGAAGAGGATGACGCGCCCGTCGCGCGCGGCGATCCGCGTGGTGACGGCCTTCTTGTCGGTCTCGTCCGCGAGGTGCAGGACGTGGTGCTCCATCGTCGTCACCGCGCCCGCCGACGGGTCGACGGAGTGCGTCACCGGGTCGGTGAGGAAGCGCTGGACCAGCCGGTCGATGTTCTGGTCGAGGGTCGCCGAGAACAGCATCCGCTGCCCGTCGGGCCGTACCTTCTGGATCAGCTTGGTGATCTGCGGCAGGAACCCCATGTCGGTCATCTGGTCGGCCTCGTCGAGGACCGTGATCCGGACGTCGTCCAGGACGCAGTCCCCGCGCTCGACGAGGTCGTTGAGGCGCCCGGGGCTCGCGACGACCACCTCGGCGCCGCGCCGCAGGGTGTCGGCCTGCCGGGTGATGGACAGACCCCCTACCACGGTGGCAACCCGCAGGTTGACGGCCGTCGCGTACGGCGACAGCGCGTCGGTGACCTGCTGTGCCAGCTCCCTCGTAGGTACTAGTACCAGCGCGAGGGGCGACTTCGGCTGCGCGCGCAGGCCCGCCGTGCGCGCGAGGAGCGCGAGGCCGAACGCGAGGGTCTTGCCGGAGCCGGTGCGGCCACGGCCGAGCAGGTCGCGTCCGGCGAGGGAGTTGGGCAGGGTGGCGGCCTGGATCGGGAAGGGCGTGGTGACGCCCTGCGCGGCCAGCGTCTTCAGCAGCGCGGCCGGCATGTCCAGGTCGGCGAAGTCCGCGACGGGCGGCAGCGCCGGCGTCGTACTCTCCGGCAGCCGGAACTCCCGCGGCCGGGAGGCGGCCGGCGCGGCGGACGACCGGGACGACCGGGAGGAGCCGGACGGCGAGGACGACGAGGACGACGAGGCGCGCCGGTTCGGCCTCTGGGGTCTGCGGGACATACGGGGGTCCACCTTCCTGGAAACAGTCATGGCTTCCCGGAAGCGGTCTTCCCGGAAACAGCGCAAACCGGGGCCCGCACCAGACGGTGCGAACCCCGGCGAGCTTGTGTTACGTCCGGCGACTAGGCGGGGACGATGTTCTCCGCCTGCGGACCCTTCTGGCCCTGCGTGACGTCGAAGGACACGCGCTGGCCCTCCTGGAGCTCACGGAAGCCCTGGGTCGCGATGTTCGAGTAGTGGGCGAAGACGTCGGGGCCGCCGCCGTCCTGCTCGATGAAGCCGAAGCCCTTTTCAGAGTTGAACCACTTGACGGTTCCCTGTGCCATGACGATCTCCTTCAGGTAGGCAGAGGCCCCATCCGGAGATGCCGGAAAACAAATAATGCGCCCTTGAGGATGCAATCCCGTCAGGCGCACATAAGTCCATGGGTACCGCAACTGCAACACAGGAACCGTAACACACCCTGCGCGCGATACACGATCGACTTTTGCCGGCGGGATACGGCCCCGGGAGCCCCGGGAATGCCCGTCGCGCACCCGCTGTTCCAGAGGGTGGCAAGAAGTTCACCGTTCAACTAAAATCGACGTACGACACCGTACGACGCCGTGTCGTACGACGTCCGAGGAGGAACCGACATGCCCGCAGTGACCGTCGAGAACCCGTTGACGCTCCCCCGTGTCACCGCGCCGGCCGATGCCGTCGCGCGCCCCGTGCTCGCCGTCACGACCGCGCCGAGCGGTTACGAGGGTGAGGGATTCCCGGTACGTCGGGCGTTCGCGGGGATCAACTACCGGCACCTCGACCCGTTCATCATGATGGACCAGATGGGTGAGGTGGAGTACGCGCCGGGCGAGCCCAAGGGCACCCCCTGGCACCCGCACCGCGGCTTCGAGACCGTCACCTACATCATCGACGGGATCTTCGACCACCAGGACAGCCAGGGCGGCGGCGGGACCATCACCAACGGCGACACCCAGTGGATGACGGCGGGCTCGGGCCTCCTGCACATCGAGGCGCCGCCGGAGTCCCTCGTCCTGTCCGGCGGCCTCTTCCACGGCGTCCAGCTCTGGGTCAACCTCCCCGCGCGGGACAAGATGATGGCTCCCAGGTATCAGGACATCCGCGGCGGCAACGTCCAGCTCCTGACCACCCCCGACGGCGGCGCGCTGCTCCGGGTCATCGCGGGCGAGCTCGACGGCCACGAGGGTCCCGGCGTCACGCACACGCCGATCACGATGATCCACGCCACCGTCGCCCCCGGCGCCGAGCTCACCCTCCCCTGGCGGGAGGACTTCAACGGCCTCGCGTACGTCCTCGCGGGGCGCGGCTCCGTCGGCACGGAACGCCGGCCGATCCAGCTCGGCCAGACGGCGGTCTTCGGTACGGGATCCTCGCTGACCGTCCGCGCGGACGAACGCCAGGACTCCAACACCCCCGACCTGGAAGTGGTGTTGCTGGGCGGCCGTCCCATCCGGGAGCCCATGGCCCACTACGGCCCCTTCGTCATGAACACCAAGGCCGAACTCCAGCAGGCGTTCGAGGACTTCCAGAAGGGGCGGCTGGGGACGATCCCGGCGGTCCATGGGATGTCCGAGGGCGGGCTGTAGCTCTCCGGGGGCAGGGGGTATGCGGCCGTAGCTCTCAGGTCGTACGGGTACTGCACCCGCATCCCGAGGCCGCCGGGCCGGCGCAGCAGCCGTCGCCGGTGGCCCCGGGTCCGCTGTACGGGGGGCTGACGGCGGCGCGGTTGGGCGACGCGCAGGCGGCCGACCTGGCCAGGATCTTCAAGGCGCTCGGCGACCCGGTCCGGCTGGCCGCGTTCCTGATCACGGTACGGATCTCCGAGGCGCCTCCGTGAACGCGCCCCTCGGACGCCGGGCTCTCGCCGAGGCGGTCGGGACGGCGGCCCTCGTCGCGGTCGTGGTCGGCTCGGGCATCCAGGCGACGGAGCCGACCGACGACGTCGGCGTCCAGCTGCCGGCGAACTCGCTGGCCACCGTGTTCGGCCCCGGCGTCCCCGTCGTGCTGTTCGGGCCCGTCTCCGGTGCGTACTTCAACCCGGCCCGTGACGCTCGCGGTCCGGCCCGCCGACCGCCGTACGCCCGGCGGGCCGACCCGCGCGTCCCGGAGGGGGCGGGGCGGGTGCCTCGGGTGTCTCGGACGGCGAACCCGAACTCGCCGCGCCCTGACCGGCCTTGACCGGAAAGGCACCCGCCGTGACCACCCCGTCCGTCCTGTTCGTCCGCGTCCACGACGCCGGGCGCTCCCAGCTGGCCGCCGCCTTCCTCACCCACCTCGGGGCACCCCACGCCTCCCGCCGACCTCGTCCGCGCCCCCGCTCACCCCGTCTCGAACAGCTCGAACCAGATGCTCTTGCTCTCGCCCCGCGGATCGACCCCCCACGCGTCCGCGAGGAGGTCCATGAGGACCAACCCCCGCCCGGACGACGCCAGTTCGCCGGGACGGCGTTTGTGGGGGAGGTCGTCGCTCGTGTCGGTGACCTCGACGCGGAGGCGTCGGGCGCCAGGAGGGCCGGTGATCTCCGCGAGGAGGAGCGCGTCCGCGTCGGTGTGGACGAGGACGTTGGTGAGGAGTTCGGAGAGCAGGAGGACGGCGGAGTCGAGCTGGTCGGGGGAGGGCCAGTCGTGGAGGAGGGCGCGGAGCTGGTGGCGGGCCTCGGCGACGCGTTCGGGTTCCGACTGGGCGATCGTCAGGACCGTACGGCGCGGGAGCGTGCGGGCGCCGGGGCCGGCGGGGGTGCGGGAGAGGAGCAGGAGGGCGATGTCGTCCTCGCGGCGGTCGGCGAGGGGGCCGGTGGTGTGGTGGGAGGAGGGGCCGAGGACGGTTTGGACGAGGGCGTCCGCTAGTCCTTCCAGGGTCCCCGGTAGTCCTTCGAGTGTCCCCGGGTACGACTCCAGGGTCTCCCTGATCCGCTTCCACCCCGTCTCCAGGTCGTGCCCGCCGGTCTCCAGCAGCCCGTCCGTGCACAGCATCAGCGTCTCGCCGGGGTCCAGGGTGAGCCGGGACGTGGGGTAGTCGGTATCCGGGTCGATCCCGAGGGGGAGGCCGCCCGCGGTGGAGCGCAGCAGGACCGTGCCGTCGGACATGCGGACCGCCGGGTCGAGGTGGCCGGCGCGGGCCGTCTCCAGGACGCCGGTCTCCGGGTCGACCTCGACGTAGAAGCAGGTCGCGAAGCGCGGGGAGTCGTCCGTGTGGGTGAGGCCGTAGAAGAAACGGGACGCGCGGGAGAGGACCGCGTCGGGCCGGTGCCCCTCGGAGGCGTACGCCCTGAGAGCTATGCGCAGCTGGCCCATGAGACCCGCGGCGCGTACGTCGTGGCCCTGGACGTCCCCGATGACCAGCGCGAACCCGCCGCGCGGCAGCGGGATCATGTCGTACCAGTCACCCCCTACCTGAAGGCCGCCCCCGGTCGGGATGTAGCGCGCGGCCAGGGTCATGCCGGGTATCTCGCCCAGCGTCGGCAGCATCGAGCGCTGGAGGCCGTCGGTCAGTTCGCGCTGGGTCTCGGCGGCTCCCGCCCTGCTCAGGGCCTGCGCGAGCATACGGGCGACGGTCGTCAGGACCGAGCGCTCGTCGGGGGTGAAGGCGACGGGGTAGGTGAACGCGGCCATCCACGCGCCCATCGTCCGCCCGGCGACGGTCAGCGGCAGGAAGGCCCAGGACCGGCGGCCGAAGTGGGCGGCGAGCGGCCAGGTGAGGGGGTAGCGCTCCTCGTACTTCTCCGGGGAGGAGAGGTACACCGCGCGCCCCGTACGTACTACCTCCGCGGCGGGATAGTCGGTCTGCACCGAGAGGTGCGTGAAGGGCGCCTCCTCGCCGGGCTGCTGCCCGTGGTGTCCGATCACCGTCAGCCGGTCGCCCTCCACCCCGAAGACGGCGAGCCCGTCGGGGGTGAACCCCGGCATCGACAGCCCGGCTGCCACCCGTAGTACTTCAGAGGTAGACCGCGCCTCCGCCAGCGCGCGTCCGGCGTCCAGCAGGAACGCCTCCCGCGAGCGCCGCCAGTCCCCGGTGACCGCGCGCCGCCCCGCCGGGGTGCCCGGCGCCGGTTCGGTCACCTCCTGGAGGGTGCCGATCAGTTCGTACGCGCGCTTTTCCGGATCGAACGACGGCTTCGAGCGGCTGCGGACGACCCGGACGACCCGCCCCCGGTCGTCCATGACCCGGATCCGGACCTCCGCGAGGGTCTGCTCGGCGACGGCGAGCTGGATGACGCCGGTGATCTCGTTCCAGTCGACGGGGTGCAGCCGGGCCCGGGCCCCGGCCTCCGTGAGAACCGTTTCCTCGGCGGGCAGCCCGAGCAGCCGGGCCGCCTCGGCGTCGACGGTGACGAGGCCGGACGCCGTGGACCAGTGCCAGACGCCGGTCGAGAGAGCGGCGAGGACCTGCTCCACCGCGGGCAGGGGCTCACCAGTGCGCATTGCCCTACTTTAAGAAGATTTTCGGCCAGGATGCCAGTGTTGTCGTACGACCGCTGTCCTGCCGCCCTTATTCGGAAGGGTGGTTTCAAGGCGGCCGGTACCCTTGAGGCGACCGAGGATCGCAACACGCGTGACCGAAATCCACGTAAGGACGATGAACGAAGATGCATCGGTACAGGTCCCACACCTGCGGCCAGCTCCGCGCCTCTGACGTCGGCACCGACGTCCGGCTGAGCGGCTGGCTGCACAATCGGCGCGACCTGGGCGGCATCCTCTTCATCGATCTGCGCGACCACTACGGCATCACGCAGCTCGTCGCCCGGCCCGGCACCGCCGCGTACGACGCGCTCGACAAGGTCAGCAAGGAGTCGACCGTCCGCGTCGACGGCCGCGTTGTTTCACGTGGAACAGAGAACGTGAACCCCGACCTGCCGACCGGCGAGATCGAGGTCGAGGTCGCCGAGGTCGAACTCCTCGGCGCCGCTCAGCCGCTCCCCTTCACCATCAACGCCGAGGACGGCGTCAACGAGGAGCGCCGCCTGGAGTACCGCTTCCTCGACCTGCGCCGCGAGCGCATGCACCGCAACATCATGCTGCGTACGGCCGTGATCTCCGCGATCCGGCACAAGATGGTCGCACTCGGCTTCAACGAGATGGCCACCCCGATCCTCACCGCGACCTCCCCCGAGGGCGCGCGCGACTTCGTCGTCCCCTCCCGCCTGCACGCGGGCCGCTTCTACGCGCTCCCGCAGGCGCCGCAGCAGTTCAAGCAGCTGCTGATGATCTCCGGGTTCGACCGGTACTTCCAGATCGCGCCGTGTTTCCGCGACGAGGACGCCCGCGCCGACCGCTCGCCCGGCGAGTTCTACCAGCTCGACGTCGAGATGAGCTTCGTCGAGCAGGAGGACGTCTTCCAGCCGATCGAGAAGCTCATGACCGAGCTGTTCACCGAGTTCGGCGGCGGCCGGGAGGTCACCTCGCCGTTCCCGCGCATCCCGTTCCGCGAGTCGATGCTCAAGTACGGCTCCGACAAGCCGGACCTGCGCGCCCAGCTCGAACTCGTCGACATCACCGACATCTTCGAGGGCTCCGAGTTCAAGGCGTTCGCCGGCAAGCACGTGCGCGCGCTGCCCGTGCCGGACGTCTCCGCCCAGCCGCGCAAGTTCTTCGACCAGCTCGGCGAGTTCGCGATCTCGCAGGGCGCGAAGGGTCTCGCCTGGGTGCGCGTCGGCGAGGACGGCACGCTGTCCGGCCCGATCGCCAAGTTCCTCACCGAGGAGAACGTCGCCGAGCTGACCAAGCGGCTCTCGCTCGCCGCCGGGCACGCCGTGTTCTTCGGCGCCGGTGAGTTCGACGAGGTCTCCAAGATCATGGGCGCGGTCCGCGTCGAGGCCGCCAAGCGCGCCGGGCACTTCGAGGAGGACGTCTTCCGGTTCTGCTGGATCGTCGACTTCCCGATGTACGAGAAGGACGAGGAGACCGGCAAGATCGACTTCTCGCACAACCCGTTCTCCATGCCGCAGGGCGGGATGGACGCGCTGGAGAACCAGGACCCGCTGGATATCCTCGCCTGGCAGTACGACATCGTCTGCAACGGCGTCGAGCTGTCGTCCGGCGCGATCCGCAACCACGAGCCCGACATCATGCTGAAGGCGTTCAGCATCGCCGGGTACGACGCCGAGACCGTCGAGCGCGAGTTCGCCGGCATGCTGCGCGCGCTGCGCTTCGGCGCCCCGCCGCACGGTGGCATCGCCCCCGGCGTCGACCGCATCGTCATGCTGCTGGCCGACGAGCCCAACATCCGCGAGACCATCGCCTTCCCGCTCAACGGCAACGCCCAGGACCTGATGATGGGCGCGCCGACGGAGCTGGAGGAGTCGCGGCTGCGGGAGCTGCACCTGACGATCAGGAAGCCGCAGCCGAAGTAGTACCCGGGTAGTACCTGAGTAGGGGGCCGGAGATCAGGGCGATCTCCGGCCCCCTCGGCTTTCTCCGGTACCCACAGCCGGGGTCCACGGCGGTGACAGCCTTCGGTCGGGGGCCTGCATGGTCCAGCCGCCGCTGGAGCGGTTCGGCGCACGCGTCCGGCCCATCCGGATCATGATCACCTGGGGCGCGGTGGGGACGTACCTCGCGACGCTCGGCAGTCCCTGGTCCGGGCTCGCCGCCATCGGGCTCGCGGGCGGGTCATCGGATGCGCACAGCAGTCCCGAGGGGGGGCGCACAGCGGTCAGCCGTGTCATGGGGGTGGGCGGGTGTTCCGCCGCGTGAACGAGGAGGCCACTGCCAGGGAGTACCTGATCGGGTTGTCCGTGCTGCCGATCGTGGGGGCGGTGGCCTCTGTCGTCAGGGGTGGGCTCGGGTCGGGGGATGGGGTTACGCCTGGGGGTGACGCTGGGCCGGGGGAGGTCAGGGGGGTGCGGGGGGTGGTCGGGGTGACGTCAGCGGCGGAGGCGGCGGCGTAGTACCAGGAGGGTGGTGCCGGTGAGGATGAGGGCGGCGGAGAGGACGGCCAGGAGGGCGGGGGAGGTGGTGGGGCCGGTGGAGGGGAGCTGAGGGGAGGGGCTGGGGGTCGGGGTGGGTACGGGGGAGGGGGTAGGGGGTGTGGGGGTTGGCGTCGGAGTGGGCGAGGTGCTGGGTGTCGGGGTGGGGGTGGGTGAGGTGCTGGGGGTCGGGGTCGGTGTGGGGCTCGGGCTCGGTGCGGGGAGCCAGCGGTTCGTGACCGTGCAGTCCAGGCCCGCCTCGGGGAGGTCGACCGGGAAGGAGACGGTGCGGGCGTCGGACGACGTGGGCCGGATCGTCGTACCGCCGCAGACCGCGCTGTCGAATCGCCAGGAGCCCTCGGGCGTGGCGGCGGGGAGGGACTCGGTGATCGTGTGGCGGCCCGTGGGCAGTTCGTGCCAGCCGAGGGCGACCGGGGTGTCCTCGGCGGTGGTGGTCGCCGAGCCGAGGGACGTGGTGGTGTCGGCGGTGAACGCGAAAGGGCCGCCGGCGCGGCCGAGGGTCCGCTTGCGGAGCGCGAGGGTACCCGTAGTACCTGAGGGTGACCTCGGGGTATCGGTGTAGGTGCAGGTCACCGTGTCGCCGTCGGCCAGGTCGACGGTCGCGGCGCCGGAGACGCTCGTCGTCGTGGTGCTCGTCCCGTTCGCGGAGGCGCAGGTCAGGCCGGCCAGCGTCCAGCCATCGGGGACCGTCTCGGCGAAGCTCCACGCCGGGTACTTCGTGCCCTTCGTCGCCGACCGGCGGAACGTCTGCTCGGCGGCGGCACCGTTCGCGACGGCGAGCGAGAAGCCGTGGTCCGGGGTGTAGGAGATGTTCCCGGTGAAGTCGAAGGTACGGGTCGCGCCGCTGCCCTTGAGCTCCTTGCGTACGACGATGCTGCCGGCGCCCGGGGACGGGGTGACCGTGTAGTAGTAGCAGTACACGTGGTGCGAGCCGGCCGGGAACGCGGCCCGGTCCACGTTGTCGTTCTTCTGGTTGTCGACGGCACAGCGCAGGGCGCCGAACGCGTAAGTCGCCCCCAGCTCCGCCGTGTTGAGCGGGTCGGTGGGGGTGCCGCCCTGGATCTGGAGGCGGCGCGCGAGGGCGAGGGCCTGGTCCGTGGAGTCCAGCTCGACGTTGACCGCGCCCGCGAGGGTGCCGCCCGTGGGGTCGCCCGCGTCGTCGAGGAGCGGGGCGGAGGACTCCGTCACGGGGCGTACGCCCGAGGTACTGGGGACGACGGTGGAGAGGCCGTCCACCTCGCCGCTGATCCCCCGGCCCAGGGTGAACCTCCAGCCGGTCAGGGGGCGGCAGTTGGGGTCGTTGTCCTGCTCGGTCGTCGGGTCCACGGGCCGGCCCGGGGTGTAGACGGAGTCCTTGCCGAGGTCGCGCAGGGACTGCTGATTGTTGTCGCGGAGGAGGTTGGACATGATGTCGGAGTAGTCGTCGCAGACGCGGGCGGCGAGGGTGAGCCAATAACCGTCAGCGCGGGCCGACTTGGGGGACGCGTCGGCCGAATCGGCTTTTGTGTGCGCCGACTTGGCGTCGTCGGGGGCGTTGCCGGGGGTGCCATCGAGGGTGTCGGCCGGGGTGTGGGCCAGAGTGTGGGCCGGAGTGCCGGCGGGCGCTGTCGCTGGGGTGCCGGTGGGCGCCGGGGCGGGGGCGGGTGCGGCCGGGGGTGGGCTCTGGGCGGCGGTCAGGGTCCAGGTGGCCGACGTCGCCAGCAGGACGGATGCCGTCAGGTGCAGGGGGCTCAGGTGTCGTCTCCTCACGGGACGAGGCTGGGGGTGCGGGGGTGGGGCGGGCGGACGCCACTCCCGGGGCGACGCCGATGATCATCTGATCGCCGTAACCCTGAAGGGGGAGGCCGGGGGCTCGTACCTGAGAGGGGCAGGGCGGGGCGGTGTCATACCTGAGGTGGGTGGGGCGAGGTTCATCGCGAGGTGCCGGAGGTAGCTGTGAGGGCCGTGCGAAAAAAGTCTGGTCGTGCGGCAACCTTCCTTCACCCGGCGACCACTGACGGGTCGTAAGCCGCAGCGCACCCGCTGCACAGCAGACCCGTAAGGACTTCCTTCGTGGCAACTTCCTCTCACCGCCGGTCCGTTCGCAAGCGCCGCACCCTCGTGGTGTCCGCCGCAGTCGTGGCCGCCGGGGTCGGGGCCGGGGTGTTCGTGCTGACCGCGAACGCCGGGGCGGCGGACCTGTACCACCAGACGCTGGCCGCGAAGGACGGCTGGGCGTCGTACGGGAGCGGGACCACGGGCGGGGCCAAGGCCGACGCCGCGCACACGTTCACCGTCTCCACCCGGGCGCAGCTCGTGAAGGCGCTGGGGTCGGCGGCGGACAAGGCGCCCCGGATCATCAAGATCAAGGGCACCATCGACGCGAACACGAACGACGCGGGCAAGAAGCTCACCTGCGCGGAGTACGCCTCAGGTACGGGGTACTCGCTGGCGTCGTACCTGAGGGCGTACGACCCCTCCACTTACGGGCGCAAGAAGCTGCCGTCGGGCACGCAGGAGAAGGCGCGGGCCGCGGCGCAGGCCAAGCAGGCCAAGAACATCGTGTTCAAGGTGCCCGCGAACACCACGATCGTGGGTGTGCCGGGCTCCAAGGCCGGGATCACCGGCGGGAGCCTCCAGATCCAGAACGTCGACAACGTCATCGTCCGCAACCTGACGCTCTCGGCGACCGAGGACTGCTTCCCGCAGTGGGACCCCACCGACGGCAGCACCGGCAACTGGAACAGCCAGTACGACTCGGTGACCCTGCGGGGTGCCACCCACGTATGGGCGGACCACAACACGTTCACCGACGCGCCGCACTTCGACGGGGCCAACCCCAAGTACTACGGGCGGGAGTACCAGATCCACGACGGGGCGCTCGACATCACCAAGGGCTCCGACCTCGTCACCGTCTCCCGCTCCGTCTTCACCTGCCACGACAAGACGATGCTCATCGGGGCGAGCGACACCGACAGCACCGGGAAGCTGCGGGTCTCCATCCACCACAACGTGTGGAAGGGGGTCGTCCAGCGGGCGCCCCTCGCCCGGCTCGGGCAGGTGCACATCTACAACAACTTCTACGACATCACCACGCTGAACGGCTACACCCCGCAGTACAGCATCAACGCGCGCGCCAAGGCGCAGGTCGTCGCCGAGAACAACTACTGGAAGGTCCCGGCGGGCACCAAGCTCTCCAAGCTCCTCTCCAGCGACGGCACCGGCTCGGTCAAGAGCACCGGCAACCTCGTCAACGGCGCCTCCACCGACCTCGTCTCCCTCTACAACGCGGCGGCGTCCAAGGACGTGAAGGCGACGGTGAACTGGGTCCCGACGCTGACGGCGGGCCTCGAATCCACCGCCAGGAACCTCCCTGCGGCCCTCGCCTCCACCACCGGCGCGGGCACCCTCAAGTAGTCCCCGTGTAGTACCTCAGAGCCACCGGCCGGAGTCTCCTCCAGCAGCGGGTACCTCATACCGCCCCTGGAGACGCTGACCCCGGCTGGTCGCGCGGCCACCGGGTGGAGGGACACGGGAGCCGCGCAACGAAGGTGGCCGGCCGGCCCGGGTGTTCTCCCGGGGCCGGCCGGCCATCTCTCGTACGTAGCTCCGCAGTAGTACTCCGGGCAGCTCCGGAGTACTACGCCGGAGCCGCCCGCCAGTATTACGCCGGCTGCCCGCCGAACCGCTCCTTGTACGTCTCCAGGTCCTCGTCCGTCAGCTTCGCGAACAGGACCGGCGGGACGGTGAAGGGGGTGCCGGCCGGGACGGCGGCGAGGGCCTTCGCCGCGTCCGGGGTGACCCAGGCCGCCGTGTCGTCGGCGAGCGCGAAGGACTCGCGCATCGTCTTCGACGTCGCCGGGATGAAGGGCTCCGAGACCACCGAGTACAGGTGGATGAGGTTCATCGCCGTACGGAGGGTCAGGGCCGCGCCCTCGGGGCTGGTCTTGATCTCCAGCCAGGGCGCCTTCTCCTCCAAGTAGGAGTTGCCGGCCGACCACAGCGCGCGCAGCGCGGACGCGGCCTTGCGGAACTGGAGCGCGTCCATGTGCTCCTCGTACTCCGCGAGCAGCCGCGCGATCTCCTCGCCGAGCCGCGCCTCGGGCTCGCCCGCCTCGCCGCCCGCCGGGACCTCATCGCCGAACCGCTTCTTCGAGAAGGACAGGACGCGGTTGACGAAGTTGCCGAGCGTGTCGGCGAGGTCCTTGTTCACGGTCGCCGTGAAGTGCTCCCAGGTGAACGAGGAGTCGTCCGACTCGGGCGCGTTGGCGATGAGGAAGTAGCGCCAGTAGTCGGCGGGGAGGATGCTGAGCGCCTGGTCCGTAAAGACCCCGCGCTTCTGGGACGTTGAGAACTTCCCGCCGTAATACGTCAGCCAGTTGAAGGACTTGACGTAGTCGACCATCTTCCACGGTTCACGGACGCCGAGTTCGGTCGCCGGGAACATCACCGTGTGGAAGGGGACGTTGTCCTTCGCCATGAACTCCGTGTAACGGACGGTGTCTTGGGACTCGTACCACCACGACTTCCAGTCGCGGTTCGCCGGGTCCTGGTCCGACCACTCCTTCGTCGCCGCGATGTACTCGATCGGCGCGTCGAACCAGACGTAGAACACCTTGCCCTCGGCGGCGAGTTCGGGCCAGGTGTCCGCCGGGACGGGCACGCCCCAGTCGAGGTCGCGGGTGATCGCGCGGTCGTGCAGACCCTCGGTGAGCCACTTGCGGGCGATCGACGAGGAGAGGTGCGGCCACTCCTCCTCGTGCGCCGCGACCCACTCCTCGACCTCGCGCTGGAGCTTCGACTGGAGGAGGAACAGGTGCTTGGTCTCCCGGACTTCGAGGTCCGTCGAGCCGGAGATCGCGCTGCGCGGGTCGATCAGGTCCGTCGGGTCCAGGACGCGCGTGCAGTTCTCGCACTGGTCGCCGCGCGCCTTGTCGTACCCGCAGTGCGGGCAGGTGCCCTCGACGTACCGGTCCGGGAGGAAGCGGCCGTCCGCCGGGGAGTAGACCTGGCGGATCGCGCGCTCCTCGATGAAGCCGTTCTCGTTCAGCTTCCGCGCGAAGTGCTGGGTGATCTCGACGTTCTGCTCGCTCGAACTGCGGCCGAAGTAGTCGAAGGCGAGCGCGAAGCCGTCGTACACGGCCTTCTGCGCGTCGTGCGCCTGGGCGCAGAACTCGGCGACCGGGAGGCCCTGCTCCTTCGCGGCGAGTTCGGCGGGGGTGCCGTGCTCGTCCGTCGCGCAGATGTAGAGGACGTCGTGGCCGCGCTGGCGCAGGTAGCGGGAGTAGACGTCCGCCGGGAGCATGGACCCCACCATGTTGCCCAGGTGCTTGATTCCGTTGATGTACGGAAGGGCGCTGGTGATGAGGTGTCGAGCCATCGGGGGCTGCTCCCAGGTCGGTTTTGGTTCTTTGGGTTCTTGAAATCGTAGCTGACGTGTGTATGCCGCCCGCGCCCCTTTTTTCTGGGGGAGCGCGGGCGGCATACCGGGGTATTACGGGTATTACGGGGCTACGGGTATTACGGGCGCCAGTTCTTCAGGACGCCCTCGTACAGCTCGTCGTCCGTGAGTCCCTTGGGGGTAGGACCCGCGTGGAAGAAGGACGTGTTGTCCGTCTTCAGCTTGCGGAGGTAGTCGAACGCCTTGTTCTCGTGCTCGCCGAACGCGACGAACGAGAAGAACAGGCGCGGGTGGGTCTTCGCCGCCTCCGTCAGGGACTGCGTCGCCGGGGTCTTCGCGTCCGGGGCGCCGTCCGTCTGGAACACCACCAGCGCCGGGGCGTCCGGGTCCGCCGACGCGTCCAGGTGCTTCGTGACCGCCTCGACCGCCGCGTGGTACGTCGTACGGCCCATGCGGCCCAGGCCCGCGTGCACGTCGTCCACCTTCGTGCTCGCGTCCTCGTCCGTCAGCGCGAGGTCCGTCGTCCCGTCGACCTCCGTCGAGAAGAACACGACGTGCACGGTCGGGTCCGCCGGCGAGAGGTGCGCGGCCAGCGCGAGCGTCTGATCGGCGAGGGCCTGCACGGAGCCGTCCTTGTAGAACGGCCGCATCGACGCGGAGCGGTCGAGGACCAGGTAGGTGGCGGCGCGGGCGGTGGTGAGGCCCAGGTGGGCGAGGGTGAGGGCGGCGGAGGTGTGGGCGGTGGTGAGGTGCGGGGGGATGGCGGGGGGCTCGGCGGCTCCGCCGGAGGCGGCGGGTTCTCCGGAGGCGGGGGTCGGGGCGGGGGCCGCCGACGCCGGCTCGGCTTCGGGGGTGGCGGGCTCGGGGGAGGCGTCGAGGTCGGGGGCCGGGGAGGGGGCGGGGTCGGTCTCGACGTCCGGTTCGGCGGGGGTGTCGGCCTCGGGGGTTACGCCGTCCGTGGGTTCCGGGGCTGCCTCGGAGGTATCGGCGGTCGGGGCCTCGGTGACCTGGTCCTCTGCCTCGGGGGTCTTGCCCACGGGTTCGGTCGAGGGGGCTTCGGGCTCCGCCTCGGTGACCGGGGCTTCGGGGGTGGGCTCGGCGGTTTCGGTGGAGGTGGGTTCAGGGGAGGGGGTGGCCTCTACTTCGGCGGCCGGTTCCTCGGTGGGCTCGGTGGAGGCGGGGGTCTCTGCTTCGGGGGCCTCGGGGGCGGGCTCGGTGGTGAGCGGCTCGGCCTCGGGGGTTACGCCGTCGGTGGGGGCCGATGGCTCCGGCTCGGTCTCGGGCTCCTCGGTGGTGGCCGTAGGGAGTACCGGTACTACGGGGGGTGCCGGGATCTCCGCAGCGGAGGTCTCGGTTTCCGCCGCCGGTTCCGGCGTCGACTCGGTGGCCGGCGTCTCCGTGGATTCCGCCGACTCGGGCTCGGTCTCCTCCGGGGCCTGCGCCGCGTCCACGGCCTCCGTTTCGGCGGCGGGCTCCTCGGCGATCGGCGCTTCGGTGACCTCGGGCTCGGCCTTGGCCTGGGCTTCCGTGGCGGCCGGCGGCTCGACGGGCTCGGTCTCGGCCTCGTCCGCCGCCTCGGCCTCCGGCGTCTCCGTGACCTCGGCCGCAGCCGCGGGCGCCTCGTCCGCCTCGGTCTCCTGGGGGACCTCCACAGCCCCTACGGCGGAGGTAGTACCGGCGTTGGCCTCCTCCGATACCTCAGCGGTACCGGTGGTACCCGTAGCTCCCGCGACCGACTCGGCCTCGGTCGGCGCTTCGGCGCCGGCGTCGGTCCCGGCCTCGGTCTCCGCCTTGGCCTCGGCCTCGGCCGAGACTCCCGCCGTCTCAATCTCGCCCTCGGCCGCCCCCTCCGGGGACCGCGTCGGTGTCGGGACCTTCACGTTGTCGAAGGCCGCCGCGACGAGGTCGTGCTCGGACGAGTCGGACTGGCGGGGTTCGGGGACGGGCGAAGGCGCGGGGGCCGAGGAGGACGCGGGCGCTGGGGAAGGAGCGGGTGCCGGCGTGGGGTCCTCGACCGGGCTCTGCGCCGCAGGCTCCTGCTGGGAAGGGACCTGGTCCGCACCCTCTGCTTCGGCGGCACGCTCCTTGCGTGACCTGCCGAACGCGTTTCGCAGGAGAGTGAGAATACCCATGTGCGCAACCCTTCGCGTGAGTTGAAGCCCGTCAATCCCTGGCCAGGACGGACACGTAAGGTTAGCGGCCCCACATGACGATCATGGGCAGGGGTGAGCGGGAAAAGGGGCCGGGTGTCAAACACCCACCACCGACCGGAGGCCACGTAAACCGGCCAACTCCACGTCTCCACAAGGGTGTTCACCGAAGGGCCCGGCAACACCCCGCCCGTCCCCCACCCGTTCATCCACCGTTCACTCACCAGCCCCACTCCGGCACAAAGACCCCCCTAGCGTCACGCTGACACCAAGGGCACGCAAGGGGAGAGCAAAGTGCGCAAGCTGCTGCCGATCATCACCACGCAGACCGGTTCCCATCCGGGCGGCCGATCCGCCCTGACCTGCCGTTTCCGGTGTGGTGACGCCTGCTTCCACGAGGTGCCCAACACCAGCGACAACGAGTACGTCGGAGACGTGATCGCCGGTGCGCTCAGCCGCCGCGCGATGGTGCGGGCCGCCGCCGTGGTCACCGTCGCCGCAGCGGCCGGCACGGCCACGGTCACGAACGCGCCGTCGGCCGACGCCTCCCCCCTCGCGGCTAAACCGGTAGTACCCGGGAGCCACGGCAACCCGTCCGGGCAGGCCGCCCGCGGCCTCCGGTACGGCGCCGTCGCCCCCAACCGCACCGACGCGGTCGTCATACCCGAGGGCTACGGGCAGAACGTCGTCGTCCGCTGGGGCGAGCCCATCGTGAAGGGCGCCCCCGCGTTCGACCCGGAGAACCAGACCGGTGCCGCGCAGGCGGGCCAGTTCGGGTACAACAACGACTTCCTCGCCCTTCTCCCCCTGCCGGGCGAGTGCGACCGCCAGCTCCTCGTCGCCAACCACGAGTACACCGACGAGATCCTCATGTTCCGGGGCTACGACCCGGCGAACCCGACGCGTCAGCAGGTCGAGGTCGCCTGGGCCGCGCACGGCCTCGCGGCCGTCGTCGTCCAGGAGGACCGCAGGACCGGCAAGCTCACCGTCGTACCCCGCCACCACCTCAACCGGCGGGTCACCGCGACCACCGAGTTCCGGCTGACCGGGCCCGCCGCCGGGTCCGACCTGCTGAAGACCTCCGCCGACCCGACCGGCCGCAAGGTGTACGGGACGCTGAACAACTGCTCCGGAGGTACGACACCCTGGGGTACGACGCTGCACGGCGAGGAGAACTTCAACCAGTACTTCGCGAACTCCTCGCGCGCGACCGACAAGCGGTACGGCATCGGCACCGGCGCCACCGAGCGCAAGTGGGAACGCTTCGACAAGCGGTTCGACATCGCGCAGGAGCCGAACGAGGTCCACCGGTTCGGGTACGTCGTCGAGTTCGACCCGTACGACCCCTCCTCCACGCCGCGCAAGCACACCGCGCTCGGCCGGTTCAAGCACGAGGCCGCGACCGTCCGCCTCACCGCCGACGGGCGCCCGGTCATCTACTCCGGCGACGACGAACGCTTCGACTACTTCTACAAGTTCGTCGGCAGCAAGCGGATGAAGCGCGGTTCGTCGCGTGCCGTGCGCGAGCACAACCTCTCGCTGCTCGACGAAGGCACCCTGTACGTCGCGAAGTTGACCGGCGACTCGCCCGCGATCGAGATCGACGGGACCGGAAAGCTGCCCGCCGACGGGGAGTTCGACGGCAGCGGCGAGTGGATCCCGCTGGCGACGGCGACCGCGAAGGGCGCCGTCTCGCACGTCGAGGGCATGACCGCCGAGGAGGTGTTCGTCTTCACGCGCCTCGCCGGGGACAAGGTCGGCGCGACGAAGATGGACCGGCCCGAGGACATCGAACCCTCCCCCGTCACCGGCAAGGTGTACGTCGCGCTCACCAACAACTCGAACCGGGGCGTCGGTTCGAACGCGAAGGCGGACGAGGCGAACCCGCGCAACGCCAACAAGCACGGCCACGTACTGGAGTTGACCGAGCACCGGGGCCGTCCCGAGTCGCTGAAGTTCGGCTGGACGCTGTTCCTCGTCGCCGGTGACCCGAACGACCCGAACACCTACTTCGCCGGATTCCCCAAGTCCGCCGTCAGCCCCATCTCCTGCCCGGACAACGTCGCCTTCGACCCGCACGGCAACCTGTGGATCTCCACCGACGGCAACCAACTCGGTTCCCACGACGGCCTGTTCGGCGTCGCGACCAAGGGACCGCGCCGGGGTGAGCTGAAGCAGTTCCTCACGGTGCCGACCGGCGCGGAGACCTGCGGCCCGCTCATCCAGGACCGCCGCGTCCTCGTCTCCGTCCAGCACCCCGGCGAGGTCGACGGCGCCTCGGTCGAGAAGCCGGCCTCCACCTGGCCCGACGGCCGCGGCAAGATCGTCCGCCCCGCGGTCGTCTCGGTCTGGCGCACGGACGGCCGCGACATCGGCATCTAACTCCCGTGCCCGCGACCGGACTTGTCCCACCCGGCCGCGAACGCCCAGACAACCCCCGCCCCCGCCGAGAACCGCAGCATCCCGGCGGGGGCACTCCGGTCCACCGGAACCTCGTTCATCATCGGCGTCACTTGCCCCTTTTCGCACGGAACGGAGAAAGAGGCGCCGCCGGGCACCACATCGACGGTGAGCCGCCCCACGCCTTCGCACTCGAACGCGACGGCGAGTGTGCCGCCCGCGCGCATACCGCCGGGAAGCGGGTACTCCGCGTTCCCGGTCTGTACGGCTCCCTTGGCTACGGCCGTAATACCCCCCAACTCAGGTACCCCGACCACGGCCGCCGCGCGCCCGGCCCCGGCAGGCTTCACCGGCGCCGCCGCGCTCGCCGCCGGTCGTTCCGCGGGCTGCGAGGCACCTCCCGTGCTGCAACCGGCGAGCGTCAACGCGGCCACCGAGGCGGCCGTCCCCCATACCTTCGTCCTGGTCATGAGGCGAACACTCGTTCCCGGTCTCTGGCCTGGTCAAGGGGGTATGAGCAACTTCAGAGCTACGGAAACCGCCTCGCTCACCCCAGAGGGGTACGACTACGGTCGTCACTCATGAGTACAACGACTCCCACCACCACCCTCTGGCGTCCCACCGGCCCCGAGGAGCTCGCGTTGGTCGAGGCGAGTGGGTGGACGGCGTGGCCGCCTCGGCTGGCGGAGCAGCCGATCTTCTATCCCGTACTCAATGAGGACTACGCCGTACGGATCGCGCGGGACTGGAACGTGCCGGCGTCGGGGGTGGGATATGTGACGCGGTTCGAGGTGGAGAGCGCGTTCTTGGCGCGGTATCCCGTGCGGCAGGCTGGTGGGAAGACCATTCTGGAGCTGTGGGTGCCCGCGGAGGAGCTGGATGAGTTCAACGAGCACATCGTCGGACGCATCGAGGTCGTCCGGGAGTTCCACTGACCCGGCCGCACGGCCCTGGGGGAGGACGGCCGGCGCCTGGTGCGCGGGCCTGGTGCTGGCCGGGGTGAGCGTGATCGCCGGCTGCCGGGCCGCCGGCACCGACGCGGTCACCCCGGTGCCCCAACTCCTCGCGTTCCTCCCGTGGTTGCTGGTCCCCGCGACCGCCGCCGCCCTCCTCTCCCTCCTCGCCCGCTGGTGGCCCGGCCTGCTCTGGGCCGCCGTCGTCCTCGGCTCGTTGGCCTGGTTCCTCCAGCCGTACGGCACGGCTCGCGAACCGGGCGGCCCGGTCGCCGCCCGCCTGGAGGTGCTGACCTCCAACGTCGAGTTCGGCTGGGCCACCGACGCCCTCCTGAGGGCCGTACACCGCGAGAACCCCGACATCGTCTTCGTCCAGGAGTGCGAGTACGGCTGCCAGGCGACCCTGCGCCGCGAACTCGCGACCCCCTACCCGTACCGCCAGGCGGTCGAGGGGGATACCTCCGTAGGGTCCGTCATCCTCAGTCGCTACCCCCTCACCCCTGCCGCGACGATCCCCGCCGAGATGGGCATGCCGGGCGCGGTGGCCGATGTCGACGGCACCGCCGTACGCCTCCAGCTAGCCCATCCGAAGCCGCCGTTGCCCGGTCAAGTGGGCCTGTGGAAGCGCGAGTTGGGACGTATCCAGGCATGGGCGGCCCGGCAGACCGGACCCGTGGTACTTGCGGGGGACTTCAACGCCTCCCAGGACCACGCCGCCTTCCGCCGCATCCTCGGCACGGGCCTCCACGACGCGGCCCGCCTCACCGGAAAGAGCCACGAGCCGAGCTGGCCCTCAAGTACTACCCCCATGTTCGGCACCCAGATCGACCACGTCCTGCTGAGCGACGACTTCTCGACGTCACGCGCCCGCTTCCTCGACCTGCCGGGCACGGACCATCGCGCGCTGCTGGTGAACATCGCCCTGCACCGACGGGGCTGAACAGCATCCGGGGCTCTGTGTGGGGGCGACGGGTGGGGGACGGGGCGAACTCCGAGCGAGCGGGCCGGACTTCGCGCGAGCAGCCGGCTCTGTACGCGTGGCCGGGCTCTGTGCGCGTGGCCGAGCTTCGTACGAGCGGGGTGGGCTCTGTACGGGGGAGAGGCCGAGCTCTGCGAGGGGCGCCGCCTGTACGGCCGAGGCCGATGCCCGTGCGGCGACGAGTCCTCCACGACCGCAGCTGATCTCCGTGCGGCGACGGGGCTCGTACGGCCGAAGCTGGCCCCTGTGCGGTTGGTCCTTCACGGACGCCGCTGACCGCGTCCGGCGGCGAGTCCTGCGCGGACGTCGCTGGTCCTCGGCGGGGAGGGGCAGCCCCCCGGTCCAGCCTCGCCCCCTCATACCCGGGTCCGCACCACCCGCGTCACCCACGTAGCCCCCGCGACCACCAGCCCCCCGGCCAGCAGCAGCCACGACGCCGTGCGCAAGGTCTCGGTCAGCGCGTCGTACACGGCCGCTGCGGCGAGCCGGTGGGCCGGGTCGGTGAGGCCGTCGAGGGTGAGGTGACGGGCGACCGCGACCGCGAGCCCGAGCAGCGCGCCACCGAGCGCCGTACCCAGGGCGGTCGCCGTCAACGCCCGCCGCCGGCACCCGGCGACCGCGATGCCGGCCCCGGCGAACACCACGGCCGCGACGGGCAGCCAGAACCCGGCGACGTCCAGCACGTGATACCCACGGCGTAGGGCGTCCAGGTTCTGCCGGGGCAGCAGGGTCACCGGGGAAGACGCGAACGAGCCGTTCCCGACGGCGAGTTGACGCCCCGAGGTGCCTCCTGATCGCACGCCGCCCACCTCGCGAGCGGACACCCCACCCGGCGCTGTGACGGCTCCCTCCCTCCCCGGTACTACGCCAACCACCTCCCGCGCCGGTGCTACGCCGGCCGGCTCCAGCCCCGTCACCCCGGCAACCACCTCCCTCCCCGGCTCCTCCAACGCCCGCATCACCGCCGTGTACGCCTCCCGGTTCCCCTCGTCCCACGCCGCGCGGTACGCGGCCGTCGCGGTGAACCGGCGTACCTCGTCCTCGACGACCCGCCGCGGTACGCCCGGCGCGTCCCGGGCGACGCCCTCCACGATGGTCCGCCGGACCGCCGCGTCCGTGGCCAGCGGCGCGAGCGCCCGGACGTACCGCTCCTGGTCCCGTAGGTCGTACGACGCCCAGGCCGCGAGGGTCGCGAGGGGGACGAGGAGGCAGGCGAGGGCGACGAACGCGGCGGAGACGGTCGTACGGGTAGTACGGGTACTACGGGTCACGCTGGTAAGGGCCACGCCTCCAGGCAAGGGGGTACCTGAGGGGTACGCCAGTGGGTTGCCGCCATGTGGGTGCGCGGCCCCTGCCGCACCGGCCCCGTACCGGCCCTCCGCCCCCTCCCTCTCCGGTGGAGGGTTCACCCGAACGGGTGTTTCCTGGTGCTGGGGAGAAACGGGGACGTTCAGGGGAGAAGGAGGCCGAATCATGCGCAGTACTCCGGTCCTGCGGACCCTGGCCGCGGCCCTGCTCACCGGTGGCACGCTGGCCGTGGCCGCGGCGGGCACCCACGCGGCGGCAGCACCCTCGACCACGCCGGCGACCACCTCACCCGCCTTCGCCGAGGGACGCGGCGGCGGGCACGGCGGAGGCGGCGGCCCGATCTGGGGCACCGTCGTCTCGGGCACGGAACTCAACGTACGGTCGGCGCCCACCACGCACGCGGGCGTCGTCACCGCGCTCTCCCCCGGCAGCCAGGACCGCGTGCAGTGCATGGTCCAGGGGCAGAGCGTCAACGGGAATCCCTACTGGTACTGGCTCGTCGGCGCCCAGGGCTGGGCCAGCGCCGCGTTCGTGAACACCGGGGGCGCCTGGGTGCCCACCTGCTCCGACCCCTGCCCGCAGTGGAAGAACGGGAGCTGGAGCAACTGGGACAACCCCTACGGCTGGAACAACGCGTACGACCCCTACGACACCTCGTGGAGCGCCGCGGGCTCCGGCTCGTGGAGCGCGTCGGGCTCGTGGAGCTGGAGTTCGGCCGGATCCTCGGGCTGGTGGTGAGCGGATGGCGTGACCGTGACAGGGCCGGGCCCCGGCGGGTGGACGACCACCTCGCCGGGGCCCGGCCCTGTCGGCCTCAGGTACTACCCGGGTAGTACTGGGGGCGCCGCCTCAGCGGACGCGATGCCCCTCGCCGTCCTCATGGGTGTAGTACCGGTAGAAGAGAACGACGAAGAAGCCCGCCGCCACTCCGAGGGACATCATCACGGAGCGCCAGATCGTCGCGCCGGTCTGGCTGTAGACGAAGCCGAAGGCGCACCCCGCGAAGGACGCCCACAGCACGGCGTGCAGCTCGCGCTTCAGGCGCGGGGCCAGAGCGCGCACCGCGACGTACGCCGCCGCGACCGCGAGGGCGCTGACGAAGCCGAGCAGCAGGTTCCAGCCGGTGATCGGGCCGCCCGAGCGGCGGACGGCCGCCACCCAGTACCCGTACACGAGTCCTAGTACCACCGGACCCGCCCAGGCCGCGATCCGGTGGGTGCGGGCGCTGAAGACGTGGTGCGCATCATGTGGTGCGGGTGCCGCGTGAGCCATCTGGAGTACTCCTCTCCGGGTATCCCCCACCCCCTGACCTCCAGGGCACACCCAGGGAGGGACGGTGGCAAGTCGGTCTGCGCGGGGATGCGGACGACAGCGCCGCGTGCTTCTCTCGCCCCATGCGGCTCGGGCTCTTCGGCGTACGGGGGCGCAGGGTGACCTGGCTGGTGCCGGCGCTGCTGCTGACCGGGATCACGCTGCTGGACGTGGGGACCGACGTACGGTTCCACATCGAGTCGTTCTGCGTGTTCGTCGTCGCGATCACGGCGGTGCTGTGCGGGGTGCGGACGACCGCGCTGTTCGCTGTGCTGTCGCTCGCCGCGTTCGTCCTCACCGAGCTGCGCGAGCCGGACCAGTACAAGGCGGGCACCGTCGACCTGGTGCTCGTCGCCGTCGGCGGGGGCCTGTCCGTCCTGGCGTGCGCGGCGCGGCTGCGGGCCGAGCGGCGCATGGTGCGCATGACGGACGCCGCCGACACCACCCGGCGTACGGTGCTGCGCCCGCTGCCCGCCGACTGGGGCGGGCTGCGGCACGCCGAGGTGTACCTCGCCGCCGACGCGGACGCCCGGGTGGGCGGCGACTTCTACGACATCCAGCCCGGCCCGCATGGGACCCGGGTACTAGTGGGGGACGTCCAGGGGAAGGGGCTCGCCGCCGTCGAGGCCGCGGCGGCGCTGCTCGGCACCTTCCGGGAGGCCGGGTACCACGAGGCAGACCTCGGGGTGGTGGGTGCGCGGCTGGAGACGCGGATGCTGCGGCACCGGGCGCACGCGGCGGCGGTCGGGCGCGACGAGGGCGACCGGTTCGCCACCGCCGTACTCCTCGGGTATCCCCCCAAAGGGGCGGTCGGGGGTGTGGCGGTCGTCGAGGTGGTGCTGTTCGGGCACGAGCCGCCCATGGTGGTGGGTACTGGAGGGGTACGGGTACTGGGGGACGAGGCCGGGGGCGGGCTACCGCTCGGGCTGGGGGACTTGGGGGAGCTGGGGGTATCGGGGGACCTGGGGGACCTGAGAGGTACCCCTGAGGTACTACGGGTCGAGGTCGGCGAGGAGGAGACCGTCCTCCTTGTGACGGACGGAGTGACCGAGGCACGGGACGCGCAGGGCCGGTTCTATCCGCTGCCGGAGGAGCTGAGCAAGGCCCTGACCAGGGACGCAGGGCTCGCGGAGCCGGACCGGCTGGTGGCGTTCGTCCGGGAAGGCGCGCTGCGGCACAGCGGGGGGAGACCGGGGGACGACACGACGGTCTTCGCCGTGCGGATGGTGCCCGGGGGGTGAGCGGGGGCCGGCGGGGGGACGGGGGTTTGCCGCTCCGGGGCTCCCCTTCGCGGTCGTAGCGGTTACGGTGCTGACGTAAGTGATCCATCAGGGGGAGGGACCCATGCCCGGAACCGTGCTGCTGCTGGCGGCTTCGCCCGTCGGCAAGGGGTGCCTGGTGGATGCCGCGTCCGTGCTTCCGGTGCTGGCCGCGGTGCCGCCCGCCGTGCTGGCCGGCACCGACACCGCCAACGTCGTCGAACTCGCCGACCCGCTGGAGCCGCAGGCCGTCCTGACCCGGCTGCGGGCCGCCGCCGCGTCGCCGGGGCCGCTGACCCTGTTCGTCGCCGGCCAGCTCCAGCTCGACCGCCGCCAGCGCCTGCCGCACCTCGCGCTCGCCCGCACCACCCCCGCGACCGTCCGCTACACCGGGTTCCCCTGGCACTGGTTCCGCGAGGAGCTGCGCCTGCGGGCTACGGGTACTACGACCGTCCTCCTCGACCTCCACGCCGACGCCGACACCTGGGCGTGGCTCCGCGACAACCCCCTCGGCTGCGGTCCCGACGTCACCGTCTACGGCCGCGTCGTCCCGCCCGGCGGACGCCGGGGCACGGGGACACCGGCGTACATGAAGGCCGTGGGGACCATCCTGCGCAGCGGCGGCCGACCGGACATCGAGCAACTGCACGGCGCCGCGCTGGCGCGGGTACGGGGTGACGGTGAGAGCGCGGATCTGGTGATCGGGCCGGGTACGGGGTGGGGGGCCGGTGCGGCCGGTACGTACGGCGCGAGTACTACGGGTATGACGGGTCCGGCGGGTACGGGTATGGCGCGCCCGGGTCCGGCTGGTACAGGTACGACGGGCCCCCGAACCCACGGCGAACCCCACCCCGCTGCCCCGGTCGTAGTACCCCCACCCCCGAAGGGCGCCCCCCGCATCCCGTCGCAGCTTCCTGCGCACCTGTTCACTCCCCCTACCTCTGAGGGGGTACCTGGGGATGCGGTCGCCTCTCGGCCGGAGCGTGGGGGTGCGGCGGCTGGTCCTCAGGGGGTACCCGGGGATGCGGCGGGCCCTCGCGAGGCGCCCAGTGATCCGGAGGCTGGTCCTCGGGAGGTACCCGGGGATGCGGTCGGCCCCCGGGAGGCGCCCGGCGATGCGGCGGCTGGCCCCCAAGAGGTACCCGGGGACACGCCCAGCCCTCATGACGTACCCGGCGACACCCCCCGCGCCCCCGCCGACGACCCGCACGCCGCCATCACCGCGGCCGTCCAGGGCGGGCGGCACGGCGACGCCGACGTGCTCGCGGCCCGGCAGGAGGAGACCGCCGTGGAGGCGTACGGCCCCGGCTCGGACGAGGCGCTGCACTGGGCCGAGGTGCGCGCCGACCTCGCGATGCTCGCGGGGGACGCGGAGCGCAGCTGCCGTACGTGGCTGTCGGTGGCGTCGCTCAGGCTGGCCGCCGGGCAGCCGGTGGACGCGCCCGCCGTCGAGGCGGCCGTGGACCGGGCGCACCACCAGTGGGGCCGTATCGACGCGCTGACCCCGGCACGTGAGCTGGCCCCCGCGCTCACGGCGCTGCGTACCCGGGTCCCCGGGCGCCGGGAGGGCGCGCTGGACCACATCCGCCAGCAGCTCAAGCACCTGGAGACCGAGGCGCGGGCGACTCCGGCGGGACGCTGACGGAACAGCCACGGGGCTGTTCCTGACCCGGCACCGAGGAACAGGCACCCGAGCGACTCCCTTCGCGTCCTGCGCCCAGCCCTGCCACCGGGCGGTCCCCCGTGTAGTCCCCGCTCCGGACCGTGTTCGGGCCGCCCCCGCCAGGGCCGCCCCGAGGGCGTACCCCGCTACCCCCTCGGTATCACCCGTACAGCCCCACCCCACGGGCCCCCTCCACCCCGTCCTGCTATCCACGGAGGGAGGGGGGCGTTGCACCGCTGGTCCGAGCTTCGGGAAATCGAACGAAGGATGTGCCGCCCATGGCCACCACCACGCTCGCCATCAACTTCACCCAGGGACTGAACGACGCCTGGTCCAAGGTCGCGCAGTTCGTGCCGAAACTCGTCGGCTTCCTGATCATCCTCGCCATCGGCTGGTTCGTGTCGAAGATGATCGCCCGGGTCCTCGACCGCGTGCTGCGCAAGGTCGGTTCGGAGCGGCTCGCGGACCGCGCGGGGGCGGACCGTTTCCTGCGCGACTCGAAGTACGACATGACCGGGATCATCTGCAAGATCGTCTACTACGCGCTGATGCTGATCACGCTCCAGCTCGCACTCGGCGTCTTCGGCACCAACCCGGTCAGCACGATGATCAACAGCATCGTCGGCTGGCTGCCGCGCGGCATCGTCGCGGTCGTCCTCGTGGTCGTCGCGATGGCCATCGCCAACGCGGTGCGCTCGATCGTCGGCAGCGCGCTGTCCTCGATGTCGTACGGCCGTACGCTCGCGACGGTCGTGTGGGCCTGCATCCTCGCGCTCGGCGTGATCGCCGCGCTCGGCCAGGCGGGCATCGCGACGACGGTCACCCAGCCGGTGCTGTACGCGGCGCTCGCGGCCGGCGCCGGGATCCTGATCGTCGGTGTGGGCGGCGGGCTGATCGGTCCGATGCGCCAGCGGATGGAGCGGCTCCTGGCGACCGCCGAGCGTGAGACGACGAGGGCACGGGACAGCGTCACCGCGTACCAGGCCGGCCGGCAGGACGCGATGAGCAACCAGCCGGTGCGGGAGCGCACCGACCAGGACATGTGAGACGGCCGAGGGCCGGACCGTACCTGAGTACTACCCGGGTAGTACCGGTACCGTCCGGCCCTCGGCGCTGTGCTCAGCCGGCGCCGTACGGGTCGAAGGCGATCCCGCTCGGCTTGCCCTTGTTCAGGGTGTTGTTGAACTTGCTGTCCTGGAGGGGGAAGTTGGCGTTGCCCCAGTCGGAGTTGTTCATGATGGTCTGGAGGTTCTTCGAGGGGTCCTTGCTCGCCGGGTAGTGGTCCCAGCTGACCAGCGCCGGGTGGTCCCAGCCGCCGTCGGGCCAAGCCTCGGGCGTCTCACCGGACTTGGCGAAGCGGAAGGCGTGGGTGGAGGGGCCGTCCTTGTGGTAGACGATCTTCGCGTGGACGCCGTCCATCGGCGCCTGGTTCACGGGGATCGTGTCGAACCCGCCGTGCCGCGAGGCGGAGATGTACGACGGCTGCGCCGCGCCCTGCTTCACCCAGACCACCACGCACTCCCAGTCGTGGCGGTGGCCGAGCCCCGAGATGCCGGTCGGGTCGGCCTGGTCCTTCTCGAAGTACAGGGTGTAGATGATCGCGCACCAGCCGTTGTTGCACTTGGCGCGCGCGTAGGTGTTCGCGTTGCCGAGGTGGTCCGTGCGGCAGCCGCCGCCGATCGAACCGCTGGGGTTCAGGCCGCCGTTGAGGTTGCCCCACATGTCGATCGCCGCCGCGGGGAGGCAGCCGTCCGAGTCGTAGTCGAAGTACGGCTGGAAGGTTCTCTGGAACGACGTCGAACTCTCAGGCAGATTCGACAAGTTGGGGGCGGCCGAGGCCGTTCCGGCGGTGAGGCCGACGGCGAGGGACGTGGTGGCCGCGGCGACGAACGCGGCCTTGGCGAAACGCTTGTACTCCTGGAACACGTGCGGGTCTCCATGTGCTCGGGGGTGGTTCAGCGATGCTGAAGTGACCCTGGCAGCACAGAAGTTGAGAGTACAAGCGCTTTCTGTGAACTGATCCTTACGGTTTTTCCACAACCAGGTCGTGCTGGTGCACCAGCCATGTGATCGCGGTCAGCCGGCACACCGCGTAGTCGTAGCCCACCGGTTCACGCCAGTCGAGCTCGTCGAGGGCGTCCAGGAAACCCAGGGCGTAGTCGGCCAGGTCCTCGCGGTGCGGCGGGCGGGGGATCAGGCCCGCGTGGTTCGCCGCCAGCCGGTCGCGCAGCTCCGCGACGTGCTGGTCGACCTCGGCCACGAAGCCGGGCTCGAACGCGAACTCCGCGAGGCGCGGGGCGTACGAGCTGCTGATTCGGGCCAGAGGGGACATTTCTCCACGGTAAGGGTGTAGACGGCTAATACCAGAGGGCTAGCGGGCGTGATTCCCGCCACCCGGCTCGTGCGGCCCGCTGCCGCGGTCCGGCGCCCGCCGCCCGATATCGCGGCCCGGCTCCGCCCGGGGCCGCACCCCTCAGTGGCCCGTCAGCTGGTCCGCGGTCCGTGCGGCGGGGCGCTCCTCGCCGGCCCTCGTATGCCCCGTGGTCGACGCGAGGACCAGGGCGGTCACGGCGATGAGCGCGGCGGCGAGGCCGCGGGTGACGGTGGTGGTGGTTCGGGGCACGGAGGACCTCGCAGGAGGTGGTGGTCGCAGCGGGCGGAGGCGCTGTTCGACGTGCGTGTTCGGGGTGTCACGCGGTGTTCGGGGTGTCGACCAACCTAGGGGTGTACGGGGAGGAGGGCAAGGGGGTCGAGAGGGAGTTGTGCAAGCGGTTTCTGCACGGCGTGCGAAGGGCGTTCCCGTACGGGCGCGAGCGCGGGCGGGCGCGTTGGCAGATCGGTGCCGCCACAGCTCGTCCTCCGGGGAATCCGGGGCGGCGCACAGGCGTCGCCCTTGGCGTCCCCCGGGCCATGGAGAACCAGCGGACCGCCCTCGACGGGGTACGGCTCGCGGCGCAGGTGGCGGTGTACGCCGCCGTCGGCGGGGCCGCGCTCGCCGCGATCGGCACGGTTGCCGCCGTCCTCGGCCCGGCGCTCGAACTCGACCTGTACACCCCGGCCGTCGCCGCCTGGTGGACCGTCTCCACCGCCGTCGTCGTGCGGGCGGTCCCCTTCCTCCTCCTCGGTACGGCCGTGCCGGTGGCCATCGCCGCGTTCGTGCCGGAGACGCTGCTCAAGCGGCTGCTGCCGGCGAACCCCGCTCGCCGTACCGGTCGCGGGTATTACCGGGGTAGTACTTCCGGGGTGCGAGTGCGCGTCCGTACCGGTGGCCGCGAGCCTGATGCGGCGCGGGGTCGCACCGGCCGCCGCGCCGGCGTGCCCGCTGTCCGCGCCGGCCGTCAACCACGTTGCCCTGGTGGCCACTTCGATCGCGTTCCCCGGGCAACCGGTCATGGTCCTGGCCCGCCCGACCGCGTCCCCCGGGGGCGGCTCTCGCCGGCCGTACCGTCCGAGGTGGAGATCTGGCGCACCGGCCGTCGGCACATGGGTGACGGTCACCGGAACGTGGCTGCCCGAAGGGGAGTTGGGGTCGGACGAGGCGTGGCCACCGGTGCCGGCGGCCGACACCGTCATACGGATCGCGCAGCCGAAGGACCCGTACGAGAAGCCGTGACGCCCGTTCGTATCTGCACCGGCGCCTACACCTGCATCCGCCCCTGCCTCCGCACGTCCGCCAGCCGCAGTGCGCCGAGTTGGACGCCGATCTGGGTCGCCTCGTTCGCGACGTCGCCCATGCCGCCGTTGGTCAGGGTGTACGCGTCGTCGCCCGCGCGGACGGCGGCGACGTCGAGGGTGAGGGTGGCGGGCTCGCCGTCCTCGTCGTGGCTCGTGAGAGTGACATGGAGACCCTGTCGTACGTCCCCCACCTCAGGTAGGGGTGCCTCGGTCACCATGACGTCCTGGACGACGTTCTTCGGCGAGGTCGCGGTGAAGCGGGCGCACACCTGGGGGATTGTCTTCAGCCAGGCCAGCGCGCGGTCCACCTCGGCGGCGGGGCGCTGGGCGGTCACCTGGAAGCGGAGCTGCGCGTCGGTGTCGGCGTCGTCGAGGCCGATGGCGGCGCGGGCGGGGGCGCCGAGGAGTTCGTCGGCGTACAGGGCGTCGAGGAAGCGGGCGCACTCCGGGGCCGTACTGGTCGCCTTCAGCACCCCGTCCCGCCAGGTCGCCGCGCCCCGGGTGGCGGTCCAGGGCGCGCCCAGGTCGGCGACGGTGAGCAGGGCGGCCCGCGCCTGCGCCTCGCTCAGTACGCCCGGCGCCTTCGGACTCGCCTGCGGGGAGGGGGACTTGGCGATGGTCGGCGTGGGGTGCGGAGCGACCGCCGGATGTTCGAGACCGAGCGCCGCACACCCCGCCATCGCCCCCGCACACACCATCGCCACGCTCACACCCAGGGCTCGACGCACCGCACCCGCCTCCTGACGCAGGGACACCTGCTCCCACGCCAGCACCCCGCCCGGAGGCCGACCACCGTGGCGGTCCGTCCGGGGGACGAGGTTCCTGCGGGTGGGTGTGCGGGGGTAGTACCGGAGCGGGATGCGGCACCGGGGCGTAGTACCCCGGCGTCGTACTTCGGAGGTAGAGGAGGGTTACCTGAGAGGGAGAGGGCCCAGCCCCTCAGAGGCAGGGCCCCGGAAAGGGCTCAGCCCTCCAGCGTCCCCAGGTACAGCTTCACGTACCGGTCCACGTCCACCTCCAGAGCTACGTCCACCAGTACCCCTCCGCGGCCCTGGCCGTGGATCTCCGCCTCGCCGGGGCGCGGGCGCCGGTCGACGACCGTCTGGCCCCGGGTCGGTCCCGGTGCGAGGGAGACCTCGACCGGGAGGAGTGCCGTGGTGAGGCCCCCGGGGTCGGCGACCGCGCAGACCGCGCCCGCGTCGCCGAGGCAGCCGGTGGGGCTGGGGTCGCCGCTGGCGTCGGGGTCGCGGTGGGCCAGCAGGTCACCCGTCAGACGTAGTACCGGGTCCCCGCTCGCCCGCAGCCGGGCGATGTCGTCCCCGGGGACCAGGACCTGCCGGAAGACGTCCAGCCCGTACATCGTGAGAGGGACCCCGGCGCTCAGCAGGACCGCTGCCGCCTCCGGGTCGTGCCAGACGTTGAACTCCGAGACGGGGGTGGCGTTCCCGACCTCCACCGCGCCGCCCATGAAGACGATCCGCTCGATGTTCGCGGTCACCTCGGGGTACGTCCGCAGCAGCAGCGCGATGTTGGTGAACGGGGCCGTCGGGACCAGCGTCACCTTGCGCGGCGACGCGAGGATCTCCCGCCGCAGGAGTGACACGGCGTCCAGCTCCACAGGGGTACGGGTAGGGGGTGTGAGACCCAGGTCGCCCATGCCGTCCACGCCGTGCACGTGCTGCGCCGAGCGCGCCGGTTCGATCAGCGGGCGTTCCGCTCCCCGGGCGACCGGGATGTCCGGCGCGCCCGCCAGCTCCAGCACGGTCAGGGTGTTGCGGACGACGCCGTCCACATCCGTGTTCCCGGCGACACAGCTCACCGCCCGCAGGTCGATCGCCGGATGCCGGACGGCGAACAACAGGGCAAGGGCGTCGTCGACACCGGTGTCCACGTCCATGATCACGGGGATGGGCTGGGCGGTCATGGGACCCCTTCCGGGTGGCGGGCGGACCGGACGGCGGGCGTCACGGGCGAGCGGTCACGACAGGCGGCGGGCGCGGCGCCACCGCCGTACGGGGTGACCGCCGTACGAGATGACCGCCGCGCTTGATCGCCTGTCCCGAGCCTATGCGGTGCTGGTCAACCCCACAGGCCGGTTCTCCTCACATCCGCGCCGACGCCCGCGCCGCCCGCCCGACGCCCGCCCCCCGCCCGACGCCAGCGCCGCCCGACGTCCGCGCCGACGCCCGCGCCCGGCACCCGCGTCAGCCCCCGCGCACCCCCGAGGCGCGCCCTCACTCCCACAGCCCGGTCCCCCGCGCCGCCACCCGCCCCCCGATCCGCCGCACCAGCTCCGCCGGAGCCACCTCCCCGACCTGCCGCCCGTCCCGCAGCCGTACGGCGGCCCGCCCGGCCGACGCCTCCCGCTCGCCGATCACCGCCTGGTACGGCACCAGCCGGGCCGCCCTGATCCTGGCCCCCAGGGTCCCCTGGTCCGGCCCGGCGTACGCGACCCTGATACCTGAGGACTCCGCCTCACGTACTAGCTCCAGGGAGTGAGCCTCCTGCGCCTCGGAGACCGGGAGCACCGCGAGCTGGACCGGCGCGAGCCAGACGGGGAAGGCGCCCTTGTGCCGTTCGATCAGGTGGGCCACCGCCCGCTCGACGCTGCCGACGATGCTGCGGTGGACCATCACCGGCCGGTGCTTCGCGCCGTCGGCGCCGATGTAGGTCAGCCCGAACCGCTCGGGCTGATGGAAGTCGATCTGCACGGTCGACAGGGTCGCCTCGCGCCCCGCCGGATCGGTGATCTGTACGTCGATCTTCGGACCGTAGAACGCGGCCTCCCCCTCCGCCTCCTCGTACGCGATCCCCTCAAGCGCCTTGCGCAGCAACGCGGTTGCCCTGCTCCACAGCTCGGGACCGGCGACGTACTTGCCGCCCTCGCCGGGCAGCGAAAGACGGTAGCGGGACGCCTCGATGCCGAGGTCGTCGTACGCGCGGCGGATCAGGCGCAGCGCCGACGCCGCCTCGTCCACGGCCTGGTCGAGGGTGCAGAAGACGTGCGCGTCGTTCAGCTGGATCGCGCGCACCCGGGTCAGACCGCCGAGGACGCCGGACAGCTCGGAGCGGTACATGCCACCCAACTCGGCGATTCTCAGCGGGAGTTCGCGGTAGCTGCGGGCGCGGGAGCGGTAGATCAGGGCGTGGTGGGGGCACAGGCTCGGACGCAGGACGACGTCCTCGGAGCCGAGCCGCATCGGGGGGAACATGTCGTCGCTGTAGTGGTCCCAGTGGCCCGAGATCTCGTACAGCTCCCGTTTGCCGAGGACCGGCGAGTACACGTGCCGGTATCCGGCGCCGACCTCCAACTCCCGGACGTACTCCTCCAGTTCGTGCCGGACGACCGCCCCGTCCGGGAGCCAGTACGGCAGGCCGGCGCCGATCAGCGGGTCGGTGTCGAACAGGTCGAGTTCACGGCCGAGGCGGCGGTGGTCGTCGTACGCGGCGGCGTCCTTGTGGGCGTCCATGGGAGGGTCTCCTCGCTGGTGGGGAGGCGAGCGACCCCACGCGAAAGCCCCGGGGCACTCGCCCCGGGGCTTCGTCGATCAGCTCAGCTGTCAGCGCGCCGGGACCTGGTCCGGCGTCGTCGTGGAGGACGAACAGGCGCGCTTCATACGGGCCACGCTAGCGCGCGAGCGCGCCGCGTCTCCAGCGGTTTTACGGGTACTACACGGGTACTACCGCCGTCACGACTGCGTGCCCCGCCGGCGCCGCGTCGCCACGACCACCGCCGCGCCGCCCGCGACGAGCGCTGCCGCACCGCCGATGAGTACGCCCGTGTTGCTGTTCGCGCCGGTCTCGGCGAGGTTCCCGCCGCCGCCGTTGGGCGTGGGCGCGGCCGGGGGCGTGCTCTGGGAGGCGGAGGCGGACGGCGTGGGCGACCCGGAGGAACCGCCGTCGCTCGGCGGCGTGGACGTGACTTCCGAGGCGGACGGGGACGGCGAGGTCGAGGAGGGCGGAGTCTGGGTGCCGCCGGACGGCGGGACGGTGGCCGGGGGCTGCTCGGCGGGCGGGGTGGCCGGCGGCGTCGAGGCCGGCGGCTGCTCGGTGACGGTGCAGTCCTTCGTACCGCCGTTCCAGGCGGCGATCAGCTTGTCCTTGATGACCAGACGGTCCGGCCCCTTCGGCAACTCACCATGTTCGAAGCCGTCGTTGGCCTCCTTCTTGCCGTCGAACTTCACCGCGCCCCGGTAGAGGTCGACCTGCGCGAAGCAGCCCGCGTCCGGGACGGCGATGTCGAGCGTGTCCTTCTGGCCCTTCTTCACCGTGACGGTGTCGAAGTCGACGAAGACCTGCTCGCCGGAGGTGTTGAAGGTCGCGCCGTGCGCGAGGTAGGAGGCGAGGGAGACCGTGCAGGTGCCGCCCGCGCCGAGCACGGTGACGTGCACCTTGCCGTCGCCGGAGGGCTTGAGGCTCTGGTCGTCGACCTTCACCGAGTCGAAGAAGGTGTTTCCGTCGAGCGAGAACTGGCAGCGGTCGGCCTCGGTCTTCTCGCCCGCGCCGGTGCCGGGCCGGTACTGGCCGCCGTTGTTCCAGCCGTGCCCGCCGCCGGTGCTCGCCCACGCGCCGGACGCGGCGGCGACGGAGGCGGCACACAGGGCGAGCGACGCGACGCCCGTCCCCAGCAGGCGGCGCGCGGTGACACTTCTCGCTATGGACATGCGTATCCCATCTTGGCGCGCCGATATGACGAGCCGTCATATCGCGTACAGCCAGGGGTGGTTGGTCGGATCACGTGGCTGGTCTCTCACGACTGCCGGGCTGCGGCGGCCGGATGGACCAGGAGGGACACCCGGCGCGACCGGTCGGTGCGCCAGGGGTGCGGGAGTCATCGTGATCTTCGCCTGGGAACGCTGTCAACTCGCGTGAGGTTAACGTGAGTTAATGAAACGTCAGCCGCCCTTGTTGTTACCGCCGTTGTTGTTCCCGTTGTTCCCGCCCGGGTTCGGCGCCGCGGTGACGCCCGCGCTGGCTCCGACGATCTTGTCGATGTCGACCGGGGTCGAGGTGGCGGTCGGCGGCGGGGTGAGGACGACCATGGGCTCCCCGGGGATCGGGGGCGGCGGCGTCATGTCGGAGTCGGGCAGTTTCGGCGGAGTCGTCTGCTGGAAGATGGTCTGGTTGTAGTCGACCAGACCGGTCTGTTCCATCACCGTGATGTGGTCGAGGACGGTGTCGTTCGCCTGGTCCGCCAGCGCCCGGATCAGGGTGTTCTTGGTGGTGGAGCGGATCTTCGCGATCGTGTTGAAGATCGAACCGTGCGTCATGCGCAGGATGTTGGCGTAGTCGGTGTCGAACTTCGCGCCGTTCTCCGACTGGAGCTGGCTCACGAAACCCTGCTGCTGAGGGCTCGCCACGTTGGGCAGCGTGATGTTCAGCATCGGGGCGATCTTGCGGCAGGTGGTGTCCAGCGCGGCGTGGCCGTCGATGAGGTGCTGGCCTGCCGTGACGACGGCCGGAGAGCTGCCCTTCTGCACACCGATCTGGCCGAGGGGGTACTCCCACAGCCCCGCCGCGCGCACCTTCACCACGAAGTCGCGCTCCCCTTCGGTCAACGGCCCCCACTGGGTGTTGGCGATGATCCGGTCACCGGACTTCGAGACGGTGCTGACACCCAGCATCGATGGGTAGGCGAGTGCGGCGAGAGTCAGGCTCAGGGCACCGCCCACGAAGAGAGTTCCCATCGCGTTGCGTGAAAAGCGCACCGTGCCTCCTGCCCGGTCGGGGAGCCCGCCGCGCGAGGGCGGCGGGATCGGACGTACAGGAGTACGGACGGGAACGGTCCGCGACTCACCGGGGTGGCAAAAAGTTTCTTGGGCCGGGTTTGGGCAAACCGTGGGCGAGCACTTGCTTACCTCGGTCTTACATTCGCCGCATGCCCCCACAGCCACGCGCGCCGCAGCTGCCCGTACTGCCCTACCGGAAGCCGACCAAGGGCCGGGACTACTGGGTGATCGACGACGTCATACCTGAGGTGGACGCCGTACGGGAACGGTGCCTCGCCCACGAGGACTGGGTCAGGGGGTACCCGTACACCTCCGAGACCTGGCCGGGGCTACGGGCCATGCCGGGGCTCCGGCCCGGTGAACTCGCCCGCGTGGAACGGCTGGTGATGCGGGCGACCGGGGCGAGGAAGCTGTGGGTGCAGGAGGCGCCCGGCGGCGGCACCCTCAACCACAACTGCGTGCAGGTCGTCGGGGAGGGCGAGAGCGAGCCCCGGCCGCACACCGACTCGCGGTCGCTGTGCCGGTACGCGGCCGTCCTGTACCTCAACCCCGTAGCTCCCAAGGACTGCGGTACGGCGTTCTACCGCCAGTCCCTGCCCGGCGGCCGGCTCGGCGGCAACGTCGTCCAGGCCCCCCACAACAACCTCGTCGACGCCCTCGGCACCCGCTTCGTCGCCCCCGACGCCTTCGAGGAGGACGTACGCGTCCCCCACAAGTACAACCGCCTCCTCCTCTACAACGCCAACCTCGTGCACAGCGCGACGGGTTACTGCGGGACGACCCTGGAGGACAAGCGCATGACGGCGGTCTTCTTCTGGATGGCCTGAGCGCCCCGCAAGGAAGCCCCCTCCGGCACCCACCCCTCCCAACACCCCACTCCTCCCTCCCCTTTCACCCCTCGCGCACGTTTTCGATCCCCGTCCCCAGGCCGAGTGATACCTACGCCTCCTCGCGCCATTCACGCTCGGCAGCAGTGTGCTTACGCTGTGATGGGTGACAGGGTGGCGACGGCCGACGCGAGCACGGGGGACAGATGGGATTCGGCTTCGGACAGCGGCGGGGCGGTCAACTGCCGGTGGAACTCACGAGCTTCGTGGGCAGGGCGGAGGAACTGGCGCTGCTGCGCGACGCGTTGGGCCGCGCCAGGCTGGTGACACTGGTCGGCCCCGGCGGCGTCGGCAAGAGCCGTACGGCGCTGCGCGCGGCCGGCGCCTCGGCGGCGCGGTTCGCCGACGGCGTCCGCCTGATCGAGCTGTCGGCCCTGCGCGACCCGGAGTTGGTGCCCGCCACCCTCGCCGGCGTCCTCGAACTGCCGGAGCAGCCCGGCATGAGCCCGCTGGACGCGGTCGTCGAACACCTCCGCGACCGCCGCGTCCTGCTGGTCCTCGACACCTGCGAACACCTCGTCGACGCCTGCGCGATGCTCTGCGACATCCTCCTGCGCGAGGCCCCGAGCCTCAGCGTGCTGGCGACCAGCCGTCAGCCGCTGGACGTACCCGGTGAGCACTGCGTCCCCATCACCCCGCTGAGCAGGCAGGACGCGGTCGACCTGTTCGTGCAGCGCGCGGCGGCCGTGAACGGCGGCGTGCTCCTCGACGAGGGCGACCGCGAGCGCACCCTCGCCCTCGTCGACCGCCTCGACGGCATGCCGCTCGCCCTCGAACTCGCCGCCGTACGCCTGCGCGCGGTCCCCCTCGCGGAGCTGGTCGCACGGCTCGACCAGCGCTTCGAGGTGCTGACCGGAGGCCGCCGCACGTCCCTGACGCGCCATCAGACACTGCGGACGGCCATCGACTGGTCGTACGACCTGTGCACCCCGCACGAACGCCTGCTGTGGGCCCGACTCTCCGTGTTCGCCGGGTCGTTCGAGCTGACCTCGGCCGAACAGGTGTGCGGCGACGGCGAGTTGCCGCCCGGCGAGGTCGTGGAGGCGCTGATCGGCCTGGTGGACAAGTCCGTCGTGCAGCGCATCGGCGAGGACGGCGGGCGCTACCGCCTCCTCGACACGATCCGCGAGTACGGCGCCGGACGCCTCACCGCCGCCGACCAAGAGGCCGTGAAACAACGGCACTTCACGCACTACGAACGTCTGGTGGGCCGGTTCTGGGACGAGTTCCTCAGCCCCGCGCAGGTCGCCCTGCACCGCGCCGTCCGCGAGAACGTCGCCGACGTCCGGGCCGCCCTGGAGTACGGCTGCGCGGCGGAGGGCCGGGGCGTGGAGGCGCTGTGGCTGGCGGCGCGGCTCGGGCCGTACTGGCGGGCCGCCGGCACCCTCTCCGAGGGCCACCACTGGATCGACAAGGGTCTCGGACTCACCCCGCAGGACTGCCCCGAGCGGGCCTGGGGCCTGCTGATGACCGGCATCTTCGGGGTGTGGGCGGGCGACCTGGAGACCTCCCTCGACCGCTTCCCCCAGGCGTACGACGTGGCCCGCAGGTGCGGCGCGGAGCGGGTGGTCCTCTCCGCCGAGGGATACCTGGGAGCCATGACCGCGTTCGGTGGCGCCGTCGAACAGGGGCTCGCCGAGGTCGAGGTGGCCCGGCGGCGCATCCTCGACTCCGGGGACGGCCTCGCGATCGGCGTCATCCACTACGAAGCCGCCCTGCTGCGGGCCGTGTTCGGGGACACCAAGGGCGCGCTGGACCTGTGCGAGACGGGTATGTCCTACCTCGAAGGGTGCGGCGAACGGCAGCTGTACGCCTCGACCGTCGCCACGAAGGGGCTCATCCTCCACCTCGCCGGGGAGCACGCCGAGGCCGTCGAGTGCTTCCGCCTCGGCCTCGAAGCCGCCGCGGAGATAGGGGAGATCCTGGTCGCCGCGCTCGCCTGCCTCGGCCTGTCCTGGCACGCCGAGCAGCACCAACGCCCCGTGCGCGCCTGCTGGTTGATGGGGTACGCCGAACACGCCCGGCGCCTCGGCGGCGACCCCGTCACGCTCCTGCCGCGCCTGCTGGAGGAGCAGGAGGCCGTCCAGAAGTCGGTGCGGGCCGCCCTCGGGAGCGAGGCGTTCGAGCGCTGGCGGGAGATCGGGGCGCGGCTGTCGGGGCGCGAGGTGCTGGAGGCGGTCCGCGCGGACGCCGACGTACCCCTCCCCGCCGATCCCCCCGCCGACCGTCGTACCCCCCATACCCGTCATACCCTCGACGGCCACCGCTCCCTGGACGCCCTCACCCGCCGGGAGCGCGAGGTCGCCACCCTGGTCGCCCAGGGCCTGTCCAACCGGGAGATCGCCGAACGCCTCGTCATCTCCAAGCGGACCGTGGACGCGCACGTCGAGCACATCCTGGCGAAGCTCGGCATCACGTCGAGGACGGAGATCCCGACGACCGTCGGACCCTGAGGACTACGGGTATGACGAGGCGGGTCCACTAGGGGTACGTACGCATACGGCAATCCGCCCCGACCGGCGGCTAGGTGTACGGATCTTCCCGCCCCGGACTGCGCCCGCGCCCTCCGGTACGGGAGTCTGGTCGTGCCGCCCCGGGGACGGGAGGCGCCGGGTCGGACAGGCTGGACCCCCACGGCCACTGTCATGGCATGGCACCCGGCACCGCGCCTCCCCTCGGCGGCGACAAGCGGGGCTGCCCCTGGTCGGCGGGGCAGCCCCACCCCGGCGCCGCCCGACGGGAGCACACCGGCCTCCCGTTCGGCGGCGCCGTACGTCACCCGTACGGCACGCCGTCCCACTCAACGGCGTTGATACAGCAGGGGAGTTGGGCAACTCGCCTACTTCTTGCGGAACTTGGCCGTCAGGGTGTGGTGATGGCCGTCGGTGAAGCTGACGAGGGCCTCGCCGCCGGGGCTGCCCGCGTACGGCTTCCCGTCGAGCAACCACCCTGCCAGGACATGGTCCTTGGCGGGCTTCGCGGTCACGATCGCGGTGTCGCCGGCGGCGTACTTGCCGGGGCGGGACGCCGTGAGCGTGCCGTGGCCGTGCGGGCAGAGTCCGAGGGTGTACTGCTGCCGGGCGAAGACCGCTTCCAGACCCTGGTCCGTCTCGCCGACCCGGACGCCGACGAGCGAGAGGTCACCCGCGTGCGAGCCGCCGCTCAGCTTCCACCCGGCGAAGCTCCAGCCCGCCGAGGGGACGGCCTCGTACAGCAACTCGGCGCCCACGAGGAGGTCTTCGGCGGCGCGGGACTTCTTCGTCGCCCTCGCCCTGACCATCCCGCTGCCGGACTTCTTCGTCGTCACCTTCGCCGTGGGCGTCGCACCCTTCTTGAACACCGCTTGCAGCGTACGGTCGTTGGCGGTCGTGACCGCGAACCGCGTCGCCTTGGACGCCTGTTGCTTGCCGTCGAGCATCCAGTGGTCGAAGACGTACCCCTTGGCGGGGGTCGCCGTGAAATAGACCGTCGCACCCTGCGCGTACGGGCCCGGCGTCCCGGGCGTGACCGTGCCGGAGGCGGCCGGGGAGACGGACGCGGTGACGCCGCACAGCGAGTCGTCCGTGACGGCCTTGCGGTACGCCGCGACCGCCTTGCCGTTGGTGCCGAGGACGGCCGCCGAGTCCGCCGAGTCGATCTGCGTCATCGGCTTGCCGAGCATCAACCCCCGGTATTTCTGATGGGAGTTGGAGAACCGGTTGACCCGCCCGCAGGCGCCCTTCGTCGCCGTGCGGCAGCTCGATTCGTACGCCATCAGCGTCGAGAACTCGCCCTTCGCGGGGAAGTAGCCGCTCGCCCCGTTGTCGGGCTGCTTCGGGTCGGTCGTCCAGTCGTGGTTGGAGCCGAGGTTGTGGCCGATCTCGTGGCCGAAGGAGTAACTCGCGATCGCCGACTGGGCGACGACCGTGTACGTCCACTCCGACCAGGACGGCCCCGGCGGCGCCGGAATGTATCCGATGCCGCCCGCCGCCGTGCCCCCGGCGATCACGCTGACCTGGTCCGCGCCGTACTTGTCGCGCAGCGCGGGCAGCGTGTCGGCGACCCCGTCGCCCTTCTTCGCGAACGCGGCCAGCGAGGCGCTGGACACCGTGTCGTACGCCGCCGGCACGTCGACCGGCGTCGTGAACACCAGCCGCAGCCGGACCTTGATGCCGCTCACCGCGAACGCCTCGTTGGCCAGCGAGACCCCCTTCACGACCTGCGCGCGGATCTGGGCCTCACCGCCCGCCTCGGCCCTGGCCTTCGGGGTGTAGGCGACCAGCGTGTCCACGGTCGCGATGCCCGCGCCGCCCTTGCACTTCGCCCTGGGCGCCTTGCGGGCCCGAACTCCCGGTCCGGGCAAGGGGGTTGCGCCACGGGGCGGGACGGCGTGGGGCTCGTGCTCGTCGACCAGGGGCGTCGTCTCGGAGATCAGGACCTTCCCGGGGCCGATCGCGCTGATGTCGAACAGGGCGCCGCCCAGGGCGAACTGGGCGCCCAGGTACTCGTTGCCCGGCTTGGTGTCGCAGCCGCCGGCCAGGGTGACGAGGACCGTCTGGTCCGTGGTGCCGGGGACCTCGCCGTGCCAGACGAGGTTCCCGTCGACCGTCTCGCGGCCGGTCTCCACGGCTTTCACGAGGACGTCGCCGAAGAGCGGGAAACGGACCTCGCGGCCCGGCCGCGGCGGCTCGCAGATCGGCGCGAGGCCGCTGTCCCGGACGGTGCCGGTGCGTTGGCGCACGGCGGTGCCGGGGGTGCCGGGGGTGGAGGAGGTGGAGGAGGCGGCCCGGGGGGTGGTGGTACGGGGGGTACCGGGGACCTCGGGGGTGAAGGCGTCCGCAGGGTCGGCAGCCACCCCTGTCACCCCGGCCGCCGTATCCGCCGTAGCTCCGAAGGTTGATGAGACCTGAGAGCTACGCCCCTGCGCGGAGGCCGGCGTGAGACCCGCCGCGCCGAGTGCCACGGCGCCCAGAGCCGCACAGGCCGCCCAGCGGCGGGCCCGTACCCCGGAGGCATCGGGCCGTACCCCGGAAGTATCGGGTCGTACCCCGGAAGTACGGGGTCTGAGTCGGATCGGACGGATGGTCATGCACTGCCTTCCTGATCGCCCCCGGACGCTGTCCCGCTCCCCTCCCCCGGAGGTGTGACCGGTCCCGCGGGCGCCCCGCGCGCACGGCTCCCCGGAATCACCCGTGAGTGATCCTCGCGTTCACCCGTCAGGCCGGGGGAAATCGCGCACCCGTGCGGCTCAGCCTCCGGAGTGGCGGAGCGGGGCCGCGCGGAGCGGACTTGATCATCGCCGTATGCGTACAAAACGACGGCTCGCCGTCCTCGGCTCGCTCTCCTGTTCGGCCCTGATGATGACGGGCCCCGCCTTCGCCGAGGCCGCCGCCTGCACCGCGCCCCAGGGCAACTGGACCGGCTTCCAGCTGAACGGCGCCCACACCAGCGTCAGCGCGCAGTGGAAGGTCCCGACCGCCGACTGCACCTCGGTGACCGGCAACCCGAACGGCCTCACCGACCAGTGGGTGGGCTTCGGCAGCGGCGACAGTTGGAAGGACCCGCTGAACCAGATCGGCACGAGCGTCGAGTGCGCCGGCGGGAAGGCGACGTACTACGCCTGGTGGGAGCAGTTCCCGGCGAACTTCGTCTACGCCAAGCGCGCGGTCGGCCCCGGCGACGTCATCCAGGCGAGCATCAGGACGCCGAAGAACTCGCAGGACTACGAGATGTACATCAAGAACGTCACCCGCAACTGGTGGCAGACCGTCCACGTCACCGGCCCGCCCACCGGCACCCAGGTCGAGGTCGTCACCGAGATCCACGACTGGGGCGCGGCCGTCACCAACGGCGTCCGCTACGACAACGTCCTCGTCGACGGGAAGCCGTTCACGAACTTCTCCAAGGAGTACTACCTGTACTCCGCCCAGTTCGGCGGCGTCTGCGTCAACACGACGACCAGCGGTACGAGCACGCTGCTGACGCCGACGAAGAAGACCCAGATGCGGGCGGTGGCCCGCGACGCGGTGATCCACCCGGGCTGACCCCCTACCGGAGAGTTACCCGGGTAGACCCCGGGAAGTACGCCCCGCGCCGTCCTCGCGCGGGGCGTCCCTCCGGAGAGCTACCGCACTACCCGTACCGACTTCCGCTTCAGCCACGGCAGCGGCGGCACCGCCGACCCCAGGTACGGGGTGATCCGCACCTCGAAGTGCAGATGCGGCCCGGTCACGTTGCCGGACGCCCCCGACAGCCCGATGCGCTGCCCGGCGGCCACCCGCTGGCCCTTGCGGACGTCGATGCGCGAGAGGTGGGCGTACTGCGTGAAGTAGCCGTCCCGGTGGCGGACCAGGATCTGGTTGCCGAAGCCGTCACCGCAGGTGGTGACGCGGATCTCGCCCGCGCCGACCGCGTACACGGGCGTACCCGTGCCGACCGCGAAGTCCTGCCCGGTGTGCCGGTTCTGCCAGCGGCTGCCCCGCGCGGCGTACCCGGCGGAGAGCCAGTAGCCACGGGCCGGCGCCGTCCACCGGGAGACCGTGCGCGGCGCGACCGTCGCGCGTCCCCGGGGACACCCCGCGCCCTTCCCCGAGGGGTTGACCGCCACGGGGTCGCCGAGGGCGCGCTCGTGCGCCCGCAGCATGTTCCACAACCGGTTGCGGAGCGTCGTACGGCGGCGCTCGGCGGCCCGGATCCGCTGCGGCGCCGCGTCCGCCCGGCGCAGCGAGTCGACCTGGGCGCGCGCCCGTTCGTGCTCCTGGACGAGGCGTGCGGCGCGGTCGCGGAAGGGCTCGCCGGCTCCGGCGGGCGCGGCGGTGAGGGCGACCAGCAGGACCGCTCCGAGCGCGGCGCCGAGGCGGTGGGAACGCATGCGCTGTTTTCGTAGCATTATCGGATCATCTAGGCCGGATGGAGCTCCTGAGAGGTACGACAGACGGGTTGCCCGGCCGTTCCCCCGGATGGCGTCATACCCGTGACCCAAGCGGGCGTGATCATCGGAATGTCGGGCCCGGCCCGCGCACGGCCCGTGCTGGCATGACCCCGTGCCCGTACGGAAAGGACCCCCCACCGTGACCTCTGGTCTGCGCCTGTCCCGGATCGCCCTCGTCCCGGCCGCCGTCTGCCTCGCCCTGCTCCAGCCGGTCACCGCCGCGGTCGCCGACGGCCCCGACAAGGAGGCCGGGGAGAAGGCGGCGCCCCCGATGTCCATCGAGATCTCGGACGGCGTCGACAAGGCGGCGGCCGGCGACAAGCTCGCCTACCGGATCATCGTCCACAACCAGGGCGGCGAGGCCCTCGGCAACCTCCGTATCGAGCAGCGCGTCCCCGAGACCGCCGGGCGCCCCGAGGCGTCCGAGGGCGGCCAGGTCGGCAAGAGCGGCGTCATCACCTGGACCGCCGACGTCAAGGCCCGTACGAAGGCCGAGTTCACCGCCCGCATCGAACTCGGGAAGACCGACAAGAAGGCCCTGCGCGCGGCCAGCACCGCCTGCGCCTACCTCGACGGCGCCAAGGCCCCCACCGTCTGCGCCAGCGACCTCGACACCCTCCCCGGCGGCGCGTCCGGCCCCGAGGGCGTCACCGCCGAGCAGAAGGCCGACGGCCTCGGTACGACCCAACTCGCGCTCGGCGGCGCGGCCGTGGCGGGCATCGCGGCGCTGTCCTTCATGGCCGTACGGCGGCGGCGCGGCAACGCGAGCTGACGTCAGGCGATATGACGCCCCGTCATCTCACGCAGCCCCCTCCCGAGTTGCCCAAGAGGCTTACTCCGGAGGGGGTTCACTTCTTCTTGCCCATCAACGCCTTGTACACGGCGGACGACCTGGGGTTCGACCGGCACCGCCACACCCCGTGCGGGCAGTAGTCGCTGATCGTCTGGTACAGCGGCCTCTGCCGGGCCATCCACGTCAACATGCCCCGCATGTAAGCCGAGTTGTCGCCGTTCTCGTACAGCCCCCACTCCGGGAACGCGATCGGCTTGCGGTGCGCGCGGGCGAAGCGGACGTGCGCCCTGAGCCCGTACGGCTCGTTCAGCTGCGCCGTGAACGGCATGCCGCGCGGCGCGTCGTAGGCGTCCATGCCGATGACGTCGACGTGCCGGTCGCCGGGGTAGCAGCGGGGCCAAGGGATCGCGTCCCGGCCCCTGTTGGGGGTGAACTCGAAGCGGAACCGCTGCCCGGGCACCGACCGCATCGCGTTCACGATCCGCACCCAGTACTTCTTCCACGCCGCCGGGTCCGGGCCGCAACGGTGCGTGTACGTGATGCCGTTCATCTCCCAGCCGAGCACGAGCACCGTGTCGCGCAGGCCGAGGGAGACCAGCCGGCGGGCCAGCGCGCGGAAGTGCGCGTCGTACAACCCCCTTGCCCCTTTGCGGAGTTCGGCGCGGACCGTCGCGTCGGGGAGGTGGGCCTCGTTGCGTTCCAGGAGCGGGACGTTGAGGACGAAGAGGCGGTCCTTGCGGGCCGCCCGCCACTTCGCCCAGTGCGCCAAGTACCCGGGCGCGCCTTCGATGTTGCTCCACCGGTCGCCCGGCAGATAGGCGTGCCCGACGGTCGGGGCCGAGCGCCCCAGCCACGTGCCGAGCCCGGCGAGGCGCGCGATGCCGTCGGTGCCGTAGCCGACGTACGCGCCGAACTTCACCGAGCGCGGGGACGGCGCCCCCGACAGCGCCGGGCGCGCGTCCGTGCCGTGCGGCAGCGGCAGGCAGGACTGGCCCGCGAGCAGCAGCAGGGCCAGCAGCGGAAGGAAGAGGACACGCACACGAGACGACACAGCGTGCCATCATCGCCGCGCACACCCCCGCGCGCGCCCCAACTCGCCCTCGGACCACTCGTATCGGGGATTTCCTGTCGTACATTTCCCCGAATCCCCACGGCGTTCCGCCGCCCCCCGAGGCTCCTTACGACGCCGGCGCGCGCGTCAGGTACACGTCCACGGCGTCCTCGTGGTCCAGGACGAAGCCGTGCCGTTCGTAGAGGCGGCGGGCGGGGCTGCCCTGGAGGACGTTGAGGTGGACCGTGCGCGTCGTGCGGGCCAGCGTCTCGCGCAGGACGCCGCCGCCGATGCCCCTGCCGTGCAGGTCGGGGACGAGGTAGAAGTGCTCCAGCCAGTCGCCCTCGGGCGCCCGGCGCAGGGCCACGCAGCCCACCGTGACCCCGTCCACCTCGATGATCCTCGTGTGCGCCGGGTCGTACGCGTCCCGCATTCGTTGACGCACCCGGTGCTCGTCGTACCGGCCCAGGCGCTCCAGGTCCGGGCGCATCGCGCTCGCCCTGATGTCGAGCAGGGGTTCGAGGTCGGCGGGGGTTGCCGGGCGGGTGGTCCACTTTTCGGTCATGGCGAAAATCGTACGAGGTGGCTCTGGTGGGGGAGGGGTATTACCGGGGTACTACTGGGGTGCTGACGTGGGGGTTTCCTGGGCGTCCGGGGTTTCCGGCGGGGGGACCGGGGCGCCCGGGAGGGTCAGCCTCGCCATCGTGCCGCCGCCGTGGGCCCGGGTCAGGGTGACCTCGCCGCCCGCCTGCTGGACCGTGCGGGCCACGATCGACAGGCCCAGTCCTGAACCCGGGAGCGCGCGGGCCGACGGGGAGCGCCAGAAGCGGTCGAAGACGTGCGGGAGTTCATCCTCCGCGATGCCGGGGCCGTGGTCCCGTACGGTCAACGTGCCGTTCGTCAGGGCGACTTCGATCGTCCCGCCCTCGGGGCTGAACTTCACCGCGTTGTCGAGGATGTTGACCACCGCGCGCTCCAGCGCCGCCGGTTCCGCCCTCGTGAACCACGGTTCCAGGGTCGCCGTGATCGTCAGCTCCGGGCCCCTCAGGCGGGCTCGGCGCAGGGCGTGTTCCACCGTGTCCTCCAGCGAGACCACCTGGACGCGCTCACCCCGCTGCCCCTCCGACCTCGACAGCTCCTGCAAGTCCCCGATCAGCGCCGCCAGTTCGGTCATCTGCGCCTTCACCGACGCGAGCAGCGCCTTGCGGTCCGCCTCCGGGATGGGGCGGCCCGTCTCCTCGCTGCGGGTGAGGAGTTCGATGTTCGTCCGGAGGGAGGTGAGGGGGGTACGCAGCTCGTGACCCGCGTCGGCGATCAACTGCTGTTGCAGCTCACGGGAGTTGGCGAGCGAGGCGGTCATCGAGTTGAACGACCGTGACAGCCGGGCGACTTCGTCCTCCGCGTCCTCCTCCACGGGGATGCGGATGTTCAAGTCCTCGGTACGGGCCACGTGTTCGACGGCTTCGGTGAGCTTGTCGACGGGACGAAGCCCGGCACGGGCGACGAAGAGGCCGGCGGCTCCGGCGCCGAGGACTCCGATGCCGGACACCAGAAGGAGGATGAGCATCAGCTCGTTGAGGGTCTTCTGGGTGTTCTTCAGTGGGAGGGCCACGAGGAGGGCGGCACTGAAAGTCGTGTCGGTGGAGGGGTCGGTGACCGTGAAACCGGGGAGCGCGAGGACGCGTACGTCGTTGCCCTCGCTGTCGGTGCTGTTGTGGAAGATGCCCTCGCCGCCGCCCTTCTTGATGACGTCCCGGTCCGTCTGAGTGACCTTGACCGCGCCGAGGGAGTACGGCAGCACACAGGCCTTGCCGTTCGCCACGACCACCTGGAAGTAGGTGTTCGGCAGGCCGAGGCGGAAGTCCTGCGAGACCTTGGTCGTGCAGTTGTTGACCGCGCTCTCGGCCTGGTCCTGGAGCCGTGGGCTGGTCAGCGCCTTGCGCAAGTCGTTGTCGACCTGCTCGTACAGCTTCCCCTGCACCAGGAACCAGCACGTCACCGACACCGCCGCCACCGCGAACGCCACCGCCGCCGCGACCAGCATCGACAGCCTGGCCCGGATCGGCAGCGTCCGGAACCAGTGGGCGACCTTGCTCATTCGGCCCCGCCCTGGCGCAGGACGTACCCCACACCCCGGACCGTGTGGACGAGGCGGGGCTCGCCACCCGCCTCGGTCTTGCGGCGGAGGTACATGACGTACACATCAAGGGAGTTGGACGACGGCTCGAAGTCGAACCCCCACACGGCCTTGAGGATCTGCTCGCGCGTGAGGACCTGGCGCGGATGCGCCATGAACATCTCCAGCAGCGTGAACTCGGTCCGGGTCAGCTCGACTTGGCGACCGGCACGGGTGACCTCCCGGGTCGCGAGGTCCATGCGCAGGTCCGCGAACGTGAGCGCCTCGTCCTCCTCGGCGGGCCCGGAAGCCGGCGCCGCGTAGGAGCTGCGGCGCAGCAACGCCCGTACCCGCGCGAAGAGTTCGTCGAGTTCGAAGGGCTTGACGAGGTAGTCGTCGGCGCCCGCGTCGAGTCCCGTGACCCGGTCGCCGACCGTGTCGCGCGCGGTCAGCATGAGGATGGGCGTCGTGTCGCCCGCGCCCCGGATGCGGCGTGCCGCGGTGAGCCCGTCCATGCGGGGCATCTGGATGTCGAGGACGACGAGGTCGGGACGGTACGCCGCCGCCTTCTCCAGCGCGTCGGCGCCGTCCACGGCGACCTCGGTGTCGTACCCCTCGAAGGCCAGGCTGCGCTGGAGCGCTTCACGCACGGCCGGCTCGTCGTCGACGATCAGGATGCGCTGGATGTCACGGTCGCCTTCGGCGGGGCTCATGGGCTCGGTTTCCTCGGGTGCGGGGGGTTACGGCAAAGGTGGTACCTCGCCGGGGGCAGGGCATCAGCCTCGCACGTTTCCCTGGGGGCGCGTATGGGCGTCTTCCTGCGGCGTGGCCGTTTCGTCCGGCGGCCGGCCGCGCGTCGTACGGCGGTACGCGACCGCTCAGGCCGCGGCGCGACGCCGGTTGCGCAGGGCCCGGCGCGCGGCGGTCGTGCTGAGCAGGGCGACCTCGGGGGCGCGGCCCGCGGGGGCCGGTTCGTGGAGGGCGGCGGCGACCGCGAGGGCGAGGGCCGTGTCGGCGGCGCCCGCGCGGGCGGTGGTGTGGGTGACCTGCTGAATCATGTCGTAACCCCTTACTGAGAGTTTCTCTAGCTGTCCGACCCGCCCGCCCGCAGCGTCGCCAGGTCCGCCTTCACCGTGTTGACCGGGATCGCGAACCCGAGACCCACGCTGCCCGCGTCCGAGGAGTCGGACGAACTGGCCGAGTACATCGCGGAGTTGATGCCGATGACGTTGCCGTTCATGTCGATGAGCGCGCCGCCGGAGTTGCCGGGGTTGAGGGAGGCGTCCGTCTGAAGTGCCTTGTACGTGGTGGTGGATGAGCCGGTGTCGCCGTTGAACTGCCGGCCGCCGAACTCGAACGGCCAACCGCCGCCCTGCTGTTGCTGCTGGCCCTGGCTCTCGTCGGTCGAGACGGTGACGTCGCGGTTCAGCGCGGAGACGATGCCGCTGGTGACCGTACCGGTGAGCCCCTCGGGGGAGCCGATCGCGATGACCGAGTCACCGACGTTCACGGCGGAGGAGTCGCCGAGGGACGCGGCCTTGAGGCCGGACGCGCCCTCCAGCTTGATCAGCGCGAGGTCCTTCTTGCTGTCGGTGCCGACGACCTTCGCGGTGTACGTCTTGCCGTCGCTCGTGGAGACCTTGATCTGGGTCGCGCCGGCGATGACGTGGTTGTTGGTGACGATCTCGCCGTCGCTCGTGATGATGACGCCGGAACCGGTCGAACTCCCGTTGCCCAGCGCCGCCTTGACCTCGACGATGCTCGGGCTGACGGCCGCCGCGATGGCCGCGACGTCACCCTTCTTGCCGGCCGGTACGACGCTGGTCGCGGCGGCGGCGACCGTGTCGTCCTTGTGGGTGAGCTCCTGTATGCCGTACGCGGTACCGCCGCCGATCGCCGCCGCGACGATCGCGACCGCCGCGAGGAGGGCGAGCGGGCCGCGGGTGCGCCGCTTCTTCGGCGCGGGCTGGGCGGCGTGGACGGCGGTCGGCTGTCCGGGAGCTTCCGTCTGCGCGGCGTACCCCGGCTGGTGCGGCGGCGGGGGCGGCCACTCCGGGTTCACCGGCGAAGGGTTCACCGGCGAAGGGGTCACCGGCGAAGGGGTCACCGGCGAAGGGGTCACGGGGGCGGAGCCGTACTGCTGCGCGCCCTGGTACGGGTTCTGCGGGTTCTCGGACTCGCCGTCGCGGCGGAAGCTCTCGGTCATGGAAAGAAGCTTCGTCCCCGACCATGAGAGCTTCCTGAGCGCCCGCTGAGAACGCCCCGAGAAGGTCGTTCGCGCTGTGTAAAGGCGTACGAGGGCGAATTGCCCGGCCTCTCAGGGGACTCTCAGAAACCGCCCCGGACCTGAGGGAACGCCCCTCATACCTGAGAGGTAGGTACCTACTACGCGCACCCGCACGACCGCCGTACCACCAGCCGCGACTCGAACACCTTCACCCGCTCCCGCCGCGACCCCGCCACCCGCAGCCCGTCGTCCAGCACCAGGTCCACGGCCGTACGGGCCATCGCCGGCCGGTCGGAGGCGACCGTCGTCAGCGGCGGGTCCGCCAGCGCCGCCTCCTTGATGTCGTCGAAGCCGATGACCGCCAGCTCACCGGGTACGTCGATGCGCAGCTCGCGGGCGGCGCGCAGGACGCCGATCGCCTGGTCGTCGGTGGAGCAGAAGACGGCCGGGGGACGCTCGGGCCCGGAGAGGATGCCGAGGGCGACGCGATACGCGTCGTACCGGTTGTAGGGGGCCTCGAAGAGCCGTCCCTCGGTGGAGAGACCGGCCTCGGCCATGGCCTGGCGCCAGCCCTCCACGTGGTCGGAGACGGGGTCGCCCACCGCTGGGGTATCAGCCGTACCCCCGATACAGGCGACGTACGGGTATCCATGCCCCAGGAGGTGGGTCACGGCGGACCGCGCGCCCGTGAGGTCGTCGAGGACCACGGCGACGTCGTCGATGGCCTCGGGCCGCTCGTGCAGAAGGACTACGCGGGCGTCCCACGCCTCGATCTCGGCGGCGGCCAGGTCGTTGAGGGCGTGCGAGACGAGGATGAGACCGGAGACCCGCATCCCGAGGAAGGCCCGCAGGTAGTGGACCTCGCGCTCGGCGACGTAGTCCGAATTGCCGACGAGGACCATCTTCCCGCGGTCGGACGCGGCCTGTTCCACCGCGTGCGCCATCTCCGCGAAGAAGGGCTGGCGCGCGTCGGGGACGATCAGGCCTATGAGGTCGGTGCGGCGGGACGCCATGGCCTGGGCGACGCGGTCGGGCCGGTACCCCAGTTCCTTGATCGCGGCGAGGACACGCTCGCGCGTGGCCGGGGCGACCGGCCGGGGTCCGTTGTTGATGACGTAGCTCACCACGGCGGTGGAGGTCCCCGCCAAACGTGCTACGTCGTCCCTCGTCACCTTGGCCACGGCGCGGAGTCTACGCGGATCAACCCCTCCCGGGCAGGGCGTGGCAAAGGTGACCGGACGGTAACCGCGCCCCGTCCGAGCAGGGCCTATACCTCGGCGGACGCCGTGACGGCCGACTCGTCCGTCTCCTCCGCCTTTGCCGGGGCGGAGTCGGCCTTCGGGGCCTCGGGGGCGCGCTCCGCCTTCTCGGGCGTAACGAATCGATAACCCACGTTCCGGACGGTCCCGATCAGCGACTCGTGCTCGGGGCCGAGCTTCGCGCGCAGGCGCCGTACGTGGACGTCAACCGTGCGCGTACCCCCGAAGTAGTCGTACCCCCATACCTCCTGGAGCAGCTGCGCGCGCGTGAAGACGCGGCCCGGGTGCTGCGCGAGGTACTTGAGAAGCTCGAACTCCTTGAAGGTGAGGTCGAGGACGCGGCCCTTGAGCTTCGCGCTGTACGTCGCCTCGTCGACCGACAGGTCGCCGTTGCGGATCTCCATCGGGGAGTCGTCGTTGACGATCTGCTGGCGGCCCATCGCGAGCCGCAGCCGCGCCTCGACCTCCGCCGGGCCGGCCGTGTCGAGCAGGACGTCGTCGATGCCCCAGTCGGCGGTGACGGCGGCGAGGCCGCCCTCGGTGACGACCAGGACGAGCGGACAGCCGGGGCCGGTCGAGCGCAGCAGCTGGCAGAGGCTGCGGACCTGAGGGAGGTCGCGGCGGCCGTCGACGAGGATGACGTCGGCGCCCGGGGTGTCGACGAGGGCCGGGCCCTCCGCCGGGGCCACCCGCACGTTGTGCAGGAGCAGGCCGAGAGCCGGGAGCACCTCCGTCGACGGCTGGAGGGCATTGGTCAGGAGCAGCAGAGAACTCATACGTCCGGTTCCTCCTCGGTCCCTGCGAGGACATGTGCGGCGCGGTGGATCCGCTGTACACCTGCGGTTTCCCACTTCGTATACAACGCTTCCGAAAGCACAAAAGGACCCGGGGGCTTCGCTGCCCGAGTCCTCTGCCCAGCAGAATAGCCGACATGAGCGACAGTCCGGCAGGTCATGTGGCACGTTCCACCGTACGTCCGAATGGCGAGACGGCCAGACGCGTACCTATGCGGACGTTTCTGGCGACCGCCGATGGGGTGACGATCGATTCCGTATACGATCCTCCGCTCGCTGTATACGAAATGAGCACCCCCGGGGGCGATGAAAACGACACTTTCGATCAACCTCGTGATCACCTCGCGTTCGTGATCGCCCACGGGTTCACGGGGGCGGCGGACCGTCCGCACGTGCGGCGGGTGGCGGAGGCGTTGCGACGATACGGTGCCGTCGTCACGTTCTCGTTCCGCGGGCACGGCGCCTCCGGCGGGCGCTCCACCGTCGGTGACCGCGAGGTGCTCGACCTGGCCGCCGCCGTCGACTGGGCGCGCGCCCTCGGGCACGCGCGCGTGGTGACCGTCGGGTTCTCCATGGGCGGCTCCGTCGTCCTGCGGCACGCCGCGCTGCACCCCGGGGACGCGGACGCCGTCGTCTCCGTCAGCGCGCCCGCGCGGTGGTACTACCGGGGCACCGCGCCCATGCGGCGGCTGCACTGGCTCGTCACGCGCCCCTCGGGACGCCTCCTCGGCCGCTACGGCTTCGGCACGCGCATCCACCACCGGGAGTGGAACCCCGTCCCGCTGCCGCCCGTCGAGGCCGCCGCGAGGATCGCGCCGACGCCGCTGCTCGTCGTCCACGGCGACGCGGACGGGTACTTCCCGCTAGACCACCCCCGCAGCCTCGCCGAGGCCGCCCCGGGGCACGCGGAACTCTGGCTGGAGCCCGGCATGGGGCACGCCGAGCACGCCGCGAGCGAGGCCCTGCTCGCCCGCATCGCGCACTGGGGTGTCAGTCGGGCGGGCTAGCCTTTGACGTCCGGATGCCGATCGCTCACCACTGTTTCGAGGAACGGATGCCAAAGGTCACCGTGCGCTACTGGGCCGCCGCGAAGGCTGCCGCCGGCGTCGCCGAGGAGGCGTACGACGCGGCGACCCTCGCCGGCGCCCTCGCGGGCGTGCGCGAGCGACACCCCGGGGAACTCGTACGTGTCCTGGCGCGATGCTCCTTCCTCGTCGACGGTGACCCCGTCGGCACACGCGCGCATGAGACGGTACGGCTGGCCGAGGGCGGCACGGTCGAGGTGCTCCCGCCGTTCGCAGGAGGATGAGTCACCGATGACCGACCAGCAGGGTCCCTACGACCCGTACGCGACCCCGTGGCCGCAGCAGGGCGCCCCGAACCACGACTCCATGGACAACGCCAACGCCCAGCAGTGGCAGGGCGAGACCTGGGAGACCACGGCCCAGCCGTCCCTCCAGACGCAGTCCCCGGCGGAGGAGACGGCCTACCTGCCCCCGCAGACGGGCCCCCAGCCGTCGTACGGCGCCTACGCGCCCGAGGCCGCGCCGTCCCCGTACGGCTGGCAGCAGCCGGCACCGGGCGCGCCCGCGCAAGGCGGCGGGGGTTTCCCCGCTCCCGGCGCGCAGGGTCCGTACGCGGGTGCTGACGCGTCCGCGCGGGGGGCCGGGGCGTACGCCGCCGACGCGTCCGCCGGGGCTGCCGGTCCGTACGCGCCCGCGGGGCACCCCGACGCGTCCTTCGGAGGGTTCGCGGCGGCCGGTGCGCCCGCGCAGGGGCCGTACGCGCAGGCCGGTCCGTACGCGGGCGCCGGTACCGCCGGGACCGCCGGACAGGGCTTCGCGTCCGCCGAGCAGGGCGCGCCCTCCTTCGGCGCGCCGGTGGGACAGTTCGCGGGCGACGGGCAGGCCGCCCCGGCCGCGGCTCCCGACCCGTCCGCCCCCGGCTACGGCCCCGCCACCCTCGCCGGCAACGCGCGCGTCACCGACGCGCAGCGGGCCCGCCTGGAGGGCCGTTCGCCGATCATCGAGCCCGGCATGCAGCCCGCCGCGCTGACGGCCCTCCTCGGCCTCCTGCTGGCCGGTACGGCGCCGCTGGGCGTGTACGGGCTCCTGGTCCCCCTCGTCGTGCTCCAGGGCGTCACAGCGGCGGGCTGGTTCCGGCTGAACGGGATGTGGCCCGCCCGGCAGGGCATCGCGCTGGCGTTCCTGGGCGCGCTGGTCGCCGACGCGGTCCTGCTGGGCGTCGGCAAGGAGCACGCGCCCGCCGCGATCCTCGGCACCCTCGGCGTCTGGGTCCTCCTCTGCCTGATCCTCCAGCTCCGCTCCCACGCGGACCCGGACGAGCGCATGTACGGCCTGATGGCCACGGTCGCGAGCAGCGCGCTGGCGATCGTCGCGACGGGGTACCTGGGCGCCGATTCGGACGCGACCTCGGTGGGCGCCGCGGCGGTCGCCGTCGCGATCCTCGCGCGCGCGTTGCCGCTGCCGACCCCGGCGTCGGTCGTGGTCTCCCTCCTGGCCGCCGCCGGCGCGGGCATCGCGGTGGGCGGCATGACGGACGTCGGCACGGCGGGCGCCCTGGTGGGCGCGGGCGCCGCGGCCTGCGCCCTGACCGGCCACCGGGTGGCGAGCTACGACTACCCGTCGAGGTTCGTCCACTTCACGGCGGGCGTCGCCCTGCCGCTCGCGCTGGCCGCTCCGGCGGTGTACGTCCTGGGCCGGGCGCTGGGTTAGACCCCGGCGACTGTCACAACCGTTCGACAGTCTCCGGGAAAGCCTTGCCCAGCGGGTTACTTTGGGTGGCCGTAAGGACCAGGGGTCCCACATACCCCGGTCAGCACCCACTGGGGGAACCACAGCAATGCGCGGCCTTCGCATACTTCTGATCGTTGTCGTCGTCCTGGGCGGGCTCTTCGTGCTCGCCGACCGGCTGGCGGTGAACTTCGCCGAGGGCGAGGCCGCCGACAAGCTGAGGACGACCGAGGGGCTCGCGGCGACGCCCGACGTGTCCATCAAGGGCTTCCCGTTCCTCACGCAGGCGCTCGGCGGACAGCTCGACGACGTCGAGGTCGGCATCAAGCAGTACGACGCGGCGACCGGCACCAGCAGCGGCAGCATCCGCATCGACGACCTCAAGGCCAGCATGAAGGGCGTCGACTTCGACTCCAGCTTCAGCTCGGCGACGGCGACGTCCGCGACGGGCACCGCGAGCATCTCGTACGCGGAGCTGCTGAAGGCCGCGAAGTCGGAGCCGACGCGGGTCATGGACGGCGTGGAGGCCGAGGTCGTCGGCCTGTCGGACGGCGGCAACGGCAAGATCAAGGTCGCGGTCGAGGCGACGGTGCTCGGCACGAAGCTCCCCCAGCCGGTGTACGTCCTCAGCTCGGTGACCGTCGACGGCGACACCGTCCGCGTCCACGCCGACGACATGCCCAGCTTCGGCGGCGTAGAGGCTCCCGAGAACGAGGCCCGCAAGATCACCGACTTCGAGCAGAAGATCGAGGACCTGCCGGGCGGCATCCAGCTCGACAAGGTGACCCCGGCGCAGAGCGGCGTGGAGATCACGGTGAAGGGGTCGAACGTACGACTCGCGGGGTAGGGGTCGTACGGGTCTACGTCCGAGGGGCGAGACGGGGGTGTCCGTACCGTAGATACGGGACCCCCCGGGGTGTAGACGGGTAGTACCCGGGTATCCCCTGGAGGGTGATCGGTCTCGGTATCCGGACGATCGCGTCTCGCCATACGACACACCGGTGACAGCATGCCCGATCCGTCCCTACGATCGACGGCATGAAGCGTCAGGCGGATCTCACGAAGCGGCGGGCAGTCGACCTGTGCCGCGTCGCCGCCATGCTCTGTATCGCTTCCTGAAACTCGCCGGCCCTTTTTCTGGGCATCGCGCGCCGCTCCCGCTCCTTGCGACCGGTCAACTGGCGCGCCCGCATCCGCACTTCGCACACCCCCGCCGCAACTGCCCCGGAGGAGAACGAGCATGAGCCGCAGCGACGTCCTGGTCGACGCCGACTGGGTCGAGGCCAACCTCGACAACGCCGACATCGCGATCGTCGAGGTCGACGAGGACACGACAGCGTACGAGAAGAACCACATCCGAGGCGCCATCCGGATCGACTGGACGAAGGACCTCCAGGACCCGGTCCGCCGCGACTTCGTCGACCAGGAGGGCTTCGAGAAGCTCCTGTCCGCGAAGGGCATCGCCAACGACACGCTGGTGATCCTCTACGGCGGCAACAACAACTGGTTCGCGTCGTACGCCTACTGGTACTTCAAGCTGTACGGCCACGAGAACGTGAAGCTGCTCGACGGTGGCCGCAAGAAGTGGGAGCTGGACGCGCGCGAGCTGGTCGAGGAGGTCCCCGTCCGGACCGCCACCGACTACAAGGCGAAGCCGCAGAACACGGCGATCCGCGCCTTCCGCGACGACGTCGTCGCCGCGATCGGCTCGCAGAACCTCGTCGACGTGCGCTCGCCCGACGAGTTCTCCGGCAAGCTGCTCGCCCCCGCGCACCTGCCGCAGGAGCAGTCGCAGCGTCCGGGCCACGTCCCGTCCGCGCGCAACATCCCGTGGTCGAAGAACGCGAACGACGACGGCACCTTCAAGTCGGACGACGAGCTGAAGGCGCTGTACGCCGAGGAGCAGGTCGACCTCGCGAAGGACACGATCGCGTACTGCCGCATCGGTGAGCGCTCCGCGCTGACCTGGTTCGTGCTGCACGAGCTGCTCGGTGTCGAGAACGTCAAGAACTACGACGGCTCCTGGACCGAGTACGGCAGCCTCGTCGGCGTCCCGATCGAGCTCGGCGCCAACAAGTAGCTCTCAGGTAGTCCCGACCTAGTACTGGAGTAGCAGCATGTGTGGAGCGAAGGCCGGCGGCCCCGACGCCTCGACGATCAAGCCCGGTGAGACCACGATCCAGGGCCAGGTGACGCGCGACGGTGAGCCGGTGACCGGTTACGTCCGCCTCCTGGACTCGACCGGCGAGTTCACGGCGGAGGTCCCCACCTCGGCCACGGGTCAGTTCCGCTTCTACGCGGCCGAAGGCACCTGGACCGTCCGCGCCCTCGTCCCCGGCGCCACGGCCGACCGCACGGTCGTCGCCCAGCAGGGCGGGCTGGCGGAGGTCGCGATCGCGGTCTGAGCAGGGCCGTACGCAAGAGTCAGGGCCGTACCTCTCGGGGGGTACGGCCCTTCTGCGTACGGGGCCGGAGGGGCGGTGCTTCGGGGGTAGTGCGGGGCTACGCTGGAGGTATGTACGCACGGCGGCGGCACGTGTACTTCGCCATGATGGGGAGCTGTATCGGGCTCTTCGTGCTGGCGTGGGGGGTCGTGCGGATCTGGTCGGTGCCGGTGGCCGTGGGGATGTGCGTGGTGGCCATGGTCATCCCGCCGCTCGCGGCGATCGTGGCGAACCGGCGGGGTCCCGAGGACCGGTGGTGGGACGACCCGTCGGGCGACCCCAAGTCCGACGAGTGGTGGGACGAACTGGACGGCAAGAAGCGACCCCGGTAGCTCTCAGGTAGTACGACTCACCGTGACCAGCAGAGGTGCGCGTCCGCCGAGGCGCGCGGCGAGGTCGGCGAGGGTCTCTCCGAGCCAGCCGACGGCGTCGTACGACCAGGCGGCGAGGTCGCCGTGGAGGGTCAGGGTGTGACGGGGTGGACCACCCCAGAAGGTGTCGTCGAAGGGTGGCTCCGGAGAGGTACGTCCAGGGGAGGACGGCCGGAACTCCGGAGAGGTACGTCCAGAGGAGGACGGCCGGAGAGTGAAGACGTCCTGCTCCAGCTCGGCGAGGCAGCGCGGCAGCTCCCCGATCACGTCGTCCCGCCCGCTGCCGACGGTCACCTCCACCGGAGTCCGCGCCGCCGGATCACCCGCCCGGAACCACTCCCGCGTCAGCATCGAGGGCACCGCCGCGTACGCGGGCCGCGAGGCGACGTCGATAGACCCGAGCGGAAGCAGAAGCTGGACGACGGAGAAATCCGCAGTCCCGATCCGCTCCACCACACTCCCGGCACACCCCAGAAACGCCCGCACCGGCAACGGCCGCTCCCCGCTCACCACAGCCGCCCCGACCTGGAACCAGGCGATCAACTCCGGGTCCCCGGCGGCACGTTGCGGATGCCCGCAACCGGCGTCGTTCATCCCCCACAGCGTGTCCAGCCACCCCATGGCGAGCGAGCGCTGATGAAAGAGCTGGTAGGGGTCGTTCTCGGGGTCGTGCCACGGGTGCGGGGTCTGTGCGCCGTAGAGCGCGGCGAACAGGGTTCCCGTGGTCGGCGGGTCAGCGGACACGGCAGTTGACGGCAGCCTGGTTCATGGGCTGCTCGGCCGTGTCGATCTCGCCGTCCACGATGCAGTTGTAGACATCGGCGCGGTCGTTGTCGCACGTCCCCTTGTCCCACCAGCCGTGACCGGACACCGCCACTCCGGTGCCGGACCGGTGGGGATTGTCCCGCCCGCTGACCGGGGTGCAGCCGAGGCGTTGTGCGCCGGTGCGCTCGGCCGTCTGGACGGGGCGGCCTTCCGCGTCCAGATATACGGCGGTCGTGTCGGAGTCCGGCGGGGCGATACCCGGTACCGGCTCCGCGGCCTCGGCAGGTGGAACGGGCGCCGCCGTCACCGCCGTCGGGACGGCCCAGATCGTCAGGGACGCGAGGACGAAGGCGAGGACATCCCGAGAGGTCTTGCGCATCAGGGCAGCCACCTTTCAGCCTTCGGCTGATGATTCGGTCGTTGTCCTGAACGTAGGGGAACGGAGAAGGCGGAACGTCCCGCTGAACGGGTGAACCTCTGAGAGGGGGGCGGTGCCGGGGCAGGGGTTACTTCCAGGTCGGCATTATGAATTCCGGGTAGCGGGAGCCCGCCGAGCCGTGGGGGAGGATCTCGTCGATGCGGGTCAAGTCGGCGGTGGTCAGGGCGAGTTCGGCTGCCGCGACGTTTTCCGCCAGGCGGGTGGGGGTGCGGGTGCCGGGGATGGGGACGATGTCCTCGCCCCGCGACAGGAGCCAGGCCAGGGCGAGTTGGGGTGCTGTGGCTCCCTTCGAGGCGGCCAGGGCCGTCAACTCCCTTACAGCGCGCAGGTTCTGTTCGTAGTTGCCCGGCTGCCAGCGTTCGTCGGCGCGGCGCATGTCGTCCTCGGGGTATTCGGCGGCCGGCTTGACCGCACCCGTGAGGAATCCTCGACCCAAGGGGGAGTACGGGACGAAGCCGATGCCCAACTCCCGTAGCAGCGGGAGGATTTCGACCTCCACCGCGCGTTCGAAGACGGAGTACTCGGTCTGGAGGACCGACACCGGGTGTACGGCGTGGGCGCGGCGGATCGTGTCGGGGCCCGCCTCGCTGAGGCCGAGGAAGCGGACCTTGCCCTCGGCGATCAGCTCGCCGACTGTCCCGGCGACGTCCTCGATGGGGACGTCGGGGTCGACGCGGTGCTGGTAGAGGACGTCGATGTGGTCGGTGCCGAGGTGGCGCAGGCTGGCCTCGGTGACCTTGCGGATGTTCTCGGGGCGGCTGTCGAGGTGGGACCACATACGGCTCGGGTCGGACAGGTCGAAGCCGAACTTCGTCGCGAGGAGGACCTCGTCACGGAAACCGGCGACCGCGCGGCCGAGGAGTTGCTCGTTGCTCCCCGTACCCAGGCCGTAGATCTCGGCGGTGTCGAAGAGAGTAACTCCCAGGTCGTACGCCCGGTGGATGGTCGCGATGCTGCTCCGCTCGTCGCTGGGCCCGTAGGCGACGGTCATCCCCATCGTCCCGAGACCGATCGCACCGGCGGTCAGGCCCTGGGTGCCGAGGGTGCGGAGGGGGAGTTTCGCGGTGTTCTCTGCCATGCCCTCGACGCTACGGAGCGGGCGGCCCGGCGGCATGGGGCAGCAGTCTCATAAACTTGCCTGATCCTCTCAGCCCCCTCAGCCAAGGGATCGCGTCGTGCTCGACCGTCTCGCCGCCGCCATCGGACGTCACCTCGTAGTACCCGGGGGTGACACGGCCGTCCCCCACCTCATGCTCGCCGGGGTCGACGAGGAGTGGAAGTCCCTCCACCGCCTCTACGAACCCATGATCTGCTTCGTCGTCGAGGGCGCGAAGAGGGTCACGTCCGGGGACGTCAGCGCGATTGCGGGCCCCGGCGAGCTGCTGTTCACGCCGCTGCACCTGCCGGCGGTCGTCGACCTGGTGAAGGTGCCGTACCGGTCCGCCGTACTGCGGCTCGACGCGGGCACGGTGACCGAGCTGCTCGTGGAACTGGAGAGCTACGAGGGGTACGGGGAGGACGGGGGGCATGCCGGTCCCGCCCGGCAGGGGCTGGTCAGTACGGCGCTCACCCCCGCCCTCGCGGACGCCGTAGCCCGCTGGGTGGAGCTGCTCGACTCACCCGAGGACATCGGCCCCCTCGCCGCGCGCACGGAGAGCGAGATCCTGTACCGCCTGCTGCGCAGCGACCTCGGCCCGCTGCTGCGGGAGGCGTTCCTCGCGGACTCGGCGACCTCCCGGGTCCGGGTCGCCGCGCGGTGGATCAAGGAGCGGTACGACCAGCCGCTGAGCGTCGAGGAGATCGCGGCGGTCGCGCACATGAGCGCCGCCGGGCTGCACCGGCACTTCAAGGCGGTCACGGGTATGACGCCCCTGAAGTACCAGAAGCGGCTGCGGATGCAGGAGGCGCGGCGCAGGCTGGTCAGCGAGGGGGAGTCCGCGGCGCAGGTCGCCCACGCGGTGGGCTACTCCAGCGCTACCCAGTTCAACCGGGAGTACCGGAGCGAGTACGGCTTGCCCCCGGGACAGGACGCGGCACGGCTGAGGGCGGAGCCGGGGGTCTACTCCGCCCCCGGCCGCGTCAGCCCCTGAGTCACCCCAGGGGAGTCAGGGGAGTCACCGGGTACATCTCAGGTATGAGCTGCTCAGGTATCAGCTGCCCTGCCCCGCGCTGCCGATGGGGCCGACCTTGACCGGGGTGCCGCCGCCCTCGGTGACGGGGAGGGAGGCGGCACCCGGCCAGGCGAGGGAGACCGTGCGGGTGTCGTTCGGCGGGGTGACGAGGAGACCGGTGATGCGGACACCGGAGCCACCGGAGTCGTTGGCCGGGTAGAAGACCGGGAAGAAGACCTCCGCGCCGCTCTTGAGGGTCACGGCGGCGGTCTGCTGCCCGCTGCGCTTCGCGGAGATCGTCCCGGAGTTGGTCTTCAGGTCGACGCCCGCGTAACCCGAGATCGTGCAGGACTTGCCGCTCTTGTTCTTCAGCGTGACGACGACCGTGCGCGTGCTGTCGCCTCCGATCGTGTTGTCGGATGCCGTGATCGCCAGCGAGTCGGTGCCGCAACGGCCGCTCTTGGAAGCGGAGTTGGAGCCGGTACCGCCGGTGGTGGAGCCGCCGGTGGTGGAGCCGCTCGAACCCGAACCGCCGGTTGTCGCCGACGCGTTGGACCCCGAACCGGAACCGCCGGTCGCCGTCCCCGTCGTGCCCGAACCGCCGGTCGTCGATCCTGCCGTGCCCGAACCGCCCGTCGCCGCGCTGGAGTTGGATGTAGAAGCAGACGGCGACGGGTCGTTCTTGGCCGTGCTGTCACTGGAGCCGCACGCGGTCAGAGACAGACCGGCGGCGACGGCAATGGCGGCGATGGTGAGCTTCTGAACGCGCATCGTGTTTCTTCCCCAACCTCGGTACGGCGTGCCGTTGACTACTGTGATGAGCGCCCCCGGCGACCCCGCGTTCCGCTCAACTCGCGCCTATGACACGCCCGTTACACGCTCAGTACACGAGCGCCTGAACCCCGTCCCCGAGCGCCTCCTGCACGAACACCTGCGCCCCGGCGATCCGCACCCCCTCGATCACGTCCTTCTCCGTGATGTCCCGCCGCGCCGCGCACTGCGTGCACAGCGTGACCTGGCCCGCGGACAGGATCGTGTCGAGGAGGTCCGGGAGGGGCGCCGCGTGCGGGAGTTCGAACTCCGCGGCCTTCCCCGGCAGAGCGAACCACGCGGACTCCCCGGTGAGCCACAGCGACACCTCCACCCCGCTCGCCACCGCCACCGAGGCCACGGTGAAGGCCTGCGAGCAGCGTTCGGGGGCATCGGCACCCGCGGTCACCTTGATAACCAGCTTCTTGGACATGCCGTGCAGCGTAGTGCGGCCTACACCACCGTCGCCGCGATCACCGCGACCAGCGTGGCGACGCTCAGCGCGGTCAGCACACCGCTCCAGAACGCGTCCTCACGCAACAGCCGCCTCGCTCTGCGCCGCACCCGGCGACCACGAGTCACCGGTCTCGACGGCAACTCGCTCTGTACGGCGATGAGTTCGGCCGTCGGCGTCCACGGCAACGCGGGCGGGGGAACCGCGTACGCCGGGTACACCTCCTGGACCCGACCGGGCTCCGGGCGCCGTGTCACGCCGGGTGCGCCTGCTCGTGGTGACGCCTCATCAGGACCCGCGCGTCCACCTCCGCGCTCAAGTCCTTCTCGTCGGCGGCCTTGTGCGCGAGCCGCACGAGGTCCGCGCAGCTCGCGCAGTTCGGGTGCGGCTCGGGGACCTTCGTGATGTCCACCGTCGGCTCCAACAGCGGGTACTTGCGGGCCGCCTGGACGTTCGCCGCCTTCACGCCGGCGCCGATGCGCTCGCTGTCGGTGGGGGGACGGAGGGTGTCGGGGTCGGCCTGCCACTCGATGCCGCCGCCGACGGGGCGGAGCATCGCGTACTTGCCGTCGCGGGCCTGGAACTCCCCCACCTTGTCGGTCGTGGGGTCGTAGAGGAGGGTTCCGGGTTCCATGGGTTTACATCCTTTCGCCCAACATCTATACGGAATGAGGTTGTTGTACTACTCTGCGCATTCCTGGGTAGTACGAGGATGGCCCCTGCGGGGACGCCTTCGCACCCCGGACAGGCGCAAAGGCAACGCGGGAATGTCCAAAGGCAACAGGAGGGTGGGAAGGCGATGCCAGCCAGGAGGCCGATCACGGGGCGGAGCGGAGGGCCGAGGGAGCGGTTCGCGCAGGAGCTGAAGAAGGCGCGGCTCCAAAAGGAGGTCTCTTTAAGGAAGTTGTCGGAGGACGTGGGGTGGGACCAGTCCCTGCTCAGCAGGATGGAGAACGGGATTCTGCTGGGGGGACCCGATGTGGTCAGGGACCTCGATACCTACTACGGGACGGGGGACAAGCTGCTGACCCTGTGGGAGCTGGCGATCGCCGACAAGGGGCAGTTCAAGCTGAAGTACCGGCCGTACATGGAGTTGGAGGAGAAGGCCGTAGTTCTGTGGCACTACGGGCCGGCTACGCCGCCGGGTGTGCTCCAGACCGAAGGGTTCGCGAGGGCGGCGCTCATCGCCGGTGGTTACCAGGGTGAGGAGCTGGAGCGGCAGATCCATGCCCGACTTGAGCGACAGCGCGCGCTGTTCGACCCGGAGAACCCGGTGCCGTTCCGGTCGATCATGTCGGAGGCGGTACTGCGCAATCCGCTGACGGACCTGGCGGAGTGGCGCAGGCAGTTGGAGTTCTTGCTGGAGGTGTCGGAACTGCCTGACGTCACCATCCAGGTGCTGCCGTTCGGCGTGGGGCTTCACCGTCTGGTCAACACCGACATGATGTTCCTGCAACTGCCGGACGGGAAGATCGTCGCCTACTCGGAGAACGACGCACAGGGCGAACTGATCGAGGAAACCAGCAGGGTTCAGGCGTTTAACCGCGCCTATGATGCCCTACGTGACTTGGCGTACAGCCCCGCCGAGACACGACAGTTCATCATGCGTCTGCTGGAGGAATTGCCGTGCGATCCATCGACTTGAGCAGCGTCTCGTGGCGCAAGAGCAGCTACAGCAACACCGATGGCGGCCAGTGCCTCGAAGTCTCCGACGACTTGCTCAGTACAGCCGCGTGGCGCAAGAGCTCCTACAGCAACAACGACGGCGGCGAGTGCCTGGAAGTCTCCGACAGCTTCCCCTCTCTCGTCCCCGTCCGCGACAGCAAGGACCCCTCCGCCGGTTCCCTCCTCTTCGCCGCCGACTCCTGGGCCGCCTTCCTCCTCGGTATCAAGTCGTAACTCTTGGGTCGTACAACCACCCCTGATACCTACGAGTCTCCTGTGAAGCGTGCACGCCAAGTGCGCGCTTCACTTCTTTGTCCGGTTTCTTTTCCGGGGGGACTTGTTGGAACGCCGGGGTCGTACGGCCCTACTCATCTCCACCGCCGCCTGCCTCGGGGTACTCGGCGGGGTCTGCACGGGGTACCTCGTCCAGGCCGAACGCTCGCCCACACCCTTGCCGCCGCTGTCCCAGGCGACGGTCCCACAGGCCAAGGGCAGCACACCCGAGCCGCTTTCCGCCGCCCGTGACCGCCGCGTCAAGGTCGACGGGGATCTGCGGAAACTGCTGGTAGAGCCGCCGAAGGGAGCCAGGGAGAAGGGGGACGACGGCTGGCGAGGCGGTCCCCGCTGGATCGGTCTCCCCGAGTACTCCTCCTCCTACGTCGACCCCTCCGGCGCCTTCAGCAGCTTGGGCAAGAGCGAGTTCCGCCGCGCCGCCTCGATCATCTGGGCCGAGGGCGGGAGCCGCACCGTCGAGGTGAAACTCGTGCAGTTCAACCAGAACGACGGCACGATCGGCGCCTCCGAGGAAGCCGAGAACGGGCAGTACTGGTCCGACGAGAAGAGCGACACCCGGAGCTGGACCATCCCCGGCATGGGAGCGCTGAACGGCCGGGCCTCCGTCCACGACACCCCTGAGCGCAAGGCCGGGTACCTCCCGATCTACTCCGCCGAGGCACACGCCTGGCGCGGCGACCTCTACGCCGAGATCTACCTGTACGACACGAAGCCGATCCCCAAGGCCGCGATCATGGGCCTGGCACAGCGGCAGATGGGGAAGCTGTGAGCGACGAGAACGCCGGGGACGTCGAGGAGACGCGTACCCCTGAGGTAGTCCCCGGGGACGACTCCGGGTCCCCCGCCGGGAAACCGGCTCGCCGGGGTCGTACCCGTCTCATACTCGGGTCCGCCCTCCTCGCCGCCGTAGTCCTCGCGGGGGTCGGGTACACCGTCGTCACCGTGCGGGGTGCCGAGCATGACCCCGGTGCCGCGCGCTGGAAGTTCCCGAAGCCTGTCGCGTCCGCGTCCGAGAAGCCCGCCGCAGGCACGCTGCGGGCGTTCTTCGTGCCCTACGGGACGTACGGGTTTCGGCCCGGTCCCGACCTGGAGTCCTACGGGCACGACGTCGAGTTCAATGAGCGGCAGGCCGCCGCTGTGCGTGCGCAGCAGCTCAAGGACAAGCCCCGGAAGTACCGGGACGCCGTCGAGAAACACAAGCTCAAGGGCATGGCCATGCGCACCTACCTGAGCGCGGAAACCGATGACGACGACTCCTCCTTCATGGTCCAGGTCGGGCTGAGTCGTTTCGCCGACCGGAGCACCGTGAAGCTCGTCGGGGACGTGTACCGCGCCATGGCCGCGTCGGACGCCTTCGGCAAGGGGCCGGTGATCAAGGGGCACAAGAACGTCACGTGCCTCGCCACGTCGGACGACAAGAAGAAGGACACGCTCGGTGCCGTTCAGTGCACGGCCGGCGTCGGTGACCTGGTCGTCTCCTTCATCGCGACGGGGACCGACCCGCTGGACACCAAGGGAATCGCCGCGTTCGTAGCGAAGCAGCTCGACCGGATCGGGGATGCGGGGCGTGCGGTATGAGCGAGCAGACGCGGGACGAGGCCGTCGAGGCCGTGCAGGAAAAGGCTGTGCAGGAAGAGGTCATGCCGGAAGAGGCCGTCCCGGAATCGGAAGAGGCCGCCCCGGAAGAGGTCGTCGCGCCGTCTCCCGAAGTACCCAAGTCGCGGCGCGTGCTGCGCGGCGTCCTGCGGTGGGCCGCCGCCGTCGCCGTGTTCGGGGTGCTCGGCGCGGGGACCGCGTACGGGATCACGCGGATGGAGCGGACCGACGTACCCGGGCTCGGTACCACCTCCGACGGACGGTGGGACTACCCCGAGATCCAGCGGCCCGTCGCCGGCGCCGATCTGCGGGCCTACGTGCTGCCTGCCCCTCAGGGGGCGGTCGAGGACGTAGCTCTCAAGGGGGACGGCGGTTGGCTCGCCGTGAAGGACTTCCTCGCCGTGTACGCCTCCGCCGACAAGCGGACCAGGGTGGGGGAGTACCTCAAGGACTACGGGCTGAGGCACATCGCCGCACGGGGGTGGACCACCGCCGACGGTACCCATACCTCCGTATACCTCCTGCGCCTCGACGACCCCGCCGTCGTCGACCGGCTGCGCGAGAACCTCACCGGGTACGACGCGCCCTTCTACCCCGCGCGCGGCGCCGAGGAGACCGAGTTCGACGACGGGATTCCGTACGAGTCCAACGTCCAGGGCGTCGACCGGGACGTCTACGACGAGAAGAAGCCCTACGGCGCCGAGCAGCTCCGGCAGGCGTACCTGTTCCACGGGGACGTCATGGCCGTCGTACTCCAGTCCCGCAAGGGGTCCGCCGCGAGCGTGCCGTTCCAGCAGACCGTCGTACTCCAGAGCCAGCTGCTCGCCTCCTCCCCTGGGGTGACCCCGGCCCGATGAGTGGCCCGGACCCCGGCGGCGTAAGCTGGGGTCCGGCCTTGTGTACCTGAATCGCGCCTCTAGGAGCACCCCGTGCTTGAAGTCTTCTTCGAAGCTCTCCTCGTCCTGGTCTGCGTCGGCGTGCTCGCGTTCGCCGGGCTGACCGTGAAGAAGCTGTACCAGGGCCAGCGCTGACCCCGTCCGACCAGGAAGCCTGATGATCGAGATCCCGTCCGACCTGCACAAGGACCTCCTCCCGCTGACGTTCCTCCTCGGCCAGTGGGCCGGCGCGGGCGTGCACGACTTCCCCGGCTCGGAGAAGTGCAACTTCGGCCAGGAGGTGTCCTTCACCCAGGACGGCCGTGACTTCCTGGAGTACACCTCTCATACCTGGGTACTGGACGGCGACGGCAACAAGGTCCGCCCCCTGGAGTCCGAGCACGGCTTCTGGCGCATCGACGCGGACCGCAAGGTCGAGGTCACGATGGTCCGCGACGACGGCGTCGTAGAGATCTGGTACGGCGAACTGGCGGCCAAGCAGCCCCAGATCGACCTCGTCACGGACGCCGTAGCCCGTACGGGTGCCTCCCGGCCGTACACCGGAGGTAAGAGGCTGTACGGGTACGTCAAGAGCGACCTCATGTGGGTCGGCGAGAAGCAGACTCCCGACGTAGAACTCCGGCCGTACATGTCCGCGCACCTCAAGAAGGTCGTCACCCCGGAGGACGTGGCCCGCTGGGCCAAGGCCCTCCCGCAGGACATGCCGGATGACGGGATCGCTTTCTTCAAGTAGTCCTAGACTCTCCAGTGTGGTGAGCACCGACTGGAAGAGCGACCTCAGGCAGCGTGGGTATCGGCTGACGCCGCAGCGGCAGCTTGTGTTGGAAGCTGTCGACACGCTGGAGCATGCGACCCCCGACGACATCCTCGTGGAAGTGAGGAAGACGGCGTCGGGGGTCAACATTTCCACGGTCTACCGGACGCTGGAGCTGCTGGAAGAGTTGGGGCTGGTGAGTCATGCGCACCTCGGGCACGGCGCGCCGACCTACCACCTCGCCGACCGGCACCATCACCTGCATCTCGTGTGCCGCGACTGCGACCGCGTGATCGAGGCGGACGTCGAGGTCGCGGCCGTGTTCACGGACGCGCTGCGCGAGCGGTTCGGGTTCGAGACCGACATGAAGCACTTCGCGATCTTCGGGCGGTGCGCGGAGTGCTCGGCGAAGGAGAGGGAGTAGCGGAGGGGCGGGAGCCCCGCCGGGTTCCGGGAGCCGCGTCGTAGGGTTGGGACCATGAAGAGTCCCTTGCTGTCCTTGCCGGGTGCGGTGTCCGCGGAGGGTGTGGACGACGGTGTCGCCGCCCACTACGGGGAGCTGTTCCGGGAGCAACGGGCGCTCGCCGACGGGCGGGGGTTCGTCGACCTGTCGCACCGGGGCGTCGTCGCCGTCACCGGGGACGACCGGCTGACCTGGCTGCATCTGCTGCTCACCCAGCATGTGAGCGACCTCGCCGCGGGCGTCGCCACCGAGGCGCTGATCCTCTCCGCGAACGGGCACATCGAGCACGCGCTGTACCTCGTCGACGACGGGTCGACCGTGTGGGCGCACGTCGAGCCCGGGTCGCAGGAGGCGCTGATCGCGTACCTGGAGTCGATGAAGTTCTTCTACCGCGTCGAGGTCGAGGACCGGACCGCCGACTTCGCCGTCGTGCACCTGCCGGCCGGGTCCGTGGCCGAGGTGCCGGGGTCCGTCGTGGTGCGGGAGACGCCGTACGGGCGTGATCTCTTCCTGCCCCGGGAGGAGCTGGAAGAGTTCGCGGGGCGGGTGGGCGATGCCGCCGGGCTCCTCGCGTACGAGGCGCTGCGCGTCGAGCAGCACCGGCCCCGGGTCGGGTTCGAGACCGACCACCGGACCATCCCGCACGAGCTGGGGTGGATCGGGACCGCCGTCCACCTCCAGAAGGGGTGCTACCGGGGGCAGGAGACCGTGGCCCGCGTCCAGAACCTCGGCAAGCCGCCCCGGCGGCTCGTCTTCCTCCACCTCGACGGCAGCGAGGTGCAGCTGCCGGGGCGGGGGGCCGAGATCCGTCTCGCCGCCGAGGGGGCGGACGGGCGGAAGATCGGGTTCGTGACGACCACCGCCCGGCACCATGAACTCGGGCCCATCGCGCTGGCGTTGGTGAAGCGGAACGTGCCGGTGGACGCGGAGCTGGTGGTGGGGGAGAAGACGGCTGCGGCCCAGGAGGTCGTCGTAGCACCGTAGGGGTAGCTCTGCGGGGTGGCTCCGGAGGTGGCTCCGAGGGTTGCTCCGGGGCTGCTCCGCGGGTAGCTCCGCAGGGGTAGGTGCCTACATCTCCAGCAGTACCGTGAACGGGCCGTCGTTCGTGAGGGATACCCGCATCTGGGCTCCGAAGCGGCCCGTGGTCACCGTCGCACCCAGCGCACGCAGTTCCGATACGACGGCCTCGACGAGGGGCTCGGCGACGTCGCCGGGGGCCGCCGCGTTCCACGTGGGCCGGCGGCCCTTGCGCGCGTCGCCGTACAGCGTGAACTGGCTGATCACCAGCAGCGGGGCGGCGATGTCGCTGCACGACCTCTCGTCCGCCAGCATGCGGATCGACCAGAGTTTCCGGGCCAGCTGGGCCGCTTTCTCCTTCGTGTCGTCGTGGGTCACCCCCACCAGGACACACAGGCCCTCGCCCTCGAACCCGCCGACCGTCTCGCCCTCGACGACCACACTCGCGCCGTCCGCTCTCTGCACCACTGCTCGCATGGCTCCATGATGCCGGGTGCTTCGCGGGCGGCTGCGCCGGGTCGTAACCGGGTAGCCCCAGGGGCGTACCGGGTGGCTAAAGCCCCCCATCTGGGGCCGTTCGGGGGCACTCGGTCACATAGCGGCCACTTGGGGTGGCACCATGCTTCCCACACGCCCGGTCGAGGGGACGGTCGAGGGGACGGTAAGAGGCGGATGAGCACACTCAGTACATCGGGTACGCGGTACGAGGAGTACGACCTGACCCGGCTCAGCCTGGCCGAGCTGCGCGACCTGCGCCGGGACGCGCTGCGCGACGAGGCCGATCTCAGTTACGTACGGCGGCTGTTGCAGGGGCGCATCGACATCCTGCGGGCCGAGTTGGCCTGCCGGGGGACCGCGGTGGTGGGGGGCGTGGTGGAGCGGCTCTCGGAGATCCTCGCGGACGGGCCGGCCCGGTACCGCTCCTCCGCCCGGCACGTCACCCTCGGTACGCCCCAGGGGGAGGAGTACCGGAAGCTGGCCGCGCAGATGCTGGGCGAGGTCGAGCTGTCGGACCTGTCCGCCCGTACGGACGGGGAGCTGAGCGAGGCGATGGGGAGACTGGAGAGGTACGAGCAGGAGGTCTCCCGGCGGCGGCAGGGCTTGCAGCGGGCGGCGGACGACTGCGGGGGCGAGATCACCCGGAGGTATCGGGAGGGTGAGGCGCAGGTGGAGGACCTGCTGGGGTGAGGGCGGGCGGCAATTTGCTGGAGGTGTAGTCCTCAGGGTGCATAGCGTGGAGGTATGACGAGTGAACCTGTTGCGAGTGAACCCATTGCCGTCCGGCTGATCGCCGAGAGCGAGCGGCACGAGTGGCTGCGCGCGATGAACGTCGGCTTCCTGCGGTCCTCCGCGATCTCGGCGCCGCACGTCGAGGCGCGGCGCGTCGCGGACGAGGGGTCGCGGACGTACGGGGCGTTCGAGGGCGACCGGGTCGTCGCGACGTACCGTTCCTTCGCGCAGGAGCTGACCGTGCCGGGCGGGGCGGTCGTACCCGCCGACGCGATCTCCAACGTGGCGGTGCTGCCCACGCACCGGCGGCGCGGCCTGCTGTCGCGGATCATGCGGGAGGACCTCGCCGCGGCGAAGGAGCGGGGCGACGTGGTGGCCACGCTGATCGCCGCCGAGTACCCGATCTACGGGCGGTACGGGTTCGGGCCGGCGACCTCGGTCGCCGAGTGGAGCATCGACGTACCGCGCACGGGGCTCGACCCGCGGTGGGCCGCGCCCGAGTGCGGGGGCCGGATCGAGGTGCTGGAGCCGGAGGAGGTCCGCAAGGCCGGGCCCGAGCTGCACGAGCGGGTGAGGAGGGCGACGGCCGGCGCGGTCAGCCGCGACCAGCAGTGGTGGGACCGTGATACCGGGGTACTACGGACGTACGAGGGTGAGCGGCCGGTGCCGACGTACGTGGCGTACCGCTCGCCGGCGGGCGAGGGCGCGGGTGGGGGCGCAGGCGGGGGCGCGGGGCAGATCGACGGGCTGGTCGCGTACGAGGTCGACGACGCGTGGACCGGCGGCGGCCAGGCCGCCAACACGCTGACCGTGAAGTGGCTGATCGGCGTAACTCCCGAGGCGGAGCGCGCGCTGTGGCACTTCCTGTGCTCGATCGACTGGGTGGCCACCGTGAAGTCGGGCTGGCGCGGCCCCGGCGACCTGCTGCCGCGCTTCCTGCCGGACCCCCGCGCCGCGCGGATCACCCAGCTCGGGGACTGGCTGTGGGTACGGCTCCTGGATGTCCCACGGGCCCTGGAGGCACGGACGTACGACACCACCGGAGAGGTAGTACTGGAGGTGGACGACCCGGCCGGGCTCGCGGGCGGACGGTTCCTGCTCTCGGCGTCACCCGGGGGTGCGTCCTGCACCAGGAGCACCCGGGGCGCCGACCTCGCGCTGGACGTGACCGACCTCGCGTCGGTGTGGCTCGGCGACGAGTCGGTGGCGCGGCTGGCGGCGCTGGACCGGGTGCGGGAGGTACGAGCGGGCGCCGTGCGCGAGGCCGACGCCCTGCTGCGTACGTCCGGGCGGCCATGGTGCCCGGACATGTTCTGAGTCGAGCCCCCCGCAGGGGGATGGTGCTGCTCCTCCTCTCCGGTCACTGGTCGTACTCGGGTCGTACTCCTGACGGCGTAACTCTTCCGTACTCTTCCGTAGCTGTGCTCATGAAGTTGTGGCTGTGCTCGCGATGTTCGGTTGTGGCTGTGCGGTGGTGCCTCGTATGCGGTTGTGGCTGTGCCTGTGCGGCCAGGGCCGCCGTCTGTCTGCGGGCTCCCGGCTCCCCTCCGGAAGGGAGCCCGACCAACCATCTGAAAGTCTGACCACGTTGACCATGTCAGGTGAAGTTGGCTGCCAACTTCACTGTACTTATGTCCGCTTGGAAGCGTCTCATAACCATCTCCCGGGGAACTGCCCAAAGATGGCGGGAAGTTGTACTGTTTCGACGTGGAGCCGGAACCCGCCTCCGTCAATGGACGGAAAAGGCCACAGCGGCCACAGAAGTCGCACCACGAGGTGGCCGACGAACTGCGCACCCGGATCAGGACCGGAGTGCTGCGGCCCGGTGAACGCATGCCCACGCAGGCCCGGTTGGCCGACGAGTTCGGGGTCGAGCGCGGGGCCGTACGGCAGGCCCTGCGCATCCTCCAGGCGGAGCACCTGCTCACCAACATGACCAAGGGTGCGCCCGCAACTGTCGCCCTCGACCTGGGAGTTGGGCTCCAGGTGGGCGGTCCGGCGGCCCCGCCGCAGCCGACGACGGTCGCTCTCGCGCCGCGCATCGCCGAGGCGTTCGAGGCCGAACACGTCCGGATCGACGCGCTCTGCCTGACCGCCGTCTCGCTGACACTTGCCATGGGCGAACCCCTCCGGCACATCCACGCGGGGCGAATGAAACCGGCCAAGGTCGACGTGCGGGTGCTGCTGCCGTCGCGCAGCATCCCGCTCGCTTTCCCCGCCCCGCTGGACAGTTCGGTCTCCGGGCGGCTGCGCGAACACTGGCTGCTGCACCGCAACGCGCAGGGGCAGGTCCTCAAGCACAACCTCCTCGCGCTGCGGCAGACGCACGACATCGACGTCCAAGTCGACTTCCGCGCACTGCCGTTCACGCCTCCGGTCAAGCTGTATCTGCTCAACGGTGACGAAGCCCTGTTCGCCTACTACACGTTGCGGCGGCGCGAGCAACTCATCAACGACGAGCGGGTGGAGACGTACGACGCGGAGGGCACGCAGTCGATGCTCTTCGCGTTCGGGCGGGGGGCCGGGGCGCGCGACACCATGTTCGTCGAGCAGTCCCGGCTGTGGTTCGACGCGCTGTGGGGGACGATCAGCTCGGACCTCCAGCTCACGAGTTGACCGCCGGGGTCGTCATCAGCGCGGCCAGCAGCACGGCTCCTATCGACGTCAGGGTGGGGATCCTGGCCTTGATCCCGACGCTGATCAGCAGCATGGCGACGGCGCCTGACGTGCCGTACCTCCACTGGACGGCCTGTTCGAGGGCGGCGGTGACGAGGGCGACGGGCATGGGGCTCACCCCTTCCTTGTGTGCGGTGCTGTGACGGGGGCCGGCTCGGTGCGGGCTTGCTCGGTGCGGACCGGCTTGGATATGCCAGCGGTCTGCCAACTTGACCAAGTTGGCAACCAACTACACTGATGTTGTCCCCACTTGGCACCAACCCTCAAACAAGTTGTCGGCAACTGCCCTAAGATGGATCAGAGTTGTACCGTTCGACCGTGACGACCCAGGGGGAAGGTGGCAGTGGACGCCGGCAGAAGGCTCTCGCCTCAGGAGATCGCCGACCATCTGCGGGAACAGATCCGGGTCGGGGACCTCAAAGCGGGTGATCGGCTGCCTACCCAGGCCGAGTTGGCCGACGAGTTCGGGGTCGAGCGGGGCGCCGTGCGGCAGGCGCTGCGGGCCTTGCAGGAGGACGGGCTCCTGACGAACGTCAGCAAGGGCAGCCCACCGCGCATCGCCGAGGCGCCGGAGGGCGAGGGCGACGAACCCCGGCCGACGATGGTCGCGCTCGGACCCCGCATCGTGGAGGCATTCCAGTCGTCGCGCATCAGGATCGACGCCGTCTGCCTCACCGCGGAGAGCCTCATCCCCGCTCTCGGTGAGCCACTGCGTCTCATCCACGGCGGCGAGGTCAGGCCCGAGCGTATCGACGTCCGCATCATGCTGCCGTCCCGGGACATCAACCTCGCGTTCCCGGTCCAGGTCGGCGGCGGCGCGGGCGGAGATACGGTGCACGAGCGGTGGCTGGGGATGCGCAACGCCCAGGGCCAGGTGCTGCGTTACAACCTCAACGCCCTCCGCTCGCAGGGCATCGACGTCCAAGTCACCTTCCGCGCACTGCCGTTCACGCCTCCGGTCAAGCTGTATCTGCTCAACGGCACGGAAGCGCTGATGGCTTACTACACGGTCGCCCGGTACGAAGAGCCCTCCGACGACGGCGAGCTCCTCGACATGTACGACGTCCGGGGTACCGAGTCCCTCCTCTTCTCCTTCGAGAAGAGCACCGGCCAGCGCGACGCGGCGTTCGTCGAGGAGTCTCAGCGCTGGTTCGACGCCCTCTGGGAAACCATCACGACAGACCTGACACTCTCCTAGTGACTTCTGATACGAGACAGACGGATCGGATGGCTCTTGATGGCGACAAGACGACCGAAAAAGTCCAGGAGTTGATCGGTCGCGCCCGGGTCGTGCTCTGGGACTTCGACGGGCCCGTGTGCGCGCTCTTCGCCGGGTACCCTGCGGCGGGTATCGCGGCGGGGCTGGTTGAGCGGCTCGAACTCCGGGGCTTGCGGGGGCTGTTGGATGGGGCGGAGCGCGACAGCCCGGACCCCCATGCCGTCCTGCGTGCCGTGGACAGCCGGTGTTCCGGCAGCGACCTCGTCGTCGAGCTGGAAGAGTGGCTCACAGAAGAGGAGTTGACGGCGGCGACCTCGGCGCAGCCCACACCGTACGCCGACCCGCTGATCCGTACGTGGGTGGCGGTCGGCGCGCGCATGGCGATCACCACCAACAACTCCCCCCGGGTGGTGGGGAAATACCTGGCCGGCCGCGGCCTGAGCGCCTGTTTCGCCCCGCACGTCTACGGCCGTACCGCCGATCTCCAGCTCCTCAAGCCCGACCCGTACTGCCTCAACAAAGCGCTGCGGGCGATGGGTTCGGCGCCCGCGGACGCCCTGATGATCGGTGACACGCCGACCGACCTGGAGGCGGCGCGGCGGGCAGGGGTGCCGTTCCTCGGGTATGCGCGCAGCGACCTCAAGGAGAGCCTGTTGCGCGAGGAGGGTGCGGAGGCGGTCGTCACCTCGCTGAAGCCTGTGCTGGCGGTGGTCAGGAAACGGGCGTAAGCGGTGGGGAAAGCCTTGCTCAGGCCTGGATCATGAGGATCGTCAGCAATGTGGCCGAGGTGACCGCGAGTCCGCTGTGGCGGGCTCGCAGCCCGACTCCCAGGCAGAACAACAGGAAGACGCCGAAGGGGCCGAGCCGTGCCTGGGCCAGGAGGCCCAGGGCCAGGCTGAGGGATTCCGTCAGGGTGGACAACAGGAGCATGCTCTTTCACCTCCCGACAACTCTCGGTGAAGTCTGCAACTAGCAGTCCAATTGGACTGGTTGACGTGAAGTGGTCTTTCCCTGACCGGTAGATCCCTTAACGGGCAGTCCAGTTGGCCGGTCGATTTGACTGAAAGTGGTTTGTCACCGGGATGGTGGCGGTACGGTCGAAGAGTGGGCGAGCAACAGATCGGCGACGGCGGCGGCAGGGAGTTCCGACGGGTCGCGGAGGTCCTGCGCGCCCGTATCACCGAAAGTACTTACCCCGTAGGGGGGTTCCTGCCGCCGCAACGGGATCTGGCGGAAGAGTTCGGCGTCTCGCGGGACACCGTCCAGCGGGCGCTGAGGGAGTTGGCCAGCGAAGGGTGGATCCAGTCTCGGCAGGGCAGCGGATCGCGGGTGGTGCTGAAGACCCAGCGCATATCCTCCGGAGATCCGCAGCGCAAGGGCCGGGTCCTGTCTCTGGGGCCGTTTCTCGACGAAGCGTTCCAGGAACCCGAAGTCGCCCTGGACATCTACACGTTGACGTCCGAGTCGCTGACCGGGCACATGATGACCCAGGCGGAACGGATCTATTCGGGGCAGATCGCGCCCCGGAGGATCTCGCTGCGGATGCTGCTTCCCTCCGGTGAACTGCCGTATCCCCGCACCAAAGGCGTCCCGGACGACATGAGGCTTCAGGAACGGATGCAGAAGATCACAGGGCAGCATGTCGACTCGCTTACCCGGCTGTTCGCGGAACTTCAGGTGCGCAAGATGGTCGACGAGGTCTCCCTGGAGATCAAGCATGCGCCGCTGACACCGACGTTCAAGCTCTACCTGCTGAACGACCGTTCGGCACTGTTCGGTCCGTACGAGGTGGTCGAGCGGCCGATCGCCCTGGACACGGGCGCCGAGGTCGACGCACTCGACGTACTCGGTCTCGGCGCCACCCTCACCCATCAGGTACGCGACGACGACCCGGACTCGGCCGCCTCCGTCTTCGTGGAGAGCATGCGGACGTGGTTCGAGTCGGTGTGGAGAAATCTCGCCAAGTGACCTCGGTGTAATGGGAGTTGAATACCATGACCGAACGACTCCCCGCCCGCGCTGTCGAACAGACAGACACCCAGGAGTGGTGACTACACCCACGTCCCCACTGGGTCGTTACACAAGTCGCGTGCCTGTCATACCAGCGTGAGTCGTCCCATCGGAGCGGTCAGTGATCAAGCCCAGCGCCGCCTTGTCGTCGTTCGTCGAGGACGCCAGGAACAAGGCACCGGTCGCCAGCGGCCATCACAACGACAACTACGTGTGCGAGCTGCCGGAGTTCCTCGCCGACAGGCTGGGCGAGCAGGCCGGTACGACCGTGCTGGTGCGGGTCAGGCGGCGCGAAGCGCTGCCGGTGGTGATCCGGACCTGGCAGGACGAGGGCGCGATCCTGAAGGCCGTACGCCCGCATCTGCCGCACGCGCCGACCTGCCTGCTGCGCGCCCCGAGCTTCAGCATCCACAGCTATGTGCAGGGTGTGCCGCTGTCGACGGTCTGCGGCGACGGCAAACTCGTGGACGGTCGGCTCATGTCGGCGCTCACCGAACTGCTGGCCCAGATGACCCGGGTACGGCGTACGGTGCTGCCGCCGCTGCCCTCGGGCTGGCCCGCTCACGGTGCCGACAGCCAGGCTTTCCTCAAGACCCTTGCCGTGGAGGCGGACCGGCAGATCAGGCTGCCCAACTGGCGTGGTTTCGGTGGCCTGTTCAGCTCACTCGGCGTCCCGGAGGACGCGCTGACGCGCTTCGCCGAGCGGGTGCCGACGATGGCGCAACGGCCCTACAGTCTGCTGCACACCGACCTCCACCGCGACAACCTCATCCTGCCGTACGCCCCGGTGGAGGCGGAGGTGGTCACCGTGGACTGGGAACTCGCCACGTTCGGGGACCCGTTGCAGGATCTCGCCACCCATCTGGTGCGCATGCGCTATCCGGAGCACCAGTGGAGCGAGGTGCTCGTGGCCTGGGAGTCCGCGATGCGCAGGGTACGGCCCGCGGCCGTCACCGGCTTCGACTCCGACCTGCGGCACTACCTCGACTTCGAGCGCGCCCAGTCCCTCTACCCCGACGTCATGCGCGCCGCGCGGTCCCTCGACTCCTCTTTCACGCAACGGGACTTGGACAGTGCGACGCGCGAGGTCGAGCGGGCGATGCGGGTCGCCGAACGGCCGCTCAGGCTGCGTTCCGTACCGGGCCGGGCCGAGATCGAGTCGGCGCTGTTCCGCTGGCTCGCCGCCCGGCGCGGTGGTGAGGTCAGCGGGCGGGATTGGCTCGGCAAGGCGTTCGACTGCCGCATCGACACCGAACGGGTGCCGCTCGGTGAGGAGTTCGGGGCGGAGCAGGTGAAGGCCGTGCTCCTCGCGGAGGGCGCGGCCGGCGCCGACCACGTGTTCAAGGGTGCCTCGCACCTCAACACCGTCGTCGAGGTCCCGGGCATCGGCTTCCCGGTCGTCGTACGGCGTGAACTCCCCGACGTGCGGCGGCGGGAGCGGCGCCCGCTGTACGAACACGCTGTGCTGCGCGCCATCCACGCCTCCGACGTACCGGTTCTCGCGCCCAATGTCCTTGCGCTCGGGGAGAGTTACCACGACGACCCGTTCGCGATCCACACGTACGCCGGTCCGGACCCGGAGCGGGCCCCCCGGCATCCGGTGGACGGACTGCGGCCGTTCGAGGCGGACGCGCTGGTGGACCAGTTGTGCGCGTTGACACGGGTGGACTGGACGTCGCTGGACCCGGAGGCCGAGAGCCGCGACTTCTACGGGCAGTTGACTTCCTCGCTGGTCGGCCTGGTCTGTGAACTTCCCAAAGAGACAGGTGAGTTGGCGAAAGAAGTGGGTCTGCCCGAGGCCGACCTGCTGGGCAAGCTGCTGCGTCGGCATCACATCACTCGCCGGGCACCCTCCCTCCTCCATGGCGACCTCAACCCCTGGAACCTCGTCCGTCGTCACGACTCTGCCGAATTCACCATCATCGACTGGGAGTTGGCACTCGTAGGGGACCCGCTGTACGACCTCGTCCGGCACATGCACCTGACGCCGACCAAACAGGCCATCAGGGAACGAATGTTCGAGCGGTGGGTGAAGAAGCTCGGAGCGGAACGGGTCGCCGGGTGGGAGAACGACTGGCTGGTGTACCGCTGGCTGGAGATCATCCGCTCCGCCTACATCGACCTCGACCGCCTCGTCAGCAGAGAGGCCCTGGAAGCCCCCAACGTCCGCCGCGCCGTCGACTCCTACGGCCAGACCCTGAAAGCCGCCCTCGACGTCCTCGGCCTCCCCGTCCCCCGCGCCGCCAACCCCTACCTGGGGCTCGCGCTCACCGGATGAGACCCCGTGAGGGCTACGCTGCGTACGCTCGTCGCATGAGTGAGAGCGGTTTGCGGGAGCGCAAGAAACAGCGGATGTACCGGGACGTGTCGGACATTGCGGTACGGATGTTCATCGAACGGGGCTTCGACGAGGTGTCCGTCGCCGAGGTCGCCGCAGCGGCGGAGATCTCCAAGCCCACGCTGTTCAGGTACTTCCCGGCGAAGGAGGACCTCGTCCTGCACCGGCTCGCGGACCACGAGCGGGAGCCCGCGGAGGTGGTGACCGCCGGGCGGGCGCGGGGGCTCGCACCGGTGGAGGCGCTGCGGCTCCACTTCCTGGCCGGGCTGGAGGCGCACGACCCGGTCACCGGCCTCAACGATCACCCTCAGGTACGGGAGTATTACGCCTTGCTGTACGGCACGCCGTCGCTGGTCGCGCGGCTGTACGGCTTCCTGGAGCGCTCCGAGGAGGCGCTCGGCGAGGCCCTCGGCGGCGACCTCGCCGCGCGCCTCGCGGCCGGGCAGATCATCGCCGTACGCCGCATCCTGGCGCTGGACAACTGGCGGCGGATCGCGGAGGGGGAGCCGGTGGAGGAGGTCCAGGCGGACGCGGTCGCGGCGGCGGAGCGGGCGTTCGGGGTGCTGGCGGCTGCGGTGGGGGAGCTGCGGGCGGGGGGTTCCTGAGCGGGGTGGGGCGGGTGCTTCGTACGGTGAACAGGCGGCGCATGTCGGCCTGTTGGCGGCGCGGGGAGGGCTCGTACGCCGCTCGGCCTGCCGCGCGAAGTGCCCCGTACGCGGAACAGGCGGCGCACGCCCGGCAGTTGCCGGAGTGCGCCGCCTGTGTGTGAACGGCCTTGCCATGGCGCCTACTTGGGGTCCTGGTCGAACTTCGCGGTCGACCAGAAGTAGCCGAGGACCGTGAGGCCGACGCACCAACCCACCGCGAGCCAGCCGTTGTTGCCGATCTCCGTGCCGAGGAGGAGACCGCGCAGGGTCTCGATCGCCGGGGTGAAGGGCTGGTACTCGGCGATCGGCTGGAACCACCCCGGCATCGTGTCGACCGGCACGAACGCGCTGGACAGCAGCGGCAGCAGGATCAGCGGCATCGCGTTGTTGCTCGCGGCCTCGGCGTTGGGGCTGACCAGGCCCATCCCGACGGCGATCCAGGTGAGCGCCGTCGCGAAGAGCACGAGCAGCCCGAACGCGGCGAGCCACTCCAGCACGCTCGCGTCCGTCGACCGGAACCCGATGGCCACGCCGACCGCGCCGACGAGGACGACACTCGCGACCGATTGCAGCACGCTGCCGATGACGTGCCCGACGATCACCGAGCCCCGGTGGATCGCCATCGTGCGGAAGCGGGCGATGATGCCCTCGGTCATGTCGTTCGAGACGGAGACGGCCGTGCCGATCGTGGTGGAGCCGATGGTCATCAGGAGCAGGCCGGGGACGATGTAGGCGATGTAGTCGGAGCGGTCGCCGCCGCCGATGCCGGCGCTCATCGTGTCGCCGAAGATGTAGACGAACAGCAGCAACAGCATGATCGGGGTGAGCAGGAGGTTGAGGGTGAGGGAGGGGTAGCGGCGGGCGTGGAGGAGGTTGCGGCGGAGCATGGTGGAGCAGTCGCGGGCGGCGAGGGAGAGGGAGCTCATCGGGCGTTCTCCTGAAGGGAGTTGGGGAGCTGGTGGGTGTGTGGCGGCCGGCGGGGGGTGGGGGGTGGTGCCGGCCGGGATCAGCGGCCGGCAGTCGAGGGGTCGGTGGTCGAGGGCGAGGCGGTCGAGGGGCCGTTGGCCGATCCGCCGGTCGAGCTCTCGGTCAGGGCGAAGAACACGTCGTCCAAGTCCGGTGTGTGCACGGTGAGTTCGTCGGCCTCGACGCCGGCCGCGTCCAACCGGTCCAGGACCGCCCGCAGTTCGCGCTGACTGCCGTCGCTCGGGATCTGGAGCGTGAGCGACTCGTCGTCCCGGGACGCCTCGCCGAACGCGGCCACCGCGTCCTGGTACGGCGCCGGGTGCGCGAACCGGAGTCTGACGTGGCCCCCCGGCGCGAGCCGCTTCAACTCCTCTGCCGTACCCTCCGCGACGATCCGCCCGCCGTTCAACACGGCGATCCTGTCGGCGAGTTCGTCGGCCTCTTCCAGGTACTGCGTGGTGAGGAAGACGGTCACTCCGCCGGTCACCAACTCCCGGATGATCTGCCACATGTTGTGCCGGGACCGCGGGTCGAGCCCGGTCGTCGGCTCGTCGAGGAAGATGACGCGGGGACTCCCGACGAGGGTCATCGCGATGTCGAGGCGCCGTTTCATCCCGCCCGAGTACGTGGACGCGGGCTTCTTCGCGGCGTCGGTGAGGTCGAACCGGGCGAGCAACTCGGCGGTGACGCGCCGCCCTTCGCTCTTGGAGAGGTGGTGGAGGTCCGCCATGAGGAGCATGTTCTCCTCGCCGGTGATCAGCCCGTCGACCGCCGAGAACTGGCCGGTGACCCCGATCGCGGACCGCACCGCCTGGGCCTGGCCGGCGAGTTGGTGCCCGGCGATGCGGGCCTCTCCGCCGTCCGGGGTGATGAGCGTGGAGAGGATCTTCACGGCGGTGGTCTTGCCCGCGCCGTTCGGGCCGAGCAGCGAGAAGACGGTGCCTTCGGGGACGGCGATGTCGATGCCGTCGAGGACGGTCTTCTCGCCGTAGGACTTGCGCAATCCGCTGGCGGAGATGGCCAGTTCGGTCATGGCGGGGTTCCTTTCCGGGGTTCAGAGGCTGCGGGCGGTGATGTCGCCCTGCGAGGTGGTCGCGGTGATGACGAGGCTGGAAGTGCCGTCGTTCTTCAGGGAGTTGGAGACGCGGCCGTACGAAGTCCCGGCGTCCAGCGAGGCGGAGACGCCCTGCGCGGCGCCGATCTCGATGTCGCCCTGCTGGGTCTTGAGGTCGACGGCGCCGCGCACCGCCTCGGTGACGCGGATCGTGCCGCGCTGGGTGCTGATCCCGGCGGGCCCGGTGAGGCGGCCGATCGTGATGTCGCCGTCGTGGGAGGTGAGTTGGGCGCTCGACGCCTCGTCGAGCTTGACCTCGCGGTAGCCGCCGTCGAAGGTGACGTCGCCGAGCCGGCCGACGCCGCGCAGTTCGGCGGCGCCCGCCTTGGCCACCACCCGGGAACCGGCGGGGAGTTGGACGGTGACCTCCACCGCGCCCTGCCCGCCGAGGAGCCCGGACTTCGGCGCGGGGGTCTCGATGCGCAGGACGCCCGCGTCGTAGGAGACCGTGGTCTGCTCGGCCGTCTTCACGTCACGGGACTTGCCGGCGTCGGCGGGGCGGATCTCGACGGTGGTGTCGGCGCGGTCGGCGGCGATGAGCTGGATGCGGCCCGCGGGGATGGAGAGGGTGGCGGTGATGGCGGCGGGGGTGTCGAACTTCTGCATGGTTCCTGTCCTTCGCTTCGTCGTTTCTGACGTTGGAAAAGCTACGTTGCGTTGAAGAATCTGGCAATGAGTTCGTTGCGATGGAGTCTTGTTTATGCAGTTCACAGCTTAGAAATCGTTGCAACAAGCCTAGCTTTAACGCAACATGCGATGGTGTGCGCGTTGCAATGATTCTGGATTGAAAGCTATGCTGGCGCGGTCCTCGAAGGCCGGTGGAGGAGGGTGCGATGCCTGGAGGCAGGCTCAGTCAGCAGGAGCGTCAGCAGATCGCGGTGGGATTGGGGGAGGGGCTCGCCTACGCGGAGATCGCGCGGCGGCTCGACCGGCCGACGTCCACGGTGACGCGTGAAGTCATGCGCAACGGCGGGCCCGTCGGGTATCGCGCCGACCTCGCGCACCGCGCGACCGAGACCCGCGCGCACCGGCGCAAGAAGGCCGCGCCCCGGGTGGCCGGTGCGGTGGCGGCGGTCGAGGGGCGTGACATGGAGGCGGTGCGGGAGTACGAGGAGGCGTTCGCGACGCTGTTCACCCAGCAGGGGCTGCCGAACATGACGTCCCGGGTGCTGGCCGCGCTCTACGTCACGGACGGCGGGACCCTGACCGCGGGGGAGTTGTCGGGGCGGCTCGGGGTCAGCGCGGGGTCCGTGTCGAAGGCCATCGCGTTCCTGGAGACCCAGGGGCTGGTGCGGCGGGAACGCGAGGCGGAGGGGCGGCGGCGGGAGAGGTATGTCGTCGACGACGACGTGATGTACCAGTCGACCATGGCCAGCGCGAAGGCGACCGCCTACCTGGGGGAGGTGGCTCGTAGGGGGGTGGGGGTACTAGGCGCCGGAACGCCTGCGGCTGTGCGGCTGGAGAACATGGCCCGGTTCATGGACTTCGTGGCCGAGAGCATCGCGCGGGCGGCCGACCAGGCGCGCGAGGTCCTGCACGGGAAGGTGGAGGGTGAGGGTCGGAGGGTAGAGGGCGGGGAGCCCGAAAGTGGTCCGAGTTAAAAATATGACTCGGTTAAGTTTCGGGTTTAGGCTTGTGCCATGACTGGCGAGCTTGAACTGGAAGCGTCCCTACGGCACGAGCGAGCCCACCACGACCGCTGCCGGGCCGCCTTCGAGGCAATGGTGAACGGCGCCGACGAGCAGGTCGTCGCAGGTGAGGACGTTTCTGCGTCCGGCGCCGACGCGGAGGTCCTCGGCTACCGGCTGCGCAGCCACGCGAAGGCGCTGCACGAGCTGCCGGAGGGGCCGCTGTTCTTCGGGCGGCTGGATTTCGCGGACGGGCGGGCCCATCACGTGGGCCGGATCCGGGTGAGCGAGCGGCCCGCCGACCCGCCGCTGGTCGTGGACTGGCGGGCGCCGGTCTCCCGGGCGTTCTACCAGGCGTCGGCCCGCGATCCACAGGGTGTGGATGTCCGGCGACGCTTCGGGTGGGCGGCGGGGAGCCGGGGGGACTCGGGGGACCTGACAGGGCTGGAGGACGAGCGGCTGGGGGCGGTCAGGGGTGGGGGTACGGCTGAGGGTCGTACCGGTATTACCTCCGCAGAGGGACCCGGCGCCGTAGTCCCGGAGGGGTACGCCGATGAGGCCGGGGCCGGGGCCGGTGCTGGGGCCGGTGCCGCCGTCACCGGTCTGCTCGCCCGCGAGCTGGAGCGTCCCCGGGTAGGACCCATGAGGGACATCGCCGCGACGATCCAGCCCGAGCAGGACGACCTCGTACGCGCCGAACTCGGCGACTCGATCTGCGTCCAGGGCGCGCCCGGCACCGGCAAGACCGCCGTCGGCCTCCACCGCGCGGCGTACCTCCTCTACACGCACCCGCGCCGCATCCAGCGCGCCGGCCTGCTGATCCTCGGCCCGAACCGCACCTTCCTCTCCTACATCTCCGAGGTCCTCCCCTCCCTCGGCGAGACCGGCGTCCGCCAGTCGACCCTCCTCGAAGAGATCGCCCTCCACCCGGCCACCGGCACGGACACCCGCGCCGCCGCAGCCCTCAAGCACGACCCGCGTATGGCGGAGGTACTACGCCGGGCGCTGTACGGCAGGGTCCGCGCGGACGACGCGCAGGGTGCCGTCGTCCAGGAGGGGTCGTACCGCTGGCGGGTACCGGCGAGCGAGGTCGCCGAGATCGTCCGGGCCGTCCTCGCCGAGGAGCCGCCGTACGAGATCGGCCGCGAGCGGGTGCGGACGCGGATCGTCGTCCGGATGCGCGCCGAGGCGGAACGCCGCAGCGGGACCCGGAACGCCACCTGGGTACGACGGGTGGAGCGCGCGGTCGGCGGCTGCGTCGACGCGGTGTGGCCGAAGGTCCGCCCGGAGGAGGTGGTGTACGAACTCCTGCGCGGCGGCGAGGAGTTGGAGCGGTACGCCGACGGCGTCCTGTCGGCCTGGGAGTGCGCGGAGCTGGCCTGGACGCGGCCGGCCCGCTCCTGGAAGTCGGTCCGCTGGTCCGCCGCCGATCTGGTCCTTCTGGACGAACTCTCAGGTCTCATCACCCACCCCGCCGGGTACGGCCACGTCGTCGTCGACGAGGCCCAGGACCTCTCCCCGATGGAGTGCCGCGCCATCGCCCGCCGCGTCGAGTTCGGCTCCCTGACCGTCCTCGGCGACCTGGCCCAGGGAACCACGGCCTGGGCGGCCCGCTCGTGGCCCGAGCAGCTGCGCCACCTCGGAAAACCCGACGCCGTTGTGGTACCGCTTACTGTCGGTTTCCGCGTCCCCGGGGTGGTGCTGGACCTGGCGAACCGGGTCCTGGGAAGGCTGGACGTCACGGTCCCTGCCGCTCGATCCCTGCGCGGAGGCGGGGAGCTGAGGATCACCCGGGTCCCTTCCGCCGGGGAGTTGTACGACGCGGTGGCGGAGGCCGTCCGACGGGCGCTGAAGTCGGAGGGCTCGGTGGGTGTGGTCGTAGCCGACGGCCAAGTGGGCGAGTTCCAGGGCTTGTTGGGCGAGCACGTCGAGGTCGTCGAGGCCGGGGTGGTGAAGGGCCTGGAGTACGACCACGTCGTGGTCGTCGAGCCGGTCGCGATCGTGGAGGGGGAGGAGCGGGGGTGGCACCGGCTGTACGTGGTGCTGACCAGGGCGGTTTCACGGATGGAGGTCGTGCACGGGAGGGAGCTGCCGTGGTGAGCCGATTATTTCGATGGAGATCGGAATAGGAGAGAGGGCGGGGTCGTTGGCCCGGGTATGACGACGATCAGTGATCCCGCGCCCCTCGACCTCGGTACGTACGGTGTCTGGCGGATCTCCGAGACGCCATCCGAGCTTGCCGTGGAACTGGAGGCGCTCGGCTTCGGCGCCCTGTGGCTCGGGAACCTCCCGGTCTCCGAATTCGCCACGGTCGAACGGCTGTTGGACGCGACGGAGAGGATCGTGATCGCGACCGGGATCGTGAACATCTGGGCCAGTCCGGCGCCCGAGGTGGCCCGCGCGTACCACCGGGTGGTCGAACGGCACCCCGACCGCTTCCTGTTGGGCATCGGGGCCGGACACCGGGAGATCACGCAGGAGTACGTACGGCCGTACCAGGCGCTCAACGACTACCTCGACGTCCTCGACGAGGCCCAAGTGCCGGTCAGCCGCCGGGTGTTGGCGGCACTCGGACCCAAGGTGACGCGCCTCGCCGGGAACCGGACGGCCGGCGCGCACCCCTACCTCGTCACCCCGGAGCACACGCGCCGTGCCCGCGAAATCCTCGGCAAGGACGCGGTGTTGGCGACCGAGCAGAAGGTCGTCCTGGACGACAACCCGGTACGGGCACGGGAGTTGGCCGTCGAGCGGGTGGCCCCCTATCTCGCGCTCACCAACTACACCGCGAACCTGCGGACGTTGGGCTACGGCGACGAGGACCTGACCCCGCCCGGCAGCGACCGGCTTCTCGCCGACCTGGTGGTACAGGGCGGGCCGGAGATGGTCGCGGCGGGACTGCGGGCGCATGTCGAGGCGGGGGCCGACCATGTGGTGGTGCAGTTGCTGGAGGCCGGGGAAGGCAACTCCGCTGCTGGATACCGGGAGTTGGCGCGGGCGCTTGCGCTGAGGTGAGCGGCCTCCTGAAGTGATTCGGCGCTCTAGCCGACCGGCGCTCCGGCTGAGCCGCCTGTCCGGCCGCGCCGCTTGTCCGGCCGCGCCGCCTCCGAAGTCGCCGTGTGCGGGCTCGCCTCGATAACAGGCGGGCCCGCACGCGGTATTGCCATTCAGCGGATCACGGCGTCACGACCGCCCCGCCCAGCGTCACCACCAGCTTGCCGTCCGACGCGAACGACCACTTCAGCGCCCCGGACCAACTCGACGCGCAGCGCGAGCCGTTGGTGCCGGTCCAGAACTGGTTCGTGCTGTCGGCGTTCCCGATCGTCTTGTCGTTGGAGCCGCTGACGGCGTACCGGCAGGACGTGTTGGAGTGGAACACCGAAGTCCCCGCGTCCCACGAGTAGTTGCGGGTTGCGTTGTCGATGCTGAGGTTGTTGGAGACGGCCATCGACCCCGGGTTGCTGTTGTACGTGAACCCGTGCTTGCCGTTGCGGTAGGCGATGCTGCGCCGTACGACGTGGTCGACGGCGATGTCGTCGCCGCCGAGCTTGTACCCGTTGCGGTCCCCGTTGGAGTTGACGGTGCCGTCGGACAGCGTGCCGTTGCTGTAGGAGAGCGAGTCCTCGATGGTGACCGGCCCGATCGGACCCGTGTCGGTCTTGGTGTAGAGGTCCCAGCCGTCGTCGATGTTGTTGTGCGCGACGGCGTACCGGAAGACGTTCCCGGTCCCGGTCGTCAGCTTCGCCGCGAACCCGTCCGCGTCCTCCCCGTCGGAGTCGGCGTTGTCGTGCGACTCGGCGCTGAGGATCAGGTTGTCGGAGGGCCACTGGCTGCTCGGCGTGGAGGAGGCGATCCGCCCCAACTGGAGCCCCGTGTCACGGTTGTAGCGGGTGATCGTCCGCTCGATGACGTTGTGGCTGCCGCCGACGTAGATCCCGTTGTCCCCGGCCCGCTCGACGACGACCCCGTACACCTTCCAGTACGACCCGAAGAGCTGAAGCCCCCGGTTCGACGAACTCTCGCTCTGCGCCGAGAAGTTGAGCACCGGGGTCTCACCCGGGTACGCCGTGAGGGTGGTCCGCGCGGCCGAAGTCCCGTTGCTGGTCTGGGGGATGGTCACCGTCGAGGACTGGTTGTACGTCCCTCCGCGGAGGTAGATCGTGCCGCCCGCGGTGACCCGGCCGATCGCCGAGGTGAGCGTCGTGGGCGCGGACTGCGTGCCGGCGGCGCTGTCGGTGCCGGTCGGGGAGACGTAGATCGCGCCGGTCGCGGGAGGCGTCGTGGAGTCGGTGGTCGTCGCCTCGGCGTAGTCGACGTTGGGCAGGCCCTCCGACGTCGTGGGCGTCAGGCGGATCGTGTTGCTGCCCGCGTTGAGCGTGACGGTCAGCGTCTTGGTGACCCAGGTCGTCCACGCGCCGGTCGCCTCGAAGGACGGCGTCTGCACGGTCGTCCCGTTGACGGCGAGGGAGGCCGGGCGGGCGGCCGAAGCCCCGTTCGCGAAGCGGACGTTGAGCGTCGCTGTCCCGGCGACGGCCGCGTTCACCGTGAACTGGGCATATCCGCTGGTGGAGTTGGTCCCGTTGCAGAAACCGCTGCCTGAGAAGCCGGCCCAGTCGGAGTCGATGGTTCCCGTGCAGACCGCCGGGGAGGTCTCGGCCTCGTGGCGGACGGTCGCGGCGTTCGCGGGGGATGTGCCGGTGAAGGCGACGAGGGTGCCGGCCAGGAGAGCGGAGGAGGCGAGGGCGGCTGTTCTCGCAGATCGCTGGTGCATCGTGCGGCTCCGTTCGAGTACATGACTGCGGGGTGTGTACGTGAACAGGTAGAGCTCCCGGATCTGGGGTATCCGGGCGATAGCAAGCGCTTTCTCTGGAAAGTAGGCTCATGGTGTGGACGCGTCAAGAGTCATGTACTTGATCATTGTCTATGGATGTGAACTTCAGGTGGGGTGGCGCCGGCCTGCGCTGTGAACGGGCAGGCATCCCGAAGGCAAAGAGCGGAAGCGCTCAGGAATACTCGGTCCCGTAGGACTACCGCAGTACCCCTGAAGGACCAATCGGAAAGAGACCGGACAGCACCGTGAAGAAAGTCCCGTTCCCCCACACCGGGGCAAGAATCGCTTCCCTCGCCCTCCTCGCGGCCCTCGCGGGCGGCCTGGCCACGGCAACCCCCGCCCTCGCGGCTCCCTCCACCCCGGCGGCGGCCACCGCCACCGCCTCCTCCGCCGCCGAACAGGCCCCCATACCGGTCGAGTTCGTCGACCAGGCGACCAGCGCCCTGCCCACCGACGGCAAGCGCCATGAATTCACGGTCACTTACGCGAACACCACCGCGTCCGACCTGATCGTCGCGCCCCAACTCCTGCTCGTCTCACCGGACTCGGGTCCCTTCCTGAAGCCCGCCGACGTCAAGCTGGAGCTGCGCGAGGCCGACGGCTGCTGGACCGCCGTCACGCCGGGCACCCAGACCGGCACCCTCTACACGGACCTCACCACCGCCCAGCGCACCCTCGCGCCCGGCGAGACGCTGACCCAGGTGTACCGCCTGACCGTCACGTCCCCCGGGGCGGTCGGGACGGTCCAGCCTCGGGTGGTCGTGTACGGCTGAGCCTCTCGGCGCGTGCCTGAACGCCGGGCGCCCTTTGAGAACCGGTGCCCGTTGAGTGCCGGCGCCCTTGAGTACCGGGTGTACCCGAGCCCTTGAGGCCGAACGAGCCGGAGCCGCCACGAGCAGGCTCCGGCTCGCGGCGTATGCGGGCGGGCCCGGGGAGGGCGTGCCGGTGACACCAACTTCCGTCGGTGGAGCCTGAGTTCGGCGCCCATCTGTCACGCGGACTGAACGTGCCGGTTCCCCCGGGCGGACTGGTCACGTCGGTCCCTTGCGATGCGGACCGAACAGGGCGACGCATCGCCGCGCGGCCTGACTGCGCAAGCCTCCTGCGATGCGGCCCTGACGCGGCGACCGCCTACCTCGTGGCCTGAAGGCGCGAGCTTCCTGCGTTACGGCCTTGAGCGCGCCGACTTCTTGCGGCGCGGCCCGAACGGCCCGGCTTCCAGCCGGGTTTCCCGAACGGGGCGACCTCCAGCCGCGCTGCCTGACCAGTGCGCCCCCAGCGGCGCTGTCCGAACAGGGCGACCCCCAGCCGGGGCCCCCGAACAGTGCGCCTTCACCTGCGCTGCCCGGCCGCGCGGGCTTCCTATGGCGCGGCCCGATTGCGGCAACTCCCCGTCACACGGCTCTCGATCGCGCCGGACCAGCCGCGTCGCAGCCGGCAACTCGACGCCGCACACGGCGTGTCCGTCAACCAGTCGCCGTGCGCCCCGAGTTGTCCCCCGACCCCGACAGGTACGGCACCAACCCCCGTTCCAGCAGCGCCCGTTTCCACTCCAGCCGTGCCTGCTCGATGTCGGCCGGTGACGCGGGGCCCCGGCGGGTCTGGAGTGCCGTGCGGAACAACGCGGCGACCGCGAGGAGCGTGCTGAGGACGGCGACGGCGCCGAGGAACCAGCCCGCGGTGATGAGGGAGGTCGGCAACGGCTCGGAGGCGTCCGCGAGTTGGAGGACGTAGCCGGCGAGGAGGAGGAAGACCGCCGACGTCGCGGAGATGATCGGCGTGAGGACGGCGAGGGCCGCGAGCGCGGTGCTCTGTGTGGCGGGCCGGCGGCTCGCGTCCTGCCGTGCGGCGACGTACGCGGCGTACTCGGCCCCTGCCGCCGCCGAGATGACGTCGGCGTCGGCCAGCGCCTGTTCCTTCAGGGCGCGTTGCCCCGTTCTGACGAGTGCGAGGCGCAGGGTCTCCTCGAAGTCCGCTCGGTCCTCCGGGCGGAGGTGGTGCGGGACGGCCATCTGGTCTCCCGGTGGTGAAGGGGGCGGAGGGGGATCACCCTAGGGACCGCTCCGGGGTTCGCCCAGGGGTCGGCCGGGGATCATTCCCAGGAACTACACGGGTACGACTCCGGAGTCGGCTCCAGGCGTCACCCCCAGGGGGGTACCCCCGAGGGCCTACCCGGGTACGACCTCAGAGCCAGGCCAAGGGCTGCCCCGAGGGCTGACCGGGTACGCCCCCGGAGCCGGCCCAGAGGCTGTCCCGAGCGTCGGCCGGGGAGTACCCGAGACCTAACCGGGGACTACCCGAGAGCTATCCCGAGGATCACCCGGGGATCGTCCGAAGACGTCTCCTCAAGGTGATCCCCGCGAGGCGATCCCCGTACATCCGGCGGCGTATCAGACGTTGACGCCGAAGTCGGCCGCGATGCCGCGCAGCCCGGAGGCGTACCCCTGGCCGACGGCGCGGAACTTCCACTCGGCGCCGTGGCGGTACAGCTCGCCGAAGACCATGGCGGTCTCGGTGGACGCGTCCTCGGAGAGGTCGTAGCGGGCGATCTCCTGCCCGCCCGCCTGGTTCACGACGCGGATGTACGCATTGCGGACCTGGCCGAAGCTCTGGCCGCGGTTGTCGGCGTCGTGGATGGAGACCGGGAAGACGATCTTGTCGATCGAGGCCGGTACGCCGGTGAGGTTGATCTTGATGCTCTCGTCGTCGCCGTCGCCCTCACCGGTCAGGTTGTCGCCGGTGTGCTCGACGGAGCCGTCCGGGCTGGTGAGGTTGTTGTAGAAGACGAAGTGCGCGTCGGAGGCGACCTTCCCGTTCGCGTCCAGCAGCAGGGCCGAGGCGTCGAGGTCGTAGTCGGCGCCGGTGGTGGTGCGGACGTCCCAGCCCAGCCCGATCAGGACGGCGGTGAGGCCGGGAGCCTCCTTGCTGAGCGAGACGTTGCCGCCCTTGGACAGGGTTACTCCCACTGCGAACTCCTCCTCGGGATGGGGGTACTACGACCGTAGGCCGCGAGGGTGACCCGGGAGGATCACCCTGACCATTAAATCTACATCACTGTAGAAATAATCGGAGGGGAGGGTATGACATACCCCGATACCATGGAGCTACATCCGGCGGGGGAGAGGAGAGCAGGGCGTGACGGACCACGAACAACGTCCCCGGCGGCGGGGGCAGGGTGAGCTGGAGGCCCTCGTCCTGGAGGCCCTGCGCGCGGCCGAGGGCCCCGCGACGGCGGGCTGGGTCCAGGAACGCCTCGGCGGCGACCTGGCGTACACCACCGTCATCACGATCCTCACCCGCCTCCTGGAGAAGGGCGCCGTCACCCGCGAGCGCGCCGGCCGCTCCTTCGCCTGGACGCCCGCGTCCGACCAAGCCGGCCTGGCCGCACGGAAGATGCGCAAGGTGCTCGACGGCGAACGCGACCGCGAGGCGGTGCTCGCCAGCTTCGTCACCGGCCTCGGCGCGGACGACGAGCGGCTGCTGAGGGAACTGCTGGGCGAGACCGGGAGCGAAGGGGAAGACTGACGCCGTATGGGGTTCTTCATCTTCCTCCCCCTGGTCCTGCCCCTGACGGCGTGGCCCATAGCGCGCCTCGCCGAACAGCACCTCCACCCCCGCGCCGCGACCCGCCTGCTCACCGCGATGGCCGCGGTCATGGCCCTGTGCAGCACGGTCTGCCTGGCCCTTCTGATGGTCGTCGGAACAGCGCAACTACCGGGCAACCCCCTGCCCGACGGCTGGTCCGACCCCGAGGTCCGCGCGGCCGTCCCCTACGACGAGATCGCGGGCAAGGCCGCCATCCCCACCCTCTTCGCCGTCGCCGGAATCTGTGTCCGCACCGCCTGGCGCCACGTCCGCCTCCGCCGCCGCGCCCACCGGGCGCTCGCCGGGCTTCCCTCCACAGAGGTAGCGGTACTACGGGACGACACGCCGTACGCGTACGCCCTCCCCGGCGCCCGCCGCGACCGCATCGTCGTCACCACGGCACTCCTCGGCAGCCTCGACCCCGCCGAACGCCGGGCCCTCTTCGCCCACGAACGCGCGCACCTCACCGCGCGGCACCACCGGTACCTGCTCACCGTCCAACTCGCCGCCCGCGCCAACCCGTTCCTGCGCCCGCTCTCAACTGCCGTCTCCTATACGGCGGAACGCTGGGCCGACGAGCACGCGGCGGCGGTGATCGGCAGCCGCCGTACGGTCGCGCGGGCGATCGGCAAGGCGGCGCTGCTGTCCCGTGGCGCACCGGTCCCCGCACTCGCCGGGTTCGCCGCGCCCGGCCCAATTCCCCGCCGGGTGGCGGCACTTCTGGGGCCCGCCCCGTTGGTCCGGCACTGGCCGTCCGTGTTCACGGGGGTGGGGCTCGCGGCGTGGGGGGCGGCTGCGGGGACGGCCGTATCCGCGATGTCGTCCGCGAACTCGGCGGTGACGATGTTCGTCATCCTGCACGCGGCCACGCCGTTGTGAGGTTGGGCGTCCCTCGGTGAGGGGTTACTCCAACTCCTGTGAGGCGTAGGCCCGTTCGGCGTCGGACGGCGTCGGTCGGTTCGGCAGGCGCCACACGTACGGGTCCGGGGTGCGGACTTCGGAGGCGGGCTTCGGGTCGGCCGGGTGTTTTCGGCGTGCCAGTGCCTCAGAGATCCGCCGGAGCACATGCCCTCGCCGGGTGCAGGGTGAAGGTGGCCCAGACGTGTTTGGTGTACGGGGCCGTCGCGTATCCCCAGTCGGTGGCGAGGCGGTCGACGAGGACCAGGCCACGGCCGCCCTCGTCTTCCAGGGTAGCGAGGGGGATCTTGCAGTGGGCGACGGAGTTGGTGACGAGTTCGTTGGCGGCGAGGGTGACGGCGTCGGAGAGATCGGGGTCGATGCTGATCCGGTGGTCGAAGCCGTCCCCCTGGAGAACCTCAGGGGTACGTCTGTCCTTGAGGGGGCAGCGGATCTATCGGCTTACGCCAACGCTTTCGACCAACGACGATCGGCGGCACTGGCACCCGACGCCAGTGCGCGGCTCATCCGCAGCGCACTGCGGAGCGGCAAGGAAAACTGATCGTGACCGAGGTCGTAGGCTCCTTCTGGAAGTCGTCCTACTCCGGGACGCAGAGCAACTGCATAGAAGTTGCCCGAACTGCCCCTGGCGGCCTCGCCGTTCGCGACAGCAAGCTCATCAGTAGCCCCCTCCTCACCACCTCCCGCGAGACCTGGGCCTCCTTCCTCGGCCAGTTCGGCGACGCCCCCCGGAACTGACCTACGGCGAAATCAAGCCCCTCTCCGTGCCCGACCGAGAGGGGCTTCGTCGTTCTCGGCTCCCCCCAAGTGCCCTTTCTCCACGTCCTGTTGCGCCTGCGTCGGGATCCAGCCCCTCCGACCCTGTTGAACCCATTGACAGGACTTGCACAGACTTTGGAGGCTTGCGTGGACATGCCACTGGATGGGGAGGGTGTCACGTGTTACGCAATCGCTGTAGATATCTGCTCGCCGCCTGCGTCGCCTTCGGGCTCGCCTTCGCGCCGTCGACGGTCGTCGCCGCCGAGGGACAGGCAACGGCAGCCGCTTCCAGCGCAGTTGAACACCGGGTCTCACCCGGCGCGCAAGCGCTGACCGGGCAGTACTGGACGCCGGAGCGCATGGCGGCGGCCGTACCGCCGAAGGCGGTCGGTACGTCCGTGCCGGACAGCGTCATCGAGGAGGCGATCGGTGGGGCGACGATCGGCTCACAACCCGTCGCTGGTAAGGGAGTTCAGGTCGCGCCGGGTGCGCCGAAGCTGAAGGTCTCGGCAACTCGGGTCGTGGGCAAGGTGTTCTACCGGGGTTCGGACGGCATCGACTACGTGTGCTCCGGGTCCGCGGTCAACAGCACGAACAAGAACATGGTGTTCACGGCAGGGCACTGCGTCCACGGCGGTCCCGGTCAAAGCTGGGCCTCCAACTGGCAGTTCGTGCCGTACTACGACCACGGCAGCCGGCCGTACGGGACGTGGTGGGCCGAGACGCTCGTCGCGTTCAACGGGTGGATCAACAGCGGGAACTTCGGCTACGACGTCGGCATCGTCATCACCTCGCCGAACTCGTCGGGTGAACTCGTCAACACCGTGGGCGGGTTGGGGATCCAGTGGAACTACCCCAAGGACCGCTTCATGGTCGCGATGGGGTACCCGGCGGCCGGCGCGTTCGACGGACAGTGGCAGTACTTCTGCTCCGCGACCACCTCACAGCGCAGTTCCTCCGTCACCGACCAGATCAAGATGCCCTGCAACATGACCGGCGGTTCCAGCGGCGGACCCTGGATCTTCGGCAAGGACGACAACGTCTACTACAGCGGCTACGTCAACGGCGTGAACAGCAACACGGAACGCCGCGACAACCCGACCGAGATGCGCTCCCCGTACTTCGCGACCTGGGTCGGCGACGCGTTCAACACGTACTCTTCCTACTGACGTCGATGCGCCAACCGGCGTCCGCCGACTGAAGGACGTACGACGTGGAGGGGCCAACTCATGCCCGGATCCTTACGAGTTCGGCTCGCCGTCACCATCGGCGTGCTGGCCTGCACACTGGTCGCCTGCGGGGCGGAGGAGAGCGGTCCCGGCTCCCCGCCGACGGGCGTCCCGGGCACGGGATCTGAGACGGGACCGGGAGCGGGGTCGGCCACCGGAACGGGACCCGCCTCGGGCGGCGGCACCGGCCAGAGCCCCGGCTCCAGCGCCTCGTGCGACCCCTCCACGTCCACCACCCCGGAGTCCGCGAGCACCTCCTCCGGCACAGCCCCCGGCGACAGTCAGAGCCACACCCAGAACCCGGCCGACAACTGCGTCATCGACAGCGGCATCCCGAACACGCCGGTGGATCCGTGAGCGCTCCGCGCTTCTGCTCACCGGGACGGCCGGTACTACCCGTGTAATACCCCCGAGGGGAAGCCCTGTGCCCCCGAGCGCCAGGCCCCGCGGTACCCGTAATACCCGTAGTACCCGTGAGCCCGGCGCTCGATCGGCGTAACTCAGAGGTCGAACTCGTGCGGCGGCAGGTCGAGGGTGTAGCACGCCTCACGGACCACCGCCTGCTCGTCCTTGTCGAAGTCGCCGTCCGCGCCGCCGATGACGATGCCGATCTGGATGACCGCGCGGGCCTCGGCCGGCTTCTTCTTCGCCTTGGCGATCTCCTGGAGGACGCTGACCTTGCCGAAGTCGAAGTCGGTGGTCAGCTTGTTGAGGTTGTCCTCGAAGCGCCGGCGCAGGTCGTCCGCCGGGAAGTTCTGCAACACCTCGTTGTTCGCGATGAGTTGGGCGACACGCTGCCGCTCCGACGGATCGATGTGGCCGTCCGCCGCCGCGACCAGCGCGCACATGGCCATGCTCGCGTCCCGGAACGCGCCGCTCTTGAGGTCGTTCTTCTTCGAGACCAGTTGCGTCTGCATCTGTGACGCGGAGTCCTTGATGCGGTCCCACAGGGCCATGAACACTCCAAAAACCAGGGGCGCCCGCTCAGGCCGCCCTACCGTTGCCTGCCTATATCTTCTACAGGAACGTAGAAGTTGATGTGCTGGTTCCCGCCATGTCCCCGTCCGATTCATTCAAGACCCCCGCCCCGCCCGCCCGCTACGTTCGGCGGATGAACAACACCGGCACCCTCCACCTCACCGTCCGTATCGCCCGCCCCGCCCCGGACGTCTACCGCTACGTCGCCGAACCCGCCCACCTCCCCGCCTGGGCCCACGGCCTCGGCGACACCATCGAGCAGACCGACGGCGAATGGGTCGCCCGGTCCGGCCTCCTCGGCCGCGTCACCGTGACCTTCACCCCGGAGAACGACCTCGGCGTCCTCGACCACTACGTGACCCTCCCCACGGGCCAGACCGTCCACAACCCCATCCGCGTCATCCCCTACGACGCCGATACCTGCGAACTCGTCTTCACCCTCCGCCGCCAACCCGCCATGACCGACACCGAGTTCGACCGGGACGCCGAGACGGTCGCCGCCGACCTGGCCCGCCTCAAGGACCTGCTGGAACAGGCGCCGAACGCCCGTTGAGCACCCGTACTCACGACAGGGCCGGGGTAGCCCTCTAAGGTGAGTCCGGCCTGTAACGGGGGGCATGGATGTGCCGGAGGTGCACATGAGGAAAGGCGCTGCGACGGCGGCCCTGATCGTCGTCGCCACACTGACGCTCGGCGCGTGCGGCAAGGAGCACACGTCGGCGGACGTCGGCGGCGCTCCGGCGGGGACGAGCGCGGGTACGGCGACGGAGGGAGGCACGGCCGGAGCCGGAGGTGTTACGCCGGAAGGGGCGACCCCCGGCACCCCGAGCCCCGGTACCCGTAGTACCCCCGACGGCCGTAATACCTCCGAGGGACGTGGTACTTCCGCCTCCCCCACCACCCCACCCGCCCCCGCCTACGTGGAACCCGGCGCCGGCGACGGAGCCCCCCACTACCGCGAGAACAACGGCTTCCGCATCCCCGCCGAGATGTCCCCCGCGAGCGCCGCCGACGCCCAGCGCGAGGCCGCCCGCATCGAACCCGTCCTCAAGCGCCTGTGGCAGCAGAAGAAGTGGGACCCCGCGACGGTCCGCACCGCGATGCTCCAACTCGGCTACAAGGAAGAGCACTTCGACGCGAAGGGCAAGTCCCTGGGCGGCACGCTCCAGGTGAAGCCGATGGACTCCCGGTACGAGAACGGCGGTTACACCACCCCCGAGGGCGCCCGCGTCGGCCTCCGCGTCCACGACGACGCCTGCGTCACCGCGTTCGTCCAGAAGACCAACTACCAGGTGTCGACCAACGGCCCCTACCCGGAAGGCGGTTGCTTCGAGCCGCAGGGCGGCCACTGAGCGGCCCGGCTGACCGGCTACCCGGCCTTCACCTCCGTGTTCTGGCACGCGTGCAGCAGCCACACCCCGTCGCCCCGCCTGCTCATCACGTAGAGCGGGGCGCCCTCGGAGTCCACCCCTTCCGCCGACCGGTACACCTGGCGCACCTTGACCGCCGCCACATCGGGCCGCAGGAACTGGATGCGCACCGGCTCGTAAGCGACCTCCCCGTCCCAGCTCGCGGCAGGCAGCACGGCCCGCGTGAACTCGGCGATCGCGTCGAGCCCGACGAGCACCTTGCCGTGCCCGGTCGTCCAGAGGGCCTCGGGGTGGAACAGCGCGAGAAACCCCTCCGCGTCCTTGGCGCGCTGGGTCCGCTCGACCTCGGCGACGACCTTCTCGATCGCCGCGATGTCGGCCGCTTCGGTGTCTGTCGTGTTCGTATCCATGCCGCCCATCCTCGGACCTCAAGCAAAGTCGAGGTCAAGGGCAGGTCGTCGGCTTCCCTCCCGCGTCCGTCATACCTGAGAGGTAGTACTACCGTTTTGCCCCGAAGCAATACCTGAGAGGTACGACCCTGATGAGCGCCCTGCCCGCCGCGACCCCCGGCCACTTCCTCACCGCCTGGCAACTCGACGTCCCGGCACTGCTGCTCATCGCCGCGCTGGGCGGGGCGTACGCCTGGGGTGTGGCGCGGCTGCGGGGACGCTGGCCGGTCGTACGGACGCTCGCCTTCGCCGTTCTCGGCCTCGGCACGCTGCTCGTCGCGACGATGTCGGGACTAGCCGTGTACGACCACGTCCTGTTCTGGCCCGCCGCCGTCCAGAACATCCTGCTGGACCTGGTAGCCCCGCTCGGCCTCGCGCTCGGCGACCCGCTGCGGCTGGCGGTCGAGGCGCTGCCGGAGCGCGGCGCGAGCCGGGTCCGGCGGGCGATGACCGGCCGGGTCGTACGAGCGCTGACGTTCCCGCTGGTCAGCACCGCCCTCGTCCTGCTCACCGAGCTGACCGTCTACTTCACGCCGTACTTCTCGACGGCCCTGCGCGACGGCTGGCTCCACGAGCTGATGTACCTCAACCTGCTCGCCGCCGGATGCCTGTTCGTCGTACCCGTCCTCACCAAGGAGGAGACGCTCCCGGCCTGGTGCACCCACCCCGTGCGCGCCGCGCTGGTCTTCCTCGACGGCATCATCGACGCCGTGCCCGGCCTCGTCGTCATGACGCACGGCTCGCTCATCGCGGGCGCCTGGTACCTGCACCACCACCCCGGCTGGGCGCCGAGCGTCCGGTACGACCAGCAGCTCGGCGGCGGCGTCATGCTGAGCATCGCCGAACTCGTCGCGCTGCCCTTCCTGTTGGCGATCCTCGTGCAGTGGGCGCGCACGGAACGCGTCCAGGCGGCGGCACTCGACCGCCGCCTCGACGAGGAGCAGGCGGCCCGCGTCGCCCGCTCCCACACCACCGTGCGCACCGCAGACGCCGGTGACACCGGCCGCGCCGGTCAGCCCGCCCGCGCGGATCACTCCGGTCGGCCCGGTCACCCCGGTCACTCCGAAGAGGCAGACCGGGTACGACCTTGGTGGGAGACGGAACAGAACGAGGTCGCGTCCAGGATCCGCCGCCACCACGGGGACGGCTGACCCGCCGGGGGACCTGAGTACTACACGGGTACTACCTCAGGACGCCGCCCGCTGATCCGGCGGCACCTCACCCCGCTTCACGGTCTCCCCCCGGACGACCCGAGGCGTACCCTCGCCCGCCTCGGTCACCTGGTTCCCCTCCTCCTTCGCCGCCCGCGCCTCCGCCTTGAGGATCCGCGTCGACTTCCCCGCCGACCGCGCCAGGTCCGGCAGCTTCTTCGCGGCCAGCACGGCTATGACGACGATCAGAATGACCGCCAGCTCGCTGAGCCCGAACACGTCAGTCCTCGCCCTCTTCGTCGTCGCCCTCGAAGAAGTCGCCGACTTCGTCCACGACCTCCGCCGCGACCATCCCGCCGACGACACCGACCGCGAGCCCGGCGGCCCCGGCCGCGATGGCCGTCCCCACACCCGGCCCTGAACGCCGGTGCTCCTCGTGGCCGACGGCGCCGCCGTGGCCGTACGGGTCGTGCTTGCCGGGCTCGCCGTACGACGCCTGCTCCCCGTAGCTCCCGGGTACCCCCGGTCCGGCGTACCCCGTACCCCCGTACCCGTACGGCCCCCGGTGCTCCGCGAGCTGCCGTACCCACCCCTCGACCTCGGCGTTCCAGTCGCGGACGTCCTGGTGCCCGACGACGTGGCGGCTCAGCGTGTCCGAGGAGGAGTACCCCGCACGTTTGTCGGCCTCAAGTACTACCTCCACCCCGGAGGGGCCGGCCAGGAAGGTCACCTCGATCTCGTTGAAGACCCCCGCGTACTGCGGCGACGGGGTGATCTCGATCTCCTGGTAGAAGGGGAGCCGCTGCCCGGTACCGGCGATCCGGCCGTACTCCAGGTCGGCGGAGCGGAAACCGAAGCCGAGCTGGCCGAACGCCTCAAGGACCGCCTCCTGCGCGGGCAGCGGCGTGACGGTGAGCTGGTCGAGGTCGCCCTTGTCCTTGGCGCCGGCGACCGCCAGCTCCGTACGCACCCCGAGTACTACGCCAAGAGGCTGACCGTACAGCTCGGTGACCGGGGTCTCCCAGGGGAGCGTCAGGGTGAAGGGGACGCTGCGGGTCTCGCCCTCGGCGAGCCGGAAGCCGCCGCCGACGACGGTCCGGTCGAAGACGGCGACGCCGTCGCTCTCGCCCTCCTCGTGCTCGACCTCCACCCGGGCGACGAGTTCGAGCGTGAGGTGCTCGACGTCGAAGTCGGCGCTGCCGCCCTTGAGGTGGACCTGACCGGACAGGGCGCCGCCGGGGCGGACGGGGGCCGGGTCGAGGACCGTGTCGACCGTGGGGCCGCCCACGCCGAGCGAGCCGAGCAGTCGCTTGAACACCATCGTGGCGTCCACTCCTTCATCACGGGCCGGTACGCGCGAGGTTCTTCACGCGTGAGCCTTCTACATTCAAGTAGAAGCAGCATAGGGTCGGTGGTACGGGACGGGGCAGAGGCTTCGCGCTCGTGGGCCGGGAACGGCTGAAAACGGTTGCTGTGCGTTGCTGCGCACGCAGGCGGGGCCGGTTTTCCGCCGGGCGCGGGAACCGGGTCTCGGCCACAATCGTTGCCATGGTGAACGTTCGGAGTGAACGTTTCTTCGATCAAGGAGTGAACGCGTGTCCGCCAGATCGACGGACTCCCCGGGACACAGTCCCGGACCATCCCGCTCATACCCGAGTACTACGGGTCTCACCGACCGCGGCGCCCGGCGGGGTGGTGTCCGATGAGCGCCGCGGAAGCCTGGCTCGGCCTGCTGGCCGTTCTGGTCCTCACGCTGGGGACCGGGTACTTCGTCGCCCAGGAGTTCGCGTACGTCTCCGCCGACCGGCTGGCTCTCGCGAGGGAGGCCGAGAAGGGAGACCGGAGAGCCACCCGGGCACTGAAGGTGCTGGAACGCCTCTCCTTCATGCTCTCCGGCGCCCAGCTCGGCATCACGGTCACCGGTCTGGTGGTCGGGTTCATCGCGGAACCCTCCGTCTCCGCGCTGCTGAAACCGCTGCTCACCGACGCCGGCGTCCCCGGGGGCGCGGTCGGCGGGATCTCGGTCGTCCTCGCCTTCGTGCTCGCGACCGTCGTCCAGATGGTCATCGGCGAGCTGGCGCCGAAGAACCTCGCCATCGCCGTACCCGAGCGGCTCGCGAAGGCGCTGGCCGGCTCGACCCTGACGTACCTGAAGGCCGTCGGCCCGGTGGTGCACGTCTTCGACGGCGCCGCGAACCGGCTGCTGCGCAAGGCCGGTATCGAGCCGGTCGAGGAGCTGCACCACGGCGCGACGCTGGAGGAGCTGGGTCATCTCATCGGAGAATCCAGGGAACAGGGCGAGTTGCCCACCGCGACCGCCCAACTCCTCGACCACGCACTGGAGTTCTCCGAGCGGACGCTCGACGAGGTGATGGTGCCGCGCGCCGACGCCGTCTTCATCCGCAAGGACGCGACGGCGGCCGAGGCCGTCGAACTCATCGCGAAACACGGCCACTCGAACTATCCGGTCCTCGGCGACCACCCCGACGACATCGCGGGGGTGCTGGGGGTACGGGAGTTGATGGCGCTGCCCGCCGATCGGCTGGCGGTCACGGCGGCCGGAGCCGCGGCCCGCCGCCCTCTGCTCCTGCCCGACACGCTCCCGCTGCCCGACGCCGTGGACCACATGCGCACCGGGGACGACGAGTTCGCGGTCGTCCTCGACGAACACGGCGGTGTCGCCGGCCTCGTCACCTACGAGGACATCGCCGAGGAACTGGTCGGGGACATCGCCGACGAGAGCGACCGCATCACCGAGATCGCCGTCGCGGACGGCGACGGCTGGCTCGTCGACGCGGGCCGCCGTCTCGGCGAGGTCGCCGAGGCCACCGGCGTCGTCCTTCCCGAGGAGGAGGACTACGACACCGTCGCGGGCCTGATCGTCGACCGGCTGGGGCGCTTCCCGACGGTCGGGGACAGCCTGAACATCCCGCTTGTGGACGGGAGTTCGGCCACGATCGACGTCCGTACGCTCGACCGGCACGTGCCGGAGCGGGTCCGCCTGGAGGTGCGGTCGTCATGAGCTTCCCGATGGCACTCTTCGTGACCCTGTCGCTGCTGGTCGGCAGCGGGTTCTTCGTCGCCGCCGAGTTCGCGCTCGTGGCGGCCAAACGGCACCGCATGGAGAAGGCGGCGGCCGAAGGGCAGCGCGGCGCCGACGCGGCCCTCGCGGGTATGCGGGAACTGTCGTTGATGCTAGCGGGCGCCCAACTCGGCATCACTGTCTGCACGTTGGGGCTCGGCTCGGTGTCCAAACCGGCGATCTCCCACGAACTCGACCCGCTCCTGCGCGACTTGGGCCTGCCGAGCGCGCTCAGCTACGGCATCGCCTTCGCCGTCGCGATGATCGTGGTCGTCTTCCTGCACATGGTCGTCGGTGAAATGGCCCCGAAATCCTGGGCGATCGCGCACCCCGAGCGCTCGGCGATGCTGCTGTCCCCGATGTTCCGGGGCGTCGTGAAGGCCGTCCGGCCGGTCATCCGCGTCCTCAACGCGCTGAGCAACGCGCTGGTCCGGCTCTGCCGGGTCACCCCGCGCGACGAGCTGACGTCCGTCCACAACCGGGAGCAACTCGCCCACCTCGTCGAGGAGTCGGAGCGGCTCGGGCTGATCAGCAAGGACGACTCCGAGCTGATCACCAACTCCCTGACGGAGCCTCAGCTGCCGGTCGCCGGACTCCAGGTGCCCGCCGCCGAGATCACGTCGGTCCCGGCCGACGCGGACGTCGAGGCGATCCTCGCGCTCACCACCGCCCACGACCGCAGCCGCCTGCTGGTCCGCGACGGCGACACGGTCGTCGGCTCGGTGCACGCGCGTGACGCCCTCGTCGCCCGCTCCCGGCACCGCTCCACCACCGCCCGGGAACTGTCCCGGCCGGTCCCCGAACTCGCCCCCGAACACACCGTCGCCGAGGCCATCGAACAACTCCGGCGCCGCCGGGCCACGTTGGCGGTCGTCCGGGACGAACAGGGCCGCCTCACCGGCCTGGTCACCCTGGACGACCTGCTGGCGAGGCTCCTGCATCCCCAAGGTGCCTGATGACGGCCGCTTGAAGGCCCTCGGTAAGAGCGGTGCAAATGGGGCGCAAGGGGACAGGTAATGGCTCTCCAGGCGTCACTCCGGGTTCACCCGGAGGTTCCTGCGCCCGGTCGGACGTGGTGCTTATCGTGCGGAACACCCCCTTCCGTATCGATTGGCCGGAGCCTCACCATGCCCTACCGGATCCCCGTCCGGACCGCAGTGTCCGCCCGCTCCACGCGCACGGCGGTCGCCGTGCTGTGTGCCGGCGGGCTCGCCCTCGCCGCCTCGGCGTGTTCGCCGGCCCCGGCGGGGGGCGGCTCGGACCGCCACCTCACCGCGTACGTCGGCGGGGACACGAACATCCAGAAGCTGTGGCAGGACATCGTCGTCCCGGCCTTCGAGAAGGCGAACCCCGGCTACCAGGTCAAGGTCGTCTACTCGGCGCACGGTGTCGCCGACGCCGCGACGCTCGCGAAGCTCCAGGCCGCCGCGAAGACGAAGCGCGACGCCGGGTACGACGTCATCGAGTCCTCGATCACGCCGGACGCGGCAGCGGCGGGCCTGCTGACAACGGTGTCATCGGCGAATGTGCCGAACCTGAAGAAGGTGGACCCCTCACTCCTCGGCCCGGTGGACAACGCCGCCGTCCCCTACCGGGGCTCCTCCGTAGTCCTCGCGTATGACGCCACCAGGGTGAAGACCCCGCCGAAGACGTACGACGACCTGGTGGCCTGGATCAAGGCCAACCCCGGCGGGTTCGCCTACAACAGCCCCTCCACCGGCGGTTCCGGCGGCTCGTTCGTCGAGACGACCCTCGACCGCCACCTCGACGCGGCGACCCTGAAGACCTTCCAGACGGGGTACGACGCCTCGCTGGAGTCCAAGTGGGATGCCGGGTTCACCGACCTCAAGGGGCTCAACAAGTACGTCTACGGTAAGGGGGTATACCCCAACGGCAACCAGGCCGTCCTCGACCTCCTCGCCAAGGGGCAGATCTCCATCGCGCCGGTCTGGTCCGACATGTACCTCTCCGCGGTCCAGAACCACACGCTCGACCCGACCGTGAAGTTCACCCAGATCTCCTCGCCGACCTTCACCGGCGGCGCCTCCTACATCGGCATCCCCAAGGGCGGCACCAAGCAGAAGGCCGCGCTGAAGCTCGCCGACTTCTTCCTGGAAGCGGCCCAGCAGGACGCGATCGTCAAGAACCTCGCCGCCTACCCGGTGATCCCGCTGACCGAACTCCCGAAGGCAACTGCCGCCCGTTTCACGGGAGTCGACGTCACCAAGCTGCGTCCCGGCTACTCCGGCAAGACCGGCAACGACATGAACAACCTGTGGCAGCAGAAGGTCCCCGGCCAGTGAGTCCCACCGAACGCGTACGAGGCCGGGGTGCGGGACGTCGCACCCCGGACCCCGGCGGCGGTGCTCGGCGCCAACGCCCCCGCCCCGGCGGCCTGTTGGTGCTCCCGCCGCTCCTCCTGGTCGCCTTCTTCGTCGGCATCCCGGTCGTCTCCGGCGTGCTGTACACGCTCGGCCACTTCGGCGGCCTCAACTCCGTCATCGCCGCGATCGGCCTGCACCAGCACGCCGCCGACCACTGGTGGGGCACCCTCGGCGCCTACCGCGAGGTCCTGACCGGCGACGCCTTCCTGCGCAGCCTGAGGGTCACGGTCGAGGTCACCCTCCTGAGCGTCGTCGCCGTGTTCGCGCTCGCGCTGACCGTCGCCCTGTACGCGCGCCTCACCGGCGGACGCACCGCGAAGATCGTCAGCGCCCTCGCGATCACCCCGCTGTTCCTGCCCGCGGTGATCGGCTCGTACGCGATCCTCACCTTCTACGCGGGCGACGGCGCCTTCACCACCCTCGCGCACGCGCTGGGCTGGAGCCACGCACCCCGCCTCAGCTACACGATCTGGGGCGTGGTGATCGGCCAGGTGTGGACCAACCTGCCCTTCGCGGTCCTCGTGCTGTCCTCGGGGATGGCCGCCGTACCGGACGCCCTGATCGAGGCGGCCCGGGACGCGGGGGCCGGTCGTACCCAGGTAATACTCCGGGTGCTCCTGCCGATGGCGGGCGTACCGGCCGTCATCACCGCCGCGTTCACCACCATCTCCGTACTCGGGAGCTACACCGTCCCCTACCTCGTGGGTCCTACGGCGCCGACGATGCTCGGGGTGCAGCTCGCGAACACCTTCCAGTCCTACAACCAGCCCCAGCAGTCCCTGGTGATGGCCGTCGTCGTGTTCGCGCTGGCCTCGCTGGTGGGGGTGGCGTACGTCCGGGCCAACGTCCGCGAGGCCAGGAAGGCGGCGGCCCGATGACCGTACGCATCCTCCGAAAGACCCTCACCGGCCTGGGAGTCGGGCTCCTCGCCCTCTTCGTCCTCGGCCCGCTGCTGTGGCTCTTCCCGCACGCGTTCGCCGGCACCTGGCGCTACCCCGGACTCCTCCCGCAGGAGTGGACGCTGCGCTGGTGGCGGGCCGTCGCCGACAACCCCGACCTGGTCGCCGCCGTGCGCTGGAGTTTCGTCTTCGCGCCGGTCGCCACGCTGCTGTCGGCGGTCGTCTGCCTGCCCGCCGCGTACGCGTTCTCCCGGTTCGACTTCCCCGGCCGCCGCTTCTTCCTCGTCGCGCTGTTCTCGGTGAACGCCTTCCCGAAGATCGGCCTGTACGTCGCGATGGCGTCGCTCTTCTACACGCTGAACCTGATGACGACGTTCTGGGGCGTCGTCATCGTCCAACTCCTCGGCACCGTCGTCTTCATGACGTGGCTGCCCGCCGCCGCGTTCTCCTCGGTGCCGCGCAGCCTGGAGGAGGCCGCGCGCGACGCGGGCGCGGGGCCGCTGACCGTGTTCTGGCGCGTGACCCTGCCGATCGCCCGCCCCGGCATCCTCGTCGCGGTGATCCTCTCCTTCCTCGCCGCGTTCGACGAGGCCCAGGGCACGCTGCTCGTCGGCGCACCGGTCTACCTGACCATGCCGACCGCCATGTACAGCATGGTCACCAACTATCCCGAGGGCGTCGCGGCCGTCTTCTCGCTCCTGCTGTCCATCCCGTCCGTGGTCCTGCTGTTCGGCGTGCGCCGGCACATCATGGGCGGCCATCTCGCCGAAGGGTTCCAACTGCGATGAATTCAGGGCTGGTTCTGGCCGGACTCAGCAAGACGCTCGGCGGCCGGACGATCGTCGACGGCCTCGAACTGCGGGTGGAACCCGGCGAGATGGTCTGCCTGCTCGGCCCTTCGGGCTGCGGGAAGACCACAACTCTCCGCATGGCGGCGGGATTTCTGACCCCCGATGCCGGCCGGGTCGAGATCGGCGGCACCGACTACGCGGCCGTCCCGCCCGAACGGCGGCCCACCGCCATGGTGTTCCAGAACTACGCCCTCTGGCCGCACATGACCGTCGCGGGCAACGTCGGCTTCGGTCTCAAGATGCACAAGGTCCCGGGGGGCGAGGCGAGACGGCGTGTCGCCGAGGCCCTCGACCTGGTCGGCCTCGCCCACCACGCCGACAGCTACCCGGCCCGCATCTCCGGCGGTGAACAGCAACGCACCGCCCTCGCAAGGGCGTTGGCGCTCCGGCCCCAACTTCTGCTGCTGGACGAGCCGTTGTCCAACCTGGATGCCAAACTCCGCGAACGCGTCCGCGAGGAGATCCGCGACATTCAGCAACGCCTGGGCATCACCACCCTGTTCGTCACCCACGACCAGGACGAGGCCCTCAGCGTCGCCGACCGCATCGCCGTCATGAACGCGGGCCGCATCGAGCAGTACGCCGCACCCGACGACCTCTACCGCACGCCGGCCACCCTCTTCACCGCGGAGTTCGTCGGCAGCCTCAACCGGCTCGACGAGGTCACCGCCGACCAGGGTGTCCTGCGCCACCCCGACGGTACGGAACTCCTGCGCTGCGCCGAACTGGTGGGACCCGCAGGCCCCGGCAGGACGGTCGGCATCCGCCCGGAGGAGATCCGGATGGGGACGGAGGACGGTACCCCCGCGGTAGTCAGCCGGGTACTCCCCAGGGGCCACTTCACCGAGGTGGTCCTGAAACTGGAGACCGGAGGGGTACCTCTCAGGTCGTACCTCACAGGGGGTACACCCGGGGTAGGGGAGCGGGTACGGGTGACAGCCGCGCGGGCCCTCTCGTACGACCCTCAGAGCGTCGGCCTTCAGGGCGCCGCCGACCCGCAGGGGGCCGCCGCGTGAGCGCCCTCGCCGTCGCCCACCGGGGCGACCCCCGAGGCGCCGTCGAGAACACCCTCGCCGCGATCCGGCTCGCCTCCGCCGCCGGGCCCGGCGCGATCGAGGTGGACCTGAGACGTACCGCCGACGGCGTCCTCGTCCTGCACCACGACGACGACCTCAGCCGCCTCTGGGACCGCCCCGAGCGCGTCGCCGACCTCACCCTGTCCGAGCTGCGCGCCCTCGCCCCCGAGGTCCCCACCCTCGCCGAGGCGCTGGGGACCGCCGACCGGCCGCTGCTCCTCGACACCGGCGACCCCGGGATCGCGGTCGCCGCCCTCGCCGAGACCGGCGGAACCGGCGCCATGTTCTGCGGCTCGGCCGAGGCGATGGCCGCCGTCCGGGCCCGGGACGACCGCGTCACCCTCTTCCTCAGCTGGTACGGCGCCGAACCCCCGGCCGAACCGGTCCTCACCGCCGTACGCCCCCAGTACTACAACCCCGAGCACCGGTTCCTGAGCTCTGAAGAGGTACGGGTATGGCATACCCGGGGCATCAAGGTGAGCTGCTGGACGGTGGACGACGCCGCCCGGCGGGAAGAACTGATCTCCTGGGGCGTGGACGCGATCATCAGCAACGACGTGGAAGGCGTGGTGAAGAGCTGTGCGTGACGAGGTGGACCTCGACGCGGCGATGGAGGTCGCGCGGGAGCTGGCGTACTGGGCGTCGGAGGTGATCCGCCGGCCTCGTCCTCAGGAGGTACGCCAGAAGGACGGCCCGGCGGACATCGTCACCGACCGCGACGAGGAGGTGGAGGCGCACGTCCGCGAGGTCCTCACCCGGGCGTTCCCGTCGTACGGGATCGTCGGCGAGGAGTACGGGACCACGGACGGCGTCCCCGACGCGCCGCACTGGCTGATCGACCCCATCGACGGCACCACGAACTACGCGCACGGCATCGGCTGGTGCTCCTTCTCCCTGGGCCTCGCCGCACCCGACGGCAGCCCGCTGCTCGGCGTGGTGGCCGACCCCTGGCGGGGCGAGGTCTTCACCGCGCTCAAGGGCCGGGGCGCTCACCTGAACGGCGTACCTCTGAAGGCCGACCCGTATACGACCCTCACGGGCCACGTCTTCATGACCGAGTGGGCCGCGCACCGGCACTGGACCGGCCTCGACGCCCTCCTCGCCGCGCTCGCCGAGCGGCACTGCACGGTCCGCGTGATGGGCTCCACCGCGCTCTCCCTGGTCCAGGTCGCGTCGGGCCGCGCGAGCGCCGCCGCGATCGGTGAGTTCCACCCGATCGACGGCCTGCCCGCCCTGCTGATCGCGACCGAGGCGGGCGCCGTGGCCCTGCCGGAGCTGCCCGCGTACGACACGCCGCTGCTGCTGGCCTCGCCGGGGGTCGCCGAGGAGGCGGCGCAGCTGCTGCGGGCCGCGCGGGCGTGAACCGTACGGCTCAGGTCGTACACCTGGGGTGTTGACCCTCGTGGGGGATGCAGCACGTCCCCCACGAGAGCTACCCCGTATGGGACCCGTCAAAGGGGCGTCCGGCGCCGTATGGGACCCGTCAAGAGGGGTCGGAAACCGCCGGTCCGGGAGGTTTCCTCGAATGCGTCCGATCCGCTTGCGGATGCATTCGATCCTTCTCAGGAGCTCGCGATGGCCGACCTGGCCTTCGTCGTCACCACGGTCGCGGTGTTCGCGCTGGTGGCTCTCGCCGCCAAGGGGGTGGCGAAGCTGTGACCGTCGAGAACGTCGTCGGCCTGATCGTGGCCGTCGCCCTGCTGGGCTATCTCGTCCTCGCCCTGATCTTCCCGGAGAGGTTCTGAGATCCCATGGGTCCCGTACTCGCAGGGGTGCTCCAACTCCTCGCGCTCATAGGCGCGTTGGCGCTCGCCTACATCCCCCTCGGCAACTACATGGCCAAGGTCTACTCCGCCGAGCGGCACTGGCGGGTGGAGCGGTGGATCTACCAGGGCATCGGCGCCAACCCCGACACGCAGATGACCTGGCCCGCGTACCTGCGCGGCGTCCTCGCCTTCTCGGCCGTCGGCGTGCTGTTCCTGTACCTGCTCCAGCGCCTCCAGGGCATCCTGCCGGGCTCGCTGGGCTTCGACTCGGTGAACCCGGCGCAGTCGTTCAACACGGCCGTGTCGTTCGTGACGAACACCAACTGGCAGTCGTACTACGGCGAACAGACCATGGGCCACGTCGTGCAGACGGCCGGGCTCGCCGTGCAGAACTTCGTCTCCGCGGCCGTCGGCATCGCGGTCGCGGTCGCACTCGTCCGCGGGTTCGCGCGCTCGCGGACCGGTGAACTCGGCAACTTCTGGGCCGACTTGGTGCGCGGCGTCACCCGCATCCTGCTCCCCGGCGCGGCAATCGCGGCGGTCGTCCTCGTCGCTTGCGGCGTGATCCAGAACTTCTCCGGCATCCATGAAGTCGGTCAGTTCATGGGGGGTTCCCAGCAGTGGAACGGCGGCGCGGTCGCCTCGCAGGAGGCCATCAAGGAGCTCGGCACCAACGGCGGCGGCTACTTCAACGCCAACTCGGCGCACCCCTTTGAGAATCCGACGCCGTTCACCAACCTCTTCGAGATCTTCCTGATCCTCGTCATCCCGTTCTCGCTGACCCGGACGTTCGGCGTCATAGTCGGCTCGGTGAAGCAGGGCTACGCGATCCTCGCGACGATGGCCGCCATCTGGGTCGGCTTCGTCGCGCTGATGATGTGGACCGAATTCGCCCACCACGGACCGGCGTTGGAGGCGGCGGGCGGCGCGCTGGAGGGCAAGGAGGTGCGCTTCGGGGTCGGCGGATCGTCCCTCTTCGCGGTGTCGACGACGCTCACCTCGACCGGTGCGGTGGACTCCTTCCACTCGTCCTTCACCGGCCTCGGCGGCGGCATCGCGATGCTCGGCATGATGCTGGGCGAGATCGCGCCCGGCGGCACCGGCTCCGGCCTCTACGGCATGCTGATCATGGCGATCATCGCGGTGTTCATCGCCGGCCTGATGGTCGGCCGTACGCCCGAGTACCTCGGCAAGAAGATCGGCGCCCGCGAGATCAAGCTCGCCGCCTGCTACATCCTCGTCACCCCGGCGCTGGTCCTGGTGTTCACGGCCGTGTCGATGGCGATGTCGACGCCCCCGCACTCGATGCTCAACTCCGGTGCGCACGGCTTCTCCGAGGTGCTGTACGCGTTCACGTCGGCCGCGAACAACAACGGCTCCGCGTTCGCCGGACTCAACGCCAACACCGACTGGTACAACACAACGACCGCGCTGGCCATGGCACTTGGGCGGTTCCTGCCGATGGTGTTCGTGCTGGCACTGGCCGGCTCGCTCGCCGAGCAGCGCCCCGTACCGGCGACGGCGGGCACGCTGCGCACCGAAAAGCCCTTGTTCACCGGCCTGTTGGTCGGCGCGATCCTCATCATCACGGGGCTGACCTACTTCCCGGCGCTGGCGCTGGGACCGCTGGCGGAGGGGCTGGCGTCATGACGACTCGTACGAAGGACCAAGAGGACGCGATGTCCACTCCCACCCTCGCACCCCACCAGGACGCGCCGGCCGGCCGGGACCCCGCCCAAAACCGGGTGGGCGCAGGGCTGTTCGACCCGAAGCAGTTGCTGAAGTCGCTGCCGGAGGCGGTCCGCAAGCTCGATCCGCGGGTGATGGTCAAGTCGCCCGTGATGTTCGTGGTGTGGATCGGGTCGGTGCTGACGACCGTCTTCTCCTTCAAGGACCCGACAGACTGGTTCGGTTGGACGATCAGCGTGTGGCTGTGGCTGACCGTCGTCTTCGCCAACCTCGCGGAGGCGGTCGCCGAAGGACGCGGCAAGGCGCAGGCCGACACGCTGCGCAAGGCCAAGACCGACACGGTCGCGCGCAAGGTCGACGGGACTCAAGTCCCGGGCACGGAGCTGAAGATCGGGGATCTCGTCGTCTGCGAGGCGGGTGACGTCATCCCCGGTGACGGCGACGTCGTCGAAGGTGTCGCCTCGGTCGACGAGTCGGCGATCACCGGTGAATCGGCCCCTGTCATACGGGAGTCGGGCGGCGACCGCTCCGCCGTCACGGGCGGGACGAAGGTCCTCTCCGACCGCATCGTCATCAAGATCACGACGAAGCCCGGCGAGACGTTCATCGACCGGATGATCAATCTCGTCGAGGGCGCGGCCCGGCAGAAGACGCCCAACGAGATCGCGCTGAACATCCTGCTCGCCTCGCTGACCATCGTCTTCCTGCTCGCCTGCGCCACGCTCCCGCCGTTCGCCACCTACGCGGGCACCCATCTGACGATGGTCGTCCTGGTCGCGCTCCTCGTCTGCCTGATCCCGACGACGATCGGCGCGCTGCTCTCCGCGATCGGCATCGCCGGCATGGACCGGCTCGTGCAGCGCAACGTACTCGCCATGTCCGGCAGGGCAGTTGAAGCCGCCGGGGACGTCTCGACGCTGCTGCTCGACAAGACCGGCACCATCACCTACGGCAACCGCAGGGCGGCCGAGTTCGTGCCGGTGCGCGGTACGACCGAGGCCGAGGTCGCCGACGCCGCGCAGCTGTCGTCGCTGGCCGACGAGACCCCTGAGGGCCGCTCCATCGTCGTCCTCGCCAAGGAGAAGTACGGGCTGCGGGAGCGCCACGAAGGGGAGTTGAGCCACGCCGAGTGGATCGCCTTCACGGCGCAGACCCGGATGTCGGGCGTCGACCTGGACGGCCGCAAGGTCCGCAAGGGCGCAACGGCCTCCGTCGTGGCCTGGGTTCGCGAACAGGGCGGTGAAGTCGCCGCCGACGCCCAGGAGTTGACCGACCGCATCTCCCAGGCGGGCGGCACCCCGCTGCTGGTCGCCGTCGAAGACACCGACGGGGCACGGGTGTTGGGCGTCATCCACCTCAAGGACGTCGTCAAGGACGGCATGCGGGAGCGGTTCGAGGAACTGCGCCGGATGGGCATCCGCACGGTGATGATCACGGGCGACAACCCGCTGACCGCCAAGGCGATCGCGGACGAGGCCGGGGTCGACGACTTCCTCGCCGAGGCCACGCCCGAGGACAAGATGGCGCTGATCAAACGGGAGCAGGCGGGCGGCAAGCTGGTCGCGATGACCGGCGACGGCACCAACGACGCCCCCGCCCTCGCACAGGCCGACGTCGGCGTCGCGATGAACACCGGTACGTCGGCCGCGAAGGAGGCCGGCAACATGGTCGACCTCGACTCCGACCCGACCAAGCTGATCGAGATCGTCGAGATCGGCAAGCAACTCCTCATCACCCGGGGCGCGTTGACGACGTTCTCGATCGCCAACGACGTCGCGAAGTACTTCGCGATCATCCCGGCGCTGTTCGCGGCCGTCTACCCGGGCCTGGACAAGCTCAACATCATGGACCTGTCCTCGCCGAACTCCGCGATCCTGTCGGCCGTCATCTTCAACGCGCTGATCATCATCGCGCTCGTGCCGCTCTCCCTGAAGGGCGTGCGCTACCGGCCCGTCAGCGCCGACAGGTTGCTGCGCCGCAACCTCACGGTCTACGGACTCGGCGGGCTGATCGCGCCGTTCATCGGCATCAAACTCATCGACCTCCTCATCTCCCTCGTCCCCGGGCTGTAACTTTTTGAAAGCGTGCTGACAGCGATGAACAACTCCCTTACCAATACAGCCCGGTTGCTGTTCGCAGCCCTGCGGGCGCTGCTCGTGCTGACCGTGGTGACCGGTGTGGTCTACCCGCTGGTGGTGACGGGGATCGCCCAGGCCGCCTTCCACGGCAAGGCCAACGGCTCCGAGGTCAAGTCCCAAGGAAAAGTGGCTGGTTCGTCGCTCATCGGCCAACAGGGCTACAGCCTCGACTACTTCCAGGGGCGGCCCGCGAACGGCCTCGGCGAGAACTCCGTCAACACCCGCTACAAGCTGCTGCTTTCGGGCGCGACGAACCTGTCCGCCGACAGCGGGACGCTGCTCAAGCAGGTCGACGACGCGAAGGCGAAGGTCGTCAAGGACAACTCGGTGCCGGGGTACACGGTGAAGCCGTCGGACGTACCCGCCGACGCGGTCACCTCCTCCGGCTCGGGCCTCGACCCCGACATCTCCCCGGCGTACGCCGAACTCCAGGTCCACCGCGTGGCGTTGAACAACCACCTGCCGCTCGCGGCGGTCGAGAAGCTGGTCGACGACCACACCGAGGGCCGCACCCTCGGCTTCATCGGAGACCCCCGGGTCAACGTTCTCCAACTCAACATCGCTCTCAAGGCACTGGTGGCCCGGCAGTGAGGAAGGCGCACTGAGATGACGCGGGTGCTGGTGGTCGAGGACGACCCGCAGCTCGTCCGAGCCCTCGTGATCAACCTCCAGGCACGGCGCTACGACGTCGACGCCGCCCCCGACGGCACGACGGCCCTGCGCCTCGCCGCCGCCCGCCCGCCGGACGTCGTCCTGCTGGACCTCGGCCTGCCCGACATGGACGGCGTCGAGGTCGTCAGGGCGCTGCGCCTGTGGACGCGCGTACCGGTCATGGTCCTGTCGGCCCGGCAGGCCTCGGAGGACAAGGTGGCGGCGCTGGACGCGGGGGCGGACGACTACGTCATCAAGCCGTTCAGCATGGACGAGCTGCTGGCCCGTCTGCGGGCCGCCGTCCGCCGTACGGAGGAGACGCCGCTGGCTCCCGAGTCCACCCGGGTGGAGACGGACGCCTTCACCATCGACCTCCTCGCCAAGAAGGTCGTACGCGGGGGCCGGGACGTGAGGCTTACGCCGACCGAGTGGCACCTCCTGGAGATCCTCGTCACCCACCCCGGCCGCCTCGTCACCCAGAAGTACCTCCTCCAGGAGGTCTGGGGTATCACTCGGGGCAACAAGACCAACTATCTGCGCGTCTACATGGCCCAGCTCCGCCGGAAACTGGAGACGGACCCCTCCCACCCCCGCTTCCTCATCACCGAGCCGGGGATGGGGTACCGCTTCGAGGGGTGAGCCGGTACGGGGGGCGTGGGTATACGGCTTGTTCAAGGTTTCCGGGTGGTTTTCCTGCCGCCCGTGGATGTTTCGTGGATACCGATCGGTACAGCAATCTCCGGTCCGATCCGGTCATAGTGGACTGATAACTTCCGTTTCATCGGCCCCGGCCCCCTGTGCTGTGCGGCCACCAGACCTTCGCCGATGCGCGTACCGCATCTGGACGGAAACGGAATACCCTTGCGCGTCTTTCGTGAGAACACAGGAGGAAGGCACCGCTGGCAGGTGCCGAAAAGCAGGCGGGGACGGATAGCGGCGGCCGGCGTGATGTCGGTGCTCGCCACGGCGATCGTCGCCCCTCTCGCCTCGGCGACGCTGAGCGGGCCGTCGTCGCCCGATGGCGCCGCCCCGCCGGACCGGGTCACGGACACCTCCCAACTCCCGTCGAACTGGCGGAAGTCGGGCGACCGGATGGTGACCTACGACGGTGACGCGACCGGATTCCACGTCCTCGTCGCCGACTCCGCACACGCCTACGCCTGGCGCACCGCCGCCACACTCTCCGAGCCCGGTATCGACACCGACCAGTGGATCGGGCAGACCTGCGTGACGGGTTCGGGCGACAAGGCGGTCGTCGTCTACGCGCCCCGCCAGGCCGCCAACGACCAACAGGGCTTCCAGGAAGGCGCGTTCGCCGCCGTGGTCGACCTGAGCGACGGCGCGGTGACCAAGCTTCCCGAACTGGTCTCCCTCGCCTACTTCAACCCCGGCTGCGGCGACGGCGAACAGGCCGTGCTGACCCGGCCGCAGGGCGACGACACCCAGCTGCTGACCGTCGACGCCGGACAGGGCAGGATCGTCCGACAGCAGTCCGTGGCAGGGCAGTTGACCTCGGCCGTGCCCTTCGGGACCGGGATCGCCGCCTCGTCCGGCGACTCCGTCGTCTCCGTGAACGGCAAGGGCGACGTCCGTACGCTCGCCCGGGCCGGCGGCAGGCCGTTCCGGCTCGTGCCGGACGCGCAGACCGGTCTCGCCTACCAAGTGCCCTCCGGGGACAAGGCAGTTCAGGTCCGTCGCGTGACCGCCGACGGAACCGACCGCGTGCTCGGTTCGGGCGCGCTCGGCACCCTCGCGGTGCACGGGACCGGCGGGCAGGTCTTCGTCACCGGGGCCGACGCGGGCGACAAGCTCAAGAAGGCGGATCTGCCGACGAGTTGGCGGACCCTGGACGACGTACCCGCCTCCGCCGAGGTGTCCACGAAGGGCGCCCTCGCGCTGACCGGCGTCGGCAGCGGCACCGAAGCGGCGGGCGCCGAGCCCGGCGCGGTCGCGGACACCGGGACCGCCCAGCCCGTCGGCATCGACGCCCTCGCGACCGGTACCGGCGCCGACTTCGCGTTCCGCGTGCAGCCCGAGGCGCTCCAGGTGGCGCAGGGGCTGACGCGGTCACCGGCGCTCGGTGGCCCCAAGTCCGGTGCGGGCAAGGCGAGTTCGGGCACCGGTGTGCACACCGACAGCGTCCGCACGGAGCCCGTGGGCACCCGGACCGGCGGACAGCCCCCGGCCGACGACCCCGCCCACTCCACGACCGACCCCGACCGCGCCTGCGCGGTCACCCGCAACGACCCGGACCTCCAGTCCCTCCAGCCCTCCCCGCAGATGGTCGAGTGGGCGACCGACCTCGCCGTCCAGGGCAGGCTCGACGTGCGCCGCCGCAAGGGCTGGAACGGCGCCGACCTCGCGTCGTACACCCCGCAGGGCATGTTCCCGCCGCTCCAGCTCAAGGGCGGCGGACGGGTTCCCGCGCAGATCATGCTCGGCGTCCTCGCGCAGGAGTCCAACCTCGTGCAGGCCACGACGAGGGCGTCCGCGGGCGAGAGCGGCAACTTCGTCCAAGGCGGCTACTACGGCAACGCCGGCAGCGTCCACACCATCAACTGGGCCGGTGCGGACTGCGGTTACGGCATCGCGCAGGTCACCAGCGGCATGGCGAAGTCCGACACGACGACCTTCACCCCTGAGCAGCAGAAGGCGATCACCGTCGACTACGCGGCGAACATCGCCGCCGGGCTGCGCATCCTCCAGGACAAGTGGAACCAGCTCCACGACAACGGCGTACTCGCCAACGGCGGCGACCCGCAGTACCTGGAGAACTGGTGGTTCGCGCTCTGGGCGTACAACAGCGGCTTCAACCTGCCCAGTACGACGGACAGTTCGGCACCCTGGGGCCTCGGCTGGTTCAACAACCCGGCCAACGGCCTCTACCCGGCGGACCGGAAGATGTTCCTCTCCTCCGGGTACGGGGACTCACGTACCCCCAACCTGTGGACCTACCCCGAAAGGGTGATGGGCTGGGCGGCGTACTCCCTCCAGAAGAACGACCCGGAGACCGGCAAGCCCGTCCCCCAGTTCACCGTCGGCTCCTGGCCGACCGGCAACGCGCCGGACGCGCAGCCCGCGCACGACACGTTCTGCGCGCCGGACGTCAACAGCTGCGACACCAGCAAGCCGCACCAGGTACCCGGCTCGACCCAGCCGGTGGGACCCTGTCAGCGCGACGACTTCAAGTGCTGGTGGAACAAGCCGGTGACCTGGACCGACTGTGCGAAGACCTGTGGTACCGAGGTACTCACGTATGAGGCGACCGACCCGGAGCCGAAGGTCACGCCGGCCCACCCGGCGGCCTGCGCCTCCACCCTCCCGCCGAACGCGCTGATCGTCGACGACGTCCCGAACACCGTGAAGTTCCGCGTCGGGTCCGCCAACCCCTGCGCGGGGAAGCGGAACTGGGTCAGCCGGGGCACGCTGACGTTCACCTTCGGCTCGGCCGTGCAGAACGGGGCGACGGTCTACCCCTCGAAGATCGACTTCCATCAGCTCGGGGCCGGGTTCGGCGGGCACTTCTGGCTCACCCACACCCGGGTGCCGACCTTCACGGACTCGGTCGTCACCGGCACCTGGACGCCCGACCGCACCCTGAAGGGCTGGGCCCGGGTCATGGTCCACCTGCCCGACCACCAGGCCGACACCCCGTCGGCGACCTACCGCATCGACCTCGGTGACGGCACGGTCCTGGAGAAGACGGTCTCGCAGGACACCGGAGGCAAGAACACCTGGCTCTCCCTGGGGTCGTACGACTTCCGGGGGACCCCCAGCGTCTCCCTCAGCTCGGCCACGGCCGACGGCACGGGTGACGCGGCGATCGCCTGGGACGCGCTGGCCTTCGTCCCGCAGGCCGGTACGCCGTCGGACGCGGTCACCCCGTAGTACCCCCGTACCCGTAGCACCCCGGTAGGGGGTGCCACCGAGGCCGGGGAAGGGAACGCCCTTCCCCGGCCTCCGCCGTGCGCGGGCCCGGAATCCGGCGCGTGAGCAGCTGGTGCGACAGCCCGCTGGACCTGTCGGGGTCGTCCGCCCCTTAGGCTCCTGCTGATCGTTCGAACAGCAGGGGGGATGGACGGCCTTGGGGAACGAGGGCGGCGGATTCGAGGCGCTCCAGCGGGACGACCCTCAAGTAGCGGGCGGATACCGGCTGGTGGCGCGGCTGGGTGCCGGAGGCATGGGGCGGGTCTATCTGGCGTACACGCGGGGCGGCCGGGCCGTGGCGGTCAAGGTCGTGCGGCCGGAGCTGTCCGACGACCCCGTCTTCAGGAAGCGGTTCCACCGCGAGGTGAAGGCCGCTCGTCGCGTACGGGGCGCGTACACCGCGGAGTTGGTCGACGCCGACGCGGACGGCGTACCGCCCTGGCTCGCCACGCTCTACGTGCCCGGGCCGTCGCTGTCCCAACTCGTCGCCCGGCGCGGGGCGTTGCCGGTGCCGGCGGTGCTGTGGCTGATGGCCGGGGTCGCCGAGGCGCTCCAGGCCATCCACGAAGTCGGCGTCGTCCACCGGGACTTGAAGCCGTCCAATGTCCTGCTCGCCTCCGACGGGCCCCGGGTCATCGACTTCGGGATATCGACGGCCCCCGACAGCACCGTGCACACCACGCAGGGCGCCACCATCGGCACACCGCAGTTCATGGCACCGGAACAGGCGTCGGCCGGTGAGATCACCCCGGCGGCCGACGTGTTCTCCCTCGGCCAGACCGTGGCGTTCGCCGCACTCGGGGAGCCGTTGTACGGGAGCGGTACCGCGCTCAACGTGATGTACCGGATCGTGAACTCCGCCCCCGACCTGTCGGCGCTGCCCGAACAGCTCCGGCCGGTCCTCGCGCGGTGCCTGGCCGCCGACCCCGAGGAGCGGGCCACCCCCGCGGAGGTCGTCGCCTGGTGCCGGCGGGAACTGGGACCCGAGGCTGATACCTCCGGGGGACCGGAGGTATGGCGTGACGTGGTGGGGCCACCGGTGCCGGTGCCCGAGCCCACGCTCGTCCCGACCCTCTCGGCCACCAGCCCGTGGGCGCCTCCCCCCGAAGTACTACGCCCCTCAGAAGTACGACATCCCTCCGAGGTACTACGGGCAGGGCGGCGCCGTACGCGGCTGATCGCGGGCGTCGGCGCGCTGATGGCCGTTCCGCTGCTGGCGGCGCTGGCATGGCTGGGGTCGGAGATCTCGGAACTGAACCGCGGCAGGGACGGTGCGTCCTCCTCGGCCACGCCCTCGCCGTCGGCCTCGGGGAAAGACGCGTCGGAGAAGGCCCTCCCGGACGGGGCCGCCGGTGGCGAGGCGGCGGGATCGGCCGAGCAGCCGGTCTCCGGCCCGCCGGAAGCGGTCGCGCATCCCCTGGTGAGGCTGGACGAGAAGAACTCGATCAGCCTCGACGCGCAGGGGCAGCGCGACGACCGCAAGGGGGACATCCGGCTCGTGTGCGGCAACTCCCGCTGCACCTTGCGCAGCGGCACCAGCGCGATGAGTTTCTTCCCGGTCGAGCCGACCAATTCCTATGAGGAATGCCGCCATTACCTCGCGGGGTCCAGTACGCGCAGCAGCGAACTCCCGCTCGTCGTCGTGGCGGAGGGGAGCCGGATCTGCGTCAAGCACCGTTCCGGAGCCATCGGCATGCTCGTGATCCAGATCAAGTCGACCTACCTGCCCGACAGCGGGAGCAACTTCCTGACCGGAGACCTCACGGTCTGGCCGACCCGCTAGGACTACCTCCCCGGAGGTAGCTCCGGGGAGCTACCTCTCCAGAACTACCTCCTCCAGCGGGCGCCCCGCGCTTCCCGCCCCCTCACTATCATCCGCACGTGGAACGACCCCGAAGCTCCCCCGCAGCCCCGCACGCCCCCCTCGTCGTCTGGGACCTCGGCGGCGTCCTGGCCCCCTCCGGGCAGGCCCTCACCGCACTCGCCGAGGCGCTGGACCTCCCCGAGGAGGAGTTCGCCGCCCTCTACTGGGCCCACCGGGACCCGTACGACCTCGGAGGGACCCCCACCCGGTACTGGAGTCTGATCGGCGAGGCCCTGGGCCGGACGTTCGACGCCGGGTGGATCGAGCGGCTGGACCGGATCGACACCGCCGCCTGGGCCGTGCTCGCCGACGACTCGGCGGACCTCCTGGACCGGCTCGCCCGGCACGGAACCCCCCTCGGCGTGCTGTCCAACGCGCCCGCGTCCCTGGCGGCGGCCGTCCGGCGGGCCGCGTGGAGCGCGCGGTTCGAGACGCTCGTCTTCTCCTGCGACCTCGGGCTCATGAAACCGGACCCCCAGGTCTACCGCAGCGCCGACCGGCACTTCGGGCGACCGCCGTCCGACGTGATCTTCTTCGACGACCGCCCCGTGAACGTCGAGTCGGCACGCGCGCACGGCTGGCGCGCGCACGTGTGGACGGGCGTCGAGGCGGCTGCTCAAGTCCTCGTCGGCGAGGGGGTGTTGGCGGGCTGACGCGCCCTACGCGGGCCGACGATCGCCGACGCGGGCATTGACGCCTTGATCCGGCGCGGTCACCTTGAACAAGGCCCCTGTGGGAGCGCTCCCGCATCCGACTCGTCAGCCGAGGACGATCACATGCCTTCTGGATCCCGACGCCCCTTGCCGCAACTCCCCTTGTTCCACCGCCCCTTGCCTCAACTCCCCGTGTCCCGCCGGACGTTGATGGCCGCGACCCTCGCGGGAGCGGTGGCCGCCGTCGCCGCCCCCGCGCGGGCCACCGCCGCCCCGACCCGGTTCCACACGGTGGGCCGGACCACTCCGGGCCCCGACGGGTTCGTCCAATTCACCTGGCCCGGCGTCTACTTCGAGGCCCGCTTCACAGGGACCGGAGTGGGCGTCGTGCTCGACGACTCCGTCAACGACTACGACGTACAGATCGACGGCACGACCGTGACGACCCTGGTGACCCCGGGCCGGACCACCGCCCGGATCAGCGGTCTCGCCGACGGCGTACACCGCGTGCGGCTCGTGAAGCGGACCGAAAGCCCGTGGGCGGTAGGGAAGTTCGGGGGGTTCGTGGCCGTGCGTGGCGGTGCGATCCTGCCCGCGCCGCGTGCCCGGCGCCGGCAGATCGAGTACATCGGGGACTCCTTCACCGCCGGGTACGGGAATGTCTCCGGCGTCCGCGACTGCTCGGCCGTCGGGGGCGTGGACCGGAACACGAACGCCGACCTGTCCTTCGGGGCGCTGACCGCGAGAGCGCTCGACGCGGACTACCAGATCAACGCCTTCTCGGGCCGGGGCATGGTCCGCAACTACGCCGGTACCAGCCCCGGCACGGACTACCGGACGTACTACGACCGTGCGCTGCTGAACGTCGACGGCGACGTCTGGCGCCGGCCGCCGAGCTGGCGCCCGCAGCTCATCGTCGTAGGTCTCGGCATCAACGACTTCTCCACCCCGCTCCACCCGGGTGAGCCCTGGACGACGCAGGAGGAGCTGGTCACGGCGTTCGAGACCGCCTACCACGGCTTCCTGGACCGGCTCCGGGCCCGCTACGGCCCCCGCCCCCGCCTCCTCCTCAGCTCCACCCAGGTCTCCGCCCCCTACCGTGAGACCGTCGAACGCATCACCCGTACCCGTCATACCCAGGGCGACCCCCGCGTCCACCACTGGTACTACGGCGATGTCCCCTTGGACCTCCTGGCCTGCGACTGGCACCCCTCGGCCCAGGACCACCGCACCCTGTCGGCCCTGCTCCTCGACCGGGTCTCGGCACTCGGCCTGCGCTGGTAGAGCCACACCCCGGGTGCGGCCGGTCACCCCTGCGACCCGCCGCACCCGGACGGGAGCCCGGCTCAGAAGCCCAGCTTCCACCTCTGGAACCCGCCCCCGTTGCACCCCAACAGGTAGGCGTTTCCTGCCCGGTTGCTGTCGAGGCACCGGCCGCCGCCCGCGTCGGTGAGCTGGACGTTGTCCCAACCGGAGCCCACGGCACGCCAGATGCTGAGGTTGTGGCCCCAGTCGCCGGAGGAGGTGCAGGGGGCGGTGCGGACGCTGGTGTCGGCCCAGTAGAGGCAGCGGCCGGTCGCGTTGTTGCGGATGGTGACTTCGTCGTAGTCGCTGTGGCGGTAGAAGTCGACGGTCCAGGTCTGGTACGCGTTCCCCGGCCGGCAGGGCAGGGTGTAGACGTCACCGTTGCCGTTGCTGTCGAGGCAGCGCCCGGTCTCCCAGTTGCGCAGCAGGTCGGTGCCGATGGCGGCGGACGCGGGGGAGGCGCTGACGAGGGCCATCGCGAGGGAGAGGGCCACGGCGAAGAGCCCGGCGTACCAACGGAGGCTGAAAGCACGGGACTTCGGCACGAGGTGCCTGTTCATCGTTCGGTTCCTTCTCGAATGGGGGGCAGTGCAGGGAGCCGCGAACTGGCGTGCGCCGTCTTCCACTTGGGTTGTGTTTCGATGTACGCGACCTACGGAACCTGTACGCACGGCGAGGACGGTCAGGTTGCACGGCACTTCCAGACTTCCGGCGGCGGCATGACCGAGGACGAGTTCGACGCGTTCTACGCGACCGCGTTCCCCCGGCTGACCGGCCAGCTCACGGCGTTCACCGGGGACCACGGGGAGGCGCAGGACGTCGTCCAGGAGGCGTTCGTACGCGCCTGGAACCGCCGCCGGGACCTCCTCGCCGACGAGGCGCCGGAGGCGTGGGTCCGTACGGTCGCGATGCGCCTCGCGATCAGCCGCTGGCGCCGGGCGCGCCGCCGGCTGGAGCTGGCGCGCCGCACCCCGCCGCCCGAGACCGCGCCGGGCCCCGGCCCCGACCGCACCGCGCTGGTCGCCGCGCTGCGCCAACTCCCCGCGCCCCAGCGGATGGCGATCGTCCTGCACCACCTGTGCGACCTGAGCGTCGAGCAGGTAGCCTCCGAGACGGGCGCGCCGGTGGGCACGGTCAAGGCCAGACTCGCCCGGGGCCGCGCGACCCTGGCGAGACACCTCGCGGTGGACGAAGCACGGGACGCCGCACGCGGCGCCGCCCGAGGTGGCACGGCCAGGAAGGAGAACGGCCGTGTCGGATGAACTCTCCCGCGCACTCCACGAGTTGGCCTCCGCCCACGAGACACCGCCCCCACTGCCCGGCCCGGCGATCCGCGCCCGCGCGGTACGACGGTCCAGGCGCCGTACGGCAGTTGCTCTGGGCGTCACCGCATCGGCCGTCGCGCTACTGGCCGTTGGCCTGACCCGGGGCGCCGACGACCCCGCTCCCCGCAGCCGCCCCCCGGCCGCGGGCCGGACGGCCGGCCCCGCCCCAGCCCCCACCGCCCCGCCCTCGCCCGCGAGTTCGGGCGCACCCGCCTCGGCCGTCCCCGCGACCGGCACCGTCGACCTCGCCGGCCGCACCCTGACCATCGGCGGCAGACGCATGGAACTGGCCTCCGGCTTCGACAACTCACCCACGCTCAAAGGTCCGTTGACGGTCGGCGGGAAACCCGGCACCAAGACCGTGACCGTCACCAACACCACCGACGGCACCCGCTACAACGCGGTCATCGCCTTCGCGGTCGAACTCGTCGACGCCGACGGGCGACCCGTCTACATCGGCGCGTCCGACTCGTACAACACGGAAGGCATCGGCACATACGAAAAAGCGGACGGCTGGCTCGCGTTGAACGAGTCCGACGCCAAGTGGTTCCACGGGCAAGCGGAGTTGGGAGAGGCCCTCTCCGTGGAACGCTGAGGCTTTGCCTTCACGGCTCATCCATTGCAACACTTGCGGGCGCAGTATGTTGCGTTGAACTTCCCTCCATTGCAACGATTTCTCTGCTCTGAGCTGCAATGATGCCCGTCTATTGCAATAAGACAGTTGCTCAATCTTCTAACGCAACGTAGCTTTTCCGAAACAAGAAACGTGAACCTTCGGAAAAGGAGACCCCCATGCCGGCCCTCGCCTCCTTCCTGCGGTTCGTGGTCCTCGGTGGTGGCGTCGGGGTCCTGTGCTCCTTCGCGGTGCCGCAGCTGGCCGTGCTCGTTCCCTGGGTGGTCGCGAACGCGGTCGTCACCGCCGCCTCCACCCTGCTGTGCACCGAACTCCACGCGCGCCTCACGTTCCGCAAGGGGCGTGGAGCCGGATGGCGGGAGCACTGGCAGTCGGCCGGCTCGGCCGTCGCCGCCTATCTGGCGACCGGCGCCGCGATGTTCGTCCTGCACCTGACGCACCCCGCCTCCGGCGAGCTGACCGAACAGGCCGTCTACCTCGGGGCCTCCGGCTTGGCCGGCCTGGGCCGCTTCGTCGTCCTGCGCCTCCACGTGTTCGCGGCGGACCGTCGTCCCAGCCTGGACTCCTGTACGGCGCAGGGGAGTTGGCGGCCCTCTGCTCAGCCGTCGCGGGCGATCCGCGCGCAGAGGTCGTCCACCGTCCCCCGCGCCAGGTGCACGGCCTTGTGCCCGGCGGCGTCGATGTCCAGCGTGTACACCCCGTCGACGACGTACAGGCCGCGCGGCAGGTTCCCCTCGCCGACGCCCACCAGCACAGGGCCGCGCACCTTCCACAACTGGCCGCCGTCGTCCCGGAGTTCGACGAGCGCCGTGCCGCTCACATCGGCGTCGTAGAAGGAACCGGTCTCGGTGTTCGTGAGCCGGACGACCAACTTGCCCCGGTAGGCGATGCGTTGGGCGGTGCCGTCGGGCCGGGTCGCCAGCACCCGGCGCACCACCTCGTCGACGACGGGCTCGCCGTGCACGGGGAAGCGGCACCGCACCCCGGCGGCGACGTCCCACGGCGCGGACGGCGCCGGCTCCCAACCGGTGTCCGCGTGCGCGGCCGGCGCCCCCAGCAGGGTGGCGGCAAGTACCAACGGCGCGAGTGCGGTTCGGCGCATGACTCTCCTCGTGTCGGACGGTCTGTCGTACCCCCACCCTCCCGGGGCCTCCTGACCACACCCTCACCAACTAGGCTCCGGACACCATGGAGTTCCACCTGCTCGGCCCGTTCACCGCCCACCACGAGGGACGGCCTGTGCGGGTCGGCAACCGCCGTCAGGAACGCGCCCTCCTCGCGATCCTCCTGCTGCACGCGGACCACCCCGTGACGACCGACCGCCTCGTCGACCTCCTGTGGGGCACCGAGGCTCCCGCCTCCGCGCGCGCCACCGTCCATACCTACGTGGGACGACTGCGGGTAGCTCTCACGCCGTACGGGGTGAGGATCGAGACCCGGCACGACGGCTACACCCTCGAACAGGGCCCGCACACCCTCGACACCCAGCGGTTCACCGCCCTCACCCGGCAGGCGTCCGACACCGGGGACCCCGAGGAACGGGCCCGCCTCTACGGCCGGGCCCTCGCCCTGTGGCGCGGCCCCCTCCTGGCCGGCACCGCCGACGACCACCTCCGCAGCCGCCTCGCCCCGCCCCTCACCGAACTGCGCCTCACCGCCGTGGAGTCGAGGGCGCGCGTACTGCTGGAGAGGGGCCGGTACGACGAGGTCGTGGCCGACCTGTCCCCCCTCGCCGAGCACCATCCGGACCGGGAACGCCTGATCGCCACCCAGATGACCGCCCTCTACCGGGTGGGCCGCCAGAGCGACGCCCTCGGCCTGTACCTCGCCACGCGCACAGCGCTGGCCACCGGGTACGGCGTGGAACCGGGCCCGGAACTCCAGACCCTCCACGACCGCATCCTGCACGGCGACCACCGGCTCGACCGGCCCCCGGGCCCGGTGTACGCCGTACGCGTCGACGACCAGTGGCTCCCCTGGAACACCGGCGGCCACCCCGCGCTGGAGTTCTGCAACACGTACGCCGGCTGGACCGGACCCCGCCTCCCGGGTGCCGAGTGGCTGCGCACCTACGCGTCCTTCGCCGTCTGGGCGGGCCATCTCGACCTGATCGGCGGCCGGTCGGTCACCCGCCTGCGCGAACAGGCCCTTCGCGAACCGGCGGAGGCGGCGGCCGTACTGGCGGAGGCGCACCGATTCCGCGCGGACCTCTACACCTGTCTGACGGACCGTCATGACGGCTCCGCCTTCGCGGCGGTGGCCCGTACGGCGGAGGCCGCCGCGGCTCGCTCACGTCTCACCCGCGACGAACTCGGCCTGGCCCGCTGGCAGCCCGCCCCCTCGGCCGGCCTGCGCCTCCCGCTCCACGCGGTCGCGCACAGCGCGGCCGAACTCCTCGCCGATCCGCGCCACTTCACGGTCCGGGCCTGCCCGGGAGAGGCGTGCGGCTGGCTCTTCCTCGACGCGAGCGGGCGACGCAGGTGGTGCAGCCTGGCGACGTGCGGGGGCGACCGGAGGCCCGGCGGGTGCTGACCCGGAGGTACGCAGGAGGTACCTCCGGGGTACGGGGTACCCCGGACGTACCCCGTACCCCCCCTGCCCTCACCGCACCGGGAACCCGAACACGTACCCCTCCTGCTTGAGCTGCGGCAGCACCCGCCGCAGCGCTGCCACCGTCTGCGACCGGTCCCCGCCCGCGTCGTGGAAGAGCAGGGTCGGCCCGTTCGGCAACTCCCGTTCCACCGTGGCCACGATGGCGTCCGTGCCGGGCCGCTCGAAGTCCTTCGTGTCGACGTTCCAGCCCAGCGGACGCATGCCGTGCGAGGCGGCGAGCTTGCGGCTGTAGGGGGTGAACGCGCCGCCCGGCGCCCGGTAGTACATCGGCCGTACGCCCCCGGACGCCTCGGTGATCATGCGCTCGGCGTCGAGGATCTGCCGCGACTGGTACGCCTCGGACTTCTTGTCCATGCCGGTGTCGTGCGAGACGGTGTGGTCGCACAGCCGGTGCCCGGCGGCGACGACCTTCTTCACCATGTCGGGGTGCGCCCGCGCCTGCGTCCCCACCATGCAGAACGTCGCCTTCACGTCGAACTCGCGCAATATGTCGAGCATGTGGGGCGTCCACACCGGGTCGGGGCCGTCGTCGATGGTGATGTTCACGCCGCGCGGGCCCGCGTCCGACGCGTGCACGATGCTGACGTCGACTGCCTTGGCCTGACTGCCCGGTGACGCCGGCGCGCTCGCCTTCGGCGCCGAACTCGCCTTGCCCGACGCCCCGTTCGTCGCCGGGCCCGCCTGCGCGGTCCATGCCGCCGTGCCCGCCGCCAGCAGCGTCACGCCGAGCGCGGCCCCGACCATCTTGCCGTACCAGCCCCGCCCACCGTTGTGCCGCGCCATGTCCGCCCCGCTCTCCTCGCCGGTGTCTCCCCGCAACCACCTGGCATGACGGAGTCCGGCGCCCGCGGGATCCCTCCGTTACGGACCGCGGACATTTCCGGGGGAGTTCGGGGACATGGGGGAACAGGGCCCGTTCAGCGGGAAGGCCCCCTCAGCGTGAGGTCCCGCTCAGCGGGAAGGCCGGCCCGGCGCGAAGGCCCCCGCCGTCACCCCCGCCCTCACCCCCGCCCGTCCGGCCCCCGCGAGAACGCCGTGTCCCCCGCCATCCCCACGATCGCGTCGTCGACGAGTAGTACCTGAGGGGGATACCCCTGCACCTTGTCCCCGGGGTCCGGTAGCGCCGAGGTAGCCCATACCTCCGCCCCCGTACGGCTGTCGAGCGCCAGCAACCGCCCGTAGCGGTTGGCGAAGTACACCCTCCCGTACCGCGTCGACACCACCGGCGCGGACAGGCTCTCCACGTCCGTCACCCGCTGCCAGAGCCGCTTCCCGTCGGCCGCCGACACCGCCGTGACCGACCCGTCGGACCGGACGAAGTAGACGACGCCGCCGATCAGGGTCGCCGTACCGGTCAGCGCGCGAGCCAGCGGGACCCGGGTGACGCGACCGGTCGCCGGGTCCACCCGCAGCAGCGCGTCGTACGGCCGCTCGTACCCGGACTCGTACACGTCCTCGGCGGTCTGCGGCGCGAGGAACAAGGGCTGTCCGCCGACCGCGCCGAGCGCCAGCGCCTTCTTCGGCAGGGTGGCGGTCGTGGACAGGCTGCCGGGCTCGGCCCGCATCAGCTCGACCGGCGCCTGCCCGGGCTCGGTGCCCTGCTCGCACAGGGCGTACGGCACGCCGCCCAGCGCCGCCGGGGTGCAGTACTCGTCCAGCGACGGCGCCCGCCACAACTCCGCGCCCGTGGGGCCGTACGCGACGAACTCCGAGGCGTCCGGGGACAGGGCCAGCAACCCGCCGTCGTACAGCACCGCCCGCGCGGCCGTGTTGATGTCACGCCGCCAACGCGCTTCGCCCGTACGGGAGTCGAGTGCCACCACGCGTCTGGTCCGGTCCGCCGGCTGCTCGTAGGTGTAGACGACTCCGCCGCGTACGCCGATCGGCCCCGCCCCCTGCGGGCGGGTTCCGGTCCGCCACGCGACCCTGCCGGACGCCGCGTCGACCCTGGCGGTCGTGAACCCCGTACCCCCGCAGTAGAGGGCGCCGCTCTCCGTCACGCACGCCGGGTTGTCGTACTCGAGAGGGATGCCCTTGACCTCGTACCGGAGAGCTACCTGCCAGGGCTTCCATCCGGCGGGTAGCTCTGGGGTAGGGGTGGTACTAGTACTCGCCGTGCCTTCGGGGTCCCGGCTCGTCAGGTATGTCGTACCCGTGACGGCCAGTACCGCGCCGAGGGTGGCGAGCAGCAGCCTCGTACGTCGGCGCTTGCGGCCCGTACCGGTCGAGGTCTTCACCGGGACCGTCGTGGGTGAACTCCGGGGTATCGGGCGGCTCTTGGGGGCGGTGGAGCCGGGTACGTCCTCCGGGAGCGCCTTCAGCATGCGCTGTACGTCCGCCAGGTCCGGGCGTTCGGCGGGGTCCTTGGCCAGGCAGCGTTCGATCGTACTCAGGAGTTCACCGGGTACCCCGGTGAGGTCGGGCGCCCCGAACGCCACCTGGTACCCCGTGATGTACGGGCTCTCCGAGTCGAACGGGCCCGCGCCCACCGCCGCGAACACCAGCAGCGAACCCAGCGAGAACACGTCCGAGGCCGGGGTGACGTCCCGGGGCGACGCCATCTGCTCCGGCGACATGAAGGGCGGCGTACCGATCATCCGGCCCGTCGTGGTCAGGCTCTGGTGATCGGCCGCCCGCGAGATCCCGAAGTCGATGACGCGCGGGCCGTCCTCCGTCATCAGGACGTTCCCCGGCTTGAGGTCCCGGTGCACCAGGCCCACCCGGTGGATGTCCCGCAGCGCCTCCGTCAGGCCCAGCCCCAGCGTGCGCACCTCGCCCGGCCCCAACGGGCCTTCCTGCCGGACGACTTCGGCGAGACTACGGCCCGGCACGTACAGCGTCGCCATCCACGGGCGCTCCGCGTCCGGGTCCGCGTCCACGACCGGCGCGGTGAACGCGCCGCTCACCCGGCGGGCCGCCGCGATCTCCTGCCGGAAGCGGGTGTGGAACTCCTCCTCCTGCGCGTACGCCCCGCGCACGAGCTTCACCGCGACCTGCCGTCCCGACGCGGACACCCCCAGATACACGACCCCCATCCCACCCGCCCCGAGCCGCCCGAGCAGGGTGTACCCGCCTATGGACTCCGGGTCCCCGGTACTCAGGGGTGTCATCGCCGGTCATTCTCTCCCGGGGCGGGTGGGGTCACGGGGATCACAGTAGGGCCTGGGGTTCCGGGGGCGGACGGGTGGAGGGTGGCGGGGGAGGGGTGGAGGCTGTGGGCGTCCCTTCGCGGCGCCAAGTCGTGGATCGCGCAGGCGCGTTGAGGCCGTCCCGGGTGAACTGTTCTTCCGCCGGGTTCGGTTGACTTCTCCGACGCCTACCGCTTCTGCGCCCCCCGGTTGTCCCAGATTCGGTAGCCACCCGGCAAGCCCCTGGCGACGTAGCGTCTCCTGCTCACGGTCCCCCGTTCCGGCACAGCTGTCTCCGGCGCGCGACGGTACGTGGGCTGCGCCCGACCGGCGAGCGAATATACGGGAGTTGGCCCGCCGTCTCCCCAACTGCTTTGATTCGGGGAGCTGTTCTGGGCTCAGGGATCGACGGCCGACCGGCGACTGGACGAGGCCGACGGACAGGTCGAGACCCTCCCGGCCGAGCTCGGCCTCAGCTCCCGTACCCCCCTCACCTCCGTACCCCCCTCACCCCCCGTACCCGCCTTGGCCCCCTGCCACAGCGAAGCCACTCTCGCGCAGAGCCATGCCATGAACATCACACCCCCCCATACCCCCACCCCTTGCTAACCTCAAGTCGTATTTGTACGACATTACGCGAGGGTGGACCGTGAGCAGCGTGATCCCTGTCGCCGGCAACCTGCCCACCGCCCTCAACAGCTTCGTCGGCAGACGCGCCGAGACCGCCGAGATCCGCCGCCTGCTGGCCGCAGGCCGCCTCGTGACGCTCACCGGCGCGGGCGGCGCGGGCAAGACCCGACTGGCGCTCACCGCCGCGGCGGCCTCCCGCAAGGCGTTCCCGGACGGAGTCTGGCTGGTCGAGCTGGCCGCCGTACGGGACCCGTCGGCGGTGGCCGCCGCGACCGCGGACGCGCTCCGCCTCCCGGACCGCACCGCCAGACCCGCCCTCGACCGGCTCACGGACCACCTGGCCCGCCACCGCGCGCTGATCGTCCTGGACAACTGCGAGCACGTGATCGACGCGTCCGCCGGCCTGGCGAAGACGCTGCTGTCGGCCTGCCCGGAACTGCGCGTCCTCGCGACGAGCCGCCAGACGCTGGGCGTCACCGGCGAGAACGTCTTCGTCGTCCCGCCGCTGTCGATCCCGGACGAGGCGGTCGAACTGCTGCGGCAGCGCGCCACCGCCATCCGCCCGGACTTCCGCCTCACCGGAGCCGACCGGGCCCGCGCCACCCGGCTGTGCGCCGCCCTCGACGGGCTGCCCCTGGCCATCGAACTCGCCGCGTCGCGGTTGCGGACGCTGACCGTCGAACAGGTCGTCGAGCTCCTGGAGGACCGCTTCGCGCTCCTCACCGGCGGCTGCCGGGGCACATCCCCACGCCAGCGCTCCCTGCGCGGGATGATCGAGTGGAGCTACGAGCTGTGCACACCCGCCGAGCGACTGCTGTGGAACCGGCTGTCGGTCTTCGCCGGCGGCTTCGGCCTGGACGCCGCCGAAACGGTCTGTACGGGAGACGGCATCGCCGCGCACGAGGTGCTGGACCTGCTCGACCGGCTCGTGGCCCAGTCCGTCGTACTCACCTGCGAACGCGACGGCATGCCCCGCTACCGGCTGCTGGAAACCATCCGTACGTACGGCAGGTCCCGGCTCGCCGCGTCGGGTGAGGAACGGCCCCTGCTGCACCGGCACCGCGACTTCTTCCGCGCCCTCGCCGAGCGCACCGCCGCCGCCTGGCTCGGCCCGGGCCAGCGGGAGGCGCTGGCCCGGATGCGCACCGAGCACCGCAACTTCCTGGCGGCGCTGGACTTCGGGGCGAGCGCACACGTACGCGCGACCGGGCCCGTACCGGGAGGCCCCGTACCGGGAGGCCCGGTCCAAGCAGGCCCCGCCCCGGCACCGTCCGAAGAACCGGCCCTGCCCCACACCACCGATCCCGCCGACGCGCAGGACGCTCTCCGCCTGGCCACAGCCCTCCGCTTCCACTGGTGCGCCGACGGTTTCCTCAGCGAGGGCCGCCGCCAGTTCGACCGCCTCCTCGCGGCGGCCCCCGAACCCACCCCCGCCCGGGCCGGGGCGCTGTGGGCCGCCGCCTGGGTGGCGATCCTGCAAGGAGACTTCGCGACGGCCGACCGCCGGCTCGACGAGGCCGAGGAACTCGGCGAACGGCTGGGCGACCCGTCGGTCCGGCCGTACGTCCTCGGCTACCGCGGCGCGTCGGCGGCCTTCCAGGGGCGGATGGCACAGGCCGCGCCCCTGTACGAGGCGGCGCTGGCCGCCCACGAGTCGGCGGGCGACGGACCACAGGCCCTGCTCTGGCTGTTCCAGCTGGTGATCGCACAGGTCTGCCTCGGCGACCCGCGCGCGGCGGAGGAGTCCGGCAGACGCGCGGCGCGGCTCGCGGAAGCGTCCGGGGAGCGGCTGTACGGGGCGTACGCGCAGTGGGCGCTGGGCTACGTCCTGTGGGCACACGGCGACCGGGAGGAGGGTACGGCCCTGACGCGGGCCGCGCTGGAGACCCTGCGCGGCTTCAACGACCACGCCGGGACCGCGGTGGCCCTCCAGGTGTTCACCTGGATCACCGCGTCCCGGGGCGACCACGAGCGCGCGGCGCGGCTGCTGGGCGCCGTACACGCCCTGACCCGGGACATCGACGACGGCCCCGTCTCCGAACTCGGCGGGCACCGGGCGCGCTGCGAGCACGCGGTCGCCTCCGCCCTGGGCCCGGCCGGCTACGAGAGGGCCCTCGCGGAAGGCGCCCGGTACGACAGCCCGGCCCGCGCGATCGCCCTCGCGCTGGACGACGCGGGGCGGGACGCCCTCGTCCCGGGCCGGCGGAGGGGGCGGGACGCCATTGCGTCGGTCGCCTTGAGCTCGGGGAGCGGGACGCCGTCGCGCCGGACCCCTTGAGCCGCAGAGGGCGGGACGCCATTGCGTCGGCCGCCTTGAGCTCGGGGGAGCGGGACGCCCCCGCGTCGAACCCCCTGAGCCGCAGGGAACGGGAAGTCGCCGCGCTCGTGGCCCAGGGCATGACCAACCGTCAGGTCGCCGCCGAGCTCAGCCTGTCACCGCGTACCGCCGACCGCCACGTCGAGAACATCAGGGCCAGACTCGGCTTCACGTGCCGCGCCCAGATCGCGGCCTGGTGGGCCGAGGCCGGGTGCGTCGAGAGCCCGGCGCGGGCCGGTACGGCCACCTCGTCACCGTAGGGAACCAGCCCAGCCCAGCCATCCGCTGGTCGCGGCTGGGGCGGCGGGGCCGGGGCGCGCCGTACGCGGTCGCCGTACCGCCGTACCGCCGTACCACCCGGCCCCGGGAACCGGGTGGACCGGCGCATGAGCCGGGCCGCACCCCGCGCCCATCATCGGGTCCGCGTCCACAAGGAAACGGTCGGTCCTCCTGGCAGGCCAGCTCCTCGTGGTGTCCCCGAGCCACCCGGCCTCAGGGATCACCGGAATCCTCCTCACGATCCTGAACGACAGCTCGGGGCAGGGCAGCGCCGGTCAGGGCAGCGCCTACCACGACATCATCGGCCACGACAGCGACAGCCCCGGGCTGCTCCTGCTCCTCCACGCTGCCCCTGACCGTCTCGCCCGGGCGGGCGGACGCATGGCGGCAGCAGGGCTATCCACCGTGTCCGGCGAGCGACTTGTAGCGGCGTTCGGTGAGATCGGCGCAGCCGGGGCGGATGTTGCGGTCGCGGTGAAGGGCAGGGCTGGCGTCGGTCCGGGCCAGGCCCAGGACCCGCTTCAGCTCCCGGTAGTCGCGCTCGACGCGCCGACTCCCCGGCGGGCGACCTACTCGCCCGCCCAAGCTCGCCTACCTCTCGGTACTCCTCCACCGAGCCGGGGACAACCCCGGCCAGCATCCCTCCGGCCCGAAACAATGGAATCGACACACACAACAAAAAGGCCCAGGTCGCTAAACCTGAGCCATCTCAAAAAGCGGGTGACGAGAATCGAACTCGCGCTCTCAGCTTGGGAAGCTGATGTTCTACCATTAAACTACACCCGCACAAATTCGCCCCGGAGGGATCCGGTGGGCGACTGCTCCGTCACTCTACCTCATCGGGGGAGGCCGGTGTCGGAGGTGGGGTGGTGGAGGGGTGGTGAGGGCGGCGGATCCGGGTGCGTGGCAAGGGAGTTGGGGCGTACGGTGGAGGCCCGGAAGAGGAGCTGAGGAGCGCGGAGCGCCGCCTGGAGGCTCGTCCCTTTCATCCCGTAATGTGACGCCCGTCGTCACGGCACCCCGCCAGAGGTGACGCGGTTCTTGGGGAAGGGATTCCAGGACTTGATGGAGCGCACCGTCGTCCGATGTGCCGATGGGCACGTGTTCAGCACCGCTTCGTTCCCGATGCAGCAGGCCGACCGGCTCGGCCCCGGCCGGCTCGTCCGATGTCCCCGCTGCGCGCGGCTGCGCAGCGCGGTACCGGTCACGGGACAGAAGCCGGTAGCGCAGAAGCGGGTAGCTCAGAGGTAGTACCCGGGTAGTACCCCGACGCGTGGAGCCGTCCGATTGGGGCGACTCCGCGCGTCTTGCGTATCCTCGGGACGTGCTTCTCTCAGACAAGGACATCCGGGCCGAGATCGACGCCGGACGGGTACGGATCGATCCCTACGACGAATCCATGGTGCAGCCGTCCAGCATCGACGTACGACTCGACCGGTTCTTCCGGGTGTTCGAGAATCACCGCTACCCCCACATCGACCCCTCGGTCGAACAGGCGGACCTGACGAGGCTCGTAGAACCTGAGGGTGACGAGCCGTTCATCCTCCACCCGGGGGAGTTCGTCCTCGCCTCCACCTACGAGGTGATCAGCCTCCCGGACGACCTGGCCTCCCGCCTGGAGGGCAAGTCCTCCCTCGGCCGCCTCGGCCTCGTCACCCACTCCACCGCGGGTTTCATCGACCCCGGTTTCAGCGGCCACGTCACCCTCGAACTCTCCAACCTCGCCACGCTCCCCATCAAGCTGTGGCCGGGCATGAAGATCGGCCAGCTGTGCATGTTCCGCCTCAGCTCACCCGCCGAGTTCCCGTACGGCAGCGAGCGGTACGGCTCCCGCTACCAGGGACAGCGCGGCCCGACCGCCTCGCGCTCCTTCCGTAACTTCCATCGCACCCAGGTATGAGGCGGGCGGCATGACCGACGTACGAGAGAACCTCACCTACGACCGTTTCGGCGCCGCCGTCCGCGAACTCGCGCAGACCATCGCCGACGACGGGTACGAGCCGGACATCGTCCTGTCCATCGCCCGCGGCGGTGTCTTCGTCGCCGGCGGTCTGGCGTACGCGCTCGACTGCAAGAACATCCACCTGGTGAACGTCGAGTTCTACACCGGCGTGGGCACGACCCTCGACATGCCGGTCATGCTGGCCCCGGTCCCGAACGTCATCGACTTCTCCGACAAGAAGGTCCTGATCACGGACGACGTCGCCGACACCGGCAAGACCCTCAAACTCGTCCACGACTTCTGCCTCGACACGGTCGCCGAGGTCCGCAGCGCCGTCATCTACGAGAAGTCCCACTCCCTCGTGAAGTGCGACTACGTCTGGAAGCGCACGGACGACTCGGTCTGGATCAATTTCCCGTGGTCCGTGGAGCCGCCGGTGGTCCGGCATCACACCACCGTCCTGGACGCATAGGAACAGGTCACAGCCCTTGGCCCTCTCTGCGAGTTGGGGCTTCCGCGCGACCGACCACATTGCGGCCCGACGACTCGGGCTCTCGTCGTTGCCACCCGCTTCCCAGAGCCGCCACAGCGGCCCGGACGCCCCTGCTGCGCCCCGCGCGCACCTGTCGGGGCCAGGATCGGCCCACAGGCGCTCGCGTGGAAGCCGGCTGATGCGCGTCAGCGGAGAAGGCGTTTCGAACTGCGCGAGCTGTCACAAAGGGCGTTGTGATCGGGTTCCTCGCGCTGCTGGTTCTGATCGTGCGGGCGCGGGTCGGCGACGACGAGCGAGGCACTCCACGCAGAGGGAACAGGGAGTTCCTCACTGCGTGACAACGTCGTCCCAGCCGCTTCGGCCGTCGCGGCTTGCCCGGTCCACGAACACATCCCGACAGCGTGGCTGAGGCACAAGCGTCAGCCTTCTCTCTGGCTCGTTCAGGGGGAAGGCGTGAAGCCGGCGGACTGGTCGAGGTGGAGTGGGGACCCCGGGGCCGTGGGAGTCCAACCCTCTCGAAGAGCAAGGTGAATGGCCTGGGCAACGCTGGACGGCAGTACAGGCGTGGCCTCGCGGCCGAACCAGTTACTCGGATGCGGCTGGTCAGTGGTGACCACGAGCGTCATGCCAGGGGTCTCCGCATGCTCGACCGCGAACGTGCACGGCGACCAGGCCAAGCTCTGGAAATACGTCGGCCTGCCCCGCAGCCGCGAGCGGCTCTCCTGCACGCTGTCACTCAGCCCACCACCACAGGTGGAAAGCACGTGGAGGGCAACGCGTATGCGCCCCAACCCGCTTGACATGGTTGAACCGTCGTGAGGTGGCCCACCCGCTGTGATCTTGCCGGCGTCGACTCGCCGAGTGAACATCTCCAGCCGGCCGCCTTCACGGCGATGGCAGCGGTCGTCCTCATACGGCTGGGGCGGAGGCAACGCCGCACCGGGCGTAGCTCGATCGTTCCGAATGAGACGGTGCGAGCAGGCGATCAGCAGATCCAACCGCCGCCAAGCCGCGGCTGTCGATCCGCAGGCAGCGGGGCACGCGTGTGCCTGATAGGTCGGCGTGGCCGGCTGTCGGTGGCTGAGGTTTGTGCCCCGACCGTGCCGAACGCAGAGATCAGCCACGGCCGGAGAAGGAGTCTGCGGCTGCTTTTCGCCTCGCCACGTCTCGAAACCGCAGGTCAGTGCCGCGACGCGGTTGCTCTCGTGCGGATCTGTGCCGACGACCACAGGGAGCGGGACGCATGTAGGCGCATACTGAGTCATGACAAAGCCCGCTGCACCGAAGCGTCACTTGCCCACCAGCCCCTTCAAGGCCCCGGGCACACCGGCTCCCAAGCACTTCGCCGAGGGCGATCAGGTCACCCATGACGTGTACGGCCTCGGCCGGGTCATCAGCGTCGAGGACCGTATCGCGGTGCTGGTGGATTTCGGCTCGACGCAAATGCGGATCTTGAGCCCGTACGCCAAGATGACCAAACTGTAGGACCACCGTGCCCGGTCGCGGCACGCCAGGCCCCATCGGGGACCTGTAACGAAAGAGAGACCTCTCATCGATTCAACGTCGCTGTTCTCCGCTCCGGAAAGGCAACCCCGCTGCTCCACCGCGGCGTCGCCTCCTCCGACGACAAACCCCTTCCAGGCCCCGGACTTCGAGGGAGACGAGGTCTTCCTGCTCGACGATGCGCAGGATCCCGCCTCGGGCATGCGTGCGGCGCGCCGCAAGGCGGCTTAGCTCCACGAACGACGGTGACTTCGGCAGCCGGCCGCGGGTCGTCTCCGGTTCCGTCTCGTTCAGCTCCGTTCGCGGCCGTTCGGACGAGACCTGGAGTCGTCCCCACGCACGCCCTGTGCGAAGGATGTGACCTTCAACGCGGCCGAGGCGCTCGCCGCTGTGCCGGCCGCCGGCGGCGGTGGCCGCGGTGAACAGGCCGTCGGAGGAGGTCACAGGGCTGTGGGCGGATACGCGGGACAGAAAGGGGCACGCTCGCAGCGAGCAATATCTGTTCCCGTGGAATGAGAAATAGCTGCGGGGCGCGGCGATTATTCCTCGATCGTCGGCCGGATCGGAATTATTGACCTTTCAGGGCCGATCGGACCGTGCTACTGTCGATCTCAGTTGCAGGTGTGGTTGCCAGAAGGTTTATTCCCGACGGGTTAATCAGCACGGCGACACGGAGTTCACGCAGGGTGAATTCCTGACACCGTCTCCGAAGGAGAATAGATATGTCTACTGGCACCGTGAAGTGGTTCAACGCGGAAAAGGGCTTCGGCTTCATCGAGCAGGACGGCGGCGGCCCCGACGTCTTCGCCCACTACTCGAACATCGCCGCCCAGGGCTTCCGTGAGCTGCTGGAAGGCCAGAAGGTGTCGTTCGACATCGCGCAGGGCCAGAAGGGCCCGACGGCCGAGAACATCGTTCCCGCCTGACCTCCGGCACGCATTCTTCGCAGCTGGGGCCCGCACCTTGGGGTGCGGGCCCCAGCTCGCTGCATTTCAGGGCGCATCCCCTGTCGTACTGGCTCGTTCTCGCAATTCTCCGCGCCGCTCACCTGCTGCGGGAATTCCTTGATACGCGCCGCATCAAGGAAGGTTCCGCATGAATCGCACGCGCACAACCACGCGTACCCGTGGCCGCTCCGGTGTTCCGCACCGGTCCAGGGCTCACGGAAACCGGCAGGCCGTACAGGGCGAGTTCGCGCCGCCGAAGACGGTCACGCCGGCGCTCCCCGCCGTCGAGGCGTTCGCCGAACTCGCCATGCCCGCGCGGCTGTTGGCCACGCTGGGCCACGAGGGCGTGACCGTACCGTTCCCGATCCAGGCGGCGACCCTGCCGAACTCCCTGGCCGGTCGTGACGTACTCGGCCGGGGCCGTACCGGCTCGGGCAAGACGCTCGCTTTCGGCCTCGCCGTGCTGGCCCGTACGGCGGGGCGGCGCGCCGAGCCGCGGCAGCCGCTCGCGCTCGTCCTCGTGCCCACCCGTGAGCTGGCCCAGCAGGTCGCCGACGCGCTCGCGCCGTACGCCCGGTCCGTGAGCCTGCGGCTGACCACCGTCGTCGGCGGGATGTCCATCGGCAGGCAGGCCGGTGCGCTGCGGGCCGGGGCCGAGGTGGTCGTCGCGACGCCCGGGCGGCTCAAGGACCTCATCGACCGGGGCGACTGCCGACTGGACGAGGTCGCCGTCACGGTCCTCGACGAGGCCGACCAGATGGCCGACATGGGCTTCATGCCCCAGGTCACCGCCCTGCTCGACCAGGTACGTCCCGACGGGCAGCGGATGCTCTTCTCGGCCACCCTGGACCGCAACGTCGACCGGCTGGTGCGGAACTACCTGCACGACCCGGTCGTCCACTCCGTCGACCCGTCGGCGGGCGCGGTCACCACGATGGAGCACCACGTCCTCCATGTGCGCGACGAGGACAAGCACCGGACGACCACCGAGATCGCGGCCCGGGACGGCCGGGTGATCATGTTCCTCGACACCAAGCACGCGGTGGACCGGCTGACCAGGCACCTGCTGAGCAGCGGTGTCCGTGCCGCGGCACTGCACGGCGGCAAGTCCCAGCCGCAGCGCACGCGGACGCTGGCCCAGTTCAAGAGCGGGCATGTGACGGTGCTGGTGGCGACGAACGTCGCGGCGCGCGGGATCCACGTCGACAACCTCGACCTGGTCGTCAACGTCGATCCGCCCACCGACCACAAGGACTACCTGCACCGCGGTGGTCGTACGGCGCGGGCCGGCGAGTCCGGCAGTGTCGTCACCCTGGTGACCCGTGACCAGCGTCGCGAGGTGAGCCGGCTGATGGCTTCGGCGGGCATCACCCCTCGGTTCGCCCAAGTGCGGTCGGGCGAGGCGGAGTTGAGTCGGATCACCGGTGCGCAGGCCCCTTCCGGTGTCCCGGTCGTCATCGCCGCGCCGGAGGTGGAACGACCGCGCGGCGCGTCCTCCTCGTCCCGGGGTCGTCGTGGGCGCCGGGGTCAGGGCGGCCGGCCCGGCGGCGAAGCGGTGCCCCGCGGGGCGCGGCGGCGGACCGGGTTCGGCTCGGCTGCCTAGAGCTGCGCCGGCCGCGGGCCGGCCTTTCACGCGGCGCGGGCCCGCGGACCTGCTGCCGGGCCGTGCGATGGGCGACCCGCGCCCCCACAACACAGGCCCGCCACCCCCGCCCGGCACGGGCCCGCCCAGCACATCGCCGCCCCGCCCCCGCACATCGCCGGCCCGCCGCCCTCACCCGACGCAGCCCGCCGCGCACATCACAGGCCCACCCCTTTCCCGTAGGAGGCACCTTGACGCCGGTCCGGACGCAGCACGATGTTCCCTCCCGCGAGGCCGTGGTCGACGGCAGGGCCTCGTCCGGGCCTCGGGTCTGTGACGACATGACCGTCGAGGTGGCTCTGTCCCTCATGGCCGGTGCCCGTGTCGATCACCTCGTCCTGTGCGACGGGGACGAGCAGAGTACGGGCCTGATCACCCGGGCCCGGCTCGCCGTCCTCCGCGACAGCCCCGCCTACACGGACCGGCTCCGGCTGCGGGACGTCCTCGTCCACGCCCGCTGACCCACCTCGCCCGATCAGCTCGTCCCCCTCTTCACCTGTGAGGCAACATGCGCTGTGTCATCGCCCGGTACCCGTTCGAGCTGACCAAGAGCGGGGTGCTGGCCTCGATGAAGGGCGTCACACCCGAGCTCGTCACGGGTGAGTCCGTGACCATCGGCCGCCGCCGCTACCCGGTCGAGCAGGTGGGCCAGGTCGTCACCCGGCAGGACCGCCGCGACTTCAGCGGCGCCGAGGTCGTCCGGGCCATGACCCGCCTCGGCTTCACCTGCCACGAGCAGCCCGAGCCCGCCTGGTGAGGTGAAGACCCCGCCACCAGAAGCCCAGTGAGGGCCCTGCCGACGCGCGTCGGCAGGGCCCTCACCGTCGTATCGCCACCGCCCCCGCACTTCTTCCACCCGATGCTGCGGGATCCAGGATGCCTGTGATCTCTGGATACCAAAATCTGCTCTTGTCGCAGTAGACATTGGCTCCTGGTGTGGCTAGTCTTCTTCTCGTAGACACGGTCGAGAGAGACCCGGCAGACATGAACTGCCGGGTAGCAGTACCCCTTCACCCAGTAATTGGTTCAGAGGAAGAACGGAGGAGCAGACGCCATCAGGATCGCCCGGAGTCGCGATCCCCGCACCCCTCCCCTTGCCGGGCCGGGAAGCGGAAACAGAAGGCCGGCGCGGTACGAGGGCCGGCAGATGGTGTTGAATTCCCCTCGGGGCCCTGGTGCCGTACGGCACCAGGGCCCCTCGACGCGTTGCACAACGAGGTGACATGGCAGCAGATAATCCGCTCGGCGATCGTCTGGACGACGACGACTACCCCGCGTACACCATGGGCCGGGCCGCCGAAATGCTCGGCACCACCCCCGCGTTCCTCCGGGCCATCGGTGAGGCCCGGCTGATCACTCCGCTGCGCTCGGAGGGCGGACATCGCCGGTACTCCCGCTACCAGCTGCGGATCGCCGCTCGCGCCCGCGAACTGGTCGACAGAGGAACCCCGATCGACGCCGCTTGCCGCATCGTCATCCTTGAGGACCAGCTGGAGGAAGCCCAACGGATCAACGCCGAGTACCGCCGTGCCGCGAACGCGGCGTCCGACACCTCCGGTCCCGGTCCGGGCTGACCGCGTACGACCCCGCCGTACGACCGCTCACCGCGCGGTCTGCTCCCGGTGCGGTTCGAAGGTGATGTGCGGGGACAGCGCGCGCAGGAAGTCGGGCGCGTCGAAGGCTTCGCCGGCGGAGGCGACACCGACCGTGCGGGTCCGGCCGGTGAGGATGCGGTGGACCGCCTCCACCGCGAGCGGCGCGCTGACCGCGTAGATGTCCCTGCCGCTCGCCACGGCGCGCCGTTCGGTGCTGCCGGAGCGTACGACGGCGTCGACGAGGAAGGTTTGGCCGGACCGCCCCTCCGCGTCGGCCGCGGTCGGCGCCGGGGTGTCCGGGGCGGAGAGGTCCCTGGCCGCTTCGCTCGCCATGTGGGTGCGCACCTCGGGGATGGCGAGGTGACGGGGGACGGTGACCACGTCGGCCATCGTGAACTCCGCGACGACCTCCCGGGGGCCCATCGGGTCGGGGAAGGGCCACTTCAGGAGGGTCGGCGCGTCGTCGTGGTACTCCAGGCGCCCGCCTGTGTAGCGGACCCGCCGGCCGCCCCGGCGCTCGCCGGAGACCGCGCCCGCGGCGCGCGTCCCGGGGGTGGGGTGCCAACTGCTCAGCCCGTACGCGATGTCCGCCTCGTCGGCCGCCGTCCAGTCGCCCATCGCGGCGGTGGCCAGCAGGTCGCCGAGGCCGCCGTAGAAGGCCATCGCGGGGACGACCGCGACGCCCGCCGCGCGGGCGCGGTCCGCGAAGTGGGTGAACGTGTCGAGGTTCGCCTCGATCTCGGCCGCCACGTCGACGTACGGGATCCCGGCGCGCAGGGCCGCCTCGATCACCGGCGCGGCGGTCACCGCGAAGGGCCCGGCGCAGTTGATCACGGCGTCGGCGCCGGCCAGGGCGCGGTCGAGCGAGGCGGGGTCGTCGACCGACGCGGGCCGGACCTCAAGGCCCGGGCCGGACGCCGCCAGCGCCCGCAGCTTGCCGGCGTCGCGGCCGGAGAGGACCGGGACGAACCCGCGCTCCCGCAGCCGCGCCACCACGAAGCGTCCGGTGTGCCCGTACGCGCCGAACACCGTCACCGTCTGTCCCGGTCCCATGGTTCCCCTCGTGCTCGCTCGATCTGGTACGACCATCCTGGCGAGGCGGGCGGCCTCCGCGTGAGTGTCCGGAACGACGTGCCCCGTACACTTTCGGACATGGGTACCGTCGTCGCGCTGGCCGTCACCAAGGGGATGCTGCACTTCGAACTGTCCCTGGCGTACGAGGTGTTCGGCGCCGCCCCGGCCGGCGTGACCGTGCCCTGGTACGACGTCGAGGTGTGCGGGTCGGACGCCGTGCGGCTCGGCCGGTTCCGGCTGGAGCCCGACCAGGGGCTCGACCGGCTCCGGTACGCCGACACCGTGATCGTCCCCGGCTGGGCGGACACCGAGGAGGAGCCGCCCGCCGAACTCGTCCGCGCGGTGCGTACGGCCCACGAGGCGGGCGCGCGCGTGGCCTCCCTGTGCACGGGCGCCTTCGTGCTGGCCGCCGCCGGCCTGCTCGACGGCAGACGGGCGACCACGCACTGGGCGCACACGGACGCCCTGGCCGCTCTCCACCCACGGGTGGAGGTCGATCCGGACGTGCTCTACGTGGACAACGGCAGCGTGCTCACCTCCGCGGGCAAGGCCGCCGCGCTGGACCTGTGCCTGCACCTGGTCCGGCTCGACCACGGCGCGTCCGTCGCCAACGCCGTCGCCCGCCGCCTGGTCGTGCCGCCGCACCGGGCGGGCGGCCAGGCGCAGTTCGTGGCCGCTCCGGTGCCCGCACGGGACGACCATCCGCTCGGCGCGCTGATCCCCTGGGCGATCGAACGCCTCGGCGAACCCCTCACCGTGGAGGACCTGGCCCGGCAGGCCGGGATGAGCTCGCGCCAGCTGGGCCGCCGGTTCAGGGCGGCGACCGGCACCACCCCGTTGCAGTGGCTGCTGACCCAACGGATCCGCCGCGCCCAGGAGTTGCTGGAGACCACCGACGACGTCGTCGACGTCATCGCGACGGCCACCGGCATGGGCACCGCCACGACGCTGCGCCGGCACTTCAACCGCACGGTCGGCGTACCCCCGGACACCTACCGCCGCACCTTCCGCTCACACCGCACCGACGCGGACGCCTGAGGTACTACCCGGGTACGACCACGAAGGGCCCGGCGTCGCGACGACGCCGGGCCCTGTCATACCCCTAGTACCTCGGGGGCATCCCTCAGAACGTGCCCAGCTTCACGATCGACAGCAGCGCCACCAGCTGGATCGCCGACGCGCCCAGCGCCTTCGGCCACGGCAGGTCGTGGGACTTGCTCACCATCAGGGTGAGCAGCGCGCCCGCGGCGATCCAGGTCGCCCAGCCGAGGAGTTGGACGAAGGACGCGTCGCCGCCGAAGAACATCGCGACGATCAGGCGGGGCGCGTCCGTGAGGGACATGATCAGCATGGAGAGGCCGACCGTCGGCTGCCAGGCACCGTCGCCGCCGAGCTGGCGGGCCAGCGTATGGGTGACGACGCCGAGGACGAAGGACGAGATCACCATGGCGACGGCCGTCGTCAGGACGATCGGGATCGCGTTCGCGAGCGTCGCGTCGATCGCGTCCTTGCGCGCCCCGTCGAAGCCGAAGACGGCGAGCAGGCCGTAGAGGAAGGTGACGATGAGGGCCGGGACCCACATCGTGTAGTCCCGCATGACGAGGAAGGTCTGGTTCGGGGCGGTGACGATGCCCTTCAGCAGTTCCTTCCAGGGCAGCCGGGGCCCGACCGGACCGGCCGGCGCGGAGCCCGCGTGGTACGTCCCGCCCTGGTTGTACTGCTGGTGCTCGTCGACCGAGAACGCCTGCGTGTGCCCGGGGTTGTTCGCGGCGTACGGGTCGTACGGGGCGCCCTGCGGCTGACCGTGCCCCGGCGCCTGCCCCGGCCCCTGTCCGGGACCCTGGGGGTACCCCCCGCCGGCCCCGCCGCCGAAGTACTCCGGCTCCTCCGAGCCGCCTCTCCCGCCGCCCTGCCCGCCGCCACCGGGCCCGCCGTACGGCCGCTGCTGCGGGTACGACGGCTGCGGCGGATACCCGTAGGACGGGCCGCCCTGGCCGTAGGAGGGTGCACCCTGCCCGTACGTGGGGCCCTGGGTGCCGTACGACGGTCCCTGCTGCCCGTGCGGGGGGTGTTGCGGTCGCGCTTGCGGGGCGCGGTCGTCCCGGCCGCCGCGTCCGATCCTGAATCCAGCCACGCCTTCGAACGTACCTGGTCCCGGAGAGTGAGGAGGGTGAGCGGACGGATACCGGACCCCATTGCGGCCGACCTGTGACATCCCGTAGGGGGCATACCCCTAGTACCCGTACGCCTCAAGTACGAGGCGCGCTCGACCGCACAGGAACGCCCCCCACCTCCACTCAAGGAGGCGAGGGGCGACCCCGTACCCGTACTACTGCTTCAGAGCTACTTCACCGGCTCCGGCTCCGGCGCGTTCTCCGTCTCCGCGTCCCCCGCCGGATCGACCGGCGTCTTCACGGATTCGAGGAGCAGCTGGGCGACGTCCACGACCGTGATGGACTCCTTCGCCTTGCCCTCGTTCTTCTTGCCGTTGACCGAGTCGGTCAGCATGACGAGGCAGAAGGGGCAGGCGGTCGAGACGATGTCGGGGTTCAGGGAAAGAGCCTCGTCGACGCGCTCGTTGTTGATGCGCTTGCCGATCCGCTCCTCCATCCACATCCGCGCGCCACCGGCACCGCAGCAGAAGCCGCGTTCCTTGTGCCGGTGCATCTCCTCGTTGCGCAGCCCGGGGACGTTCGCGATGATCTCGCGCGGCGGCGTGTAGATCTTGTTGTGCCGCCCGAGGTAGCAGGGGTCGTGGTACGTGATGATCCCCTCGACCGGCGTCACCGGCACCAACTTGCCCTCGTCGACGAGGAGTTGCAGCAGCTGCGTGTGGTGGACGACCTCGTAGTCGCCGCCGAGCTGCGGGTACTCGTTGCCGATGGTGTTGAGGCAGTGCGGGCAGGTCGCGACGATCTTCTTCGCGGACTTCGGCTTCTTCGACTCCGGCGTGACCTTGCCGTCGTCGTCCATCTCCTCGCCGAACGCCATGTTGAGCGCCATGACGTTCTCCATGCCGAGCTCCTGGAACAGCGGCTCGTTGCCGAGGCGCCGCGCCGAGTCGCCCGTGCACTTCTCGTCGCCGCCCATGATCGCGAACTTGACGCCCGCGATGTGCAGCAGCTCGGCGAAGGCCTTGGTCGTCTTCTTCGCGCGGTCCTCCAGGGAGCCCGCGCAGCCGACCCAGTACAGGTACTCGACCTCGGAGAGGTCCTCGATGTCCTTGCCGACGACCGGGACCTCGAAGTCCAGCTCCTTCAGCCACTCCAGGCGCTGCTTCTTGGCGAGCCCCCAGGGGTTGCCCTTCTTCTCCAGGTTCTTGAGCATCGTGCCCGCCTCGGAGGGGAAGGCCGACTCGATCATCACCTGGTAGCGGCGCATGTCGACGATGTGGTCGACGTGCTCGATGTCCACCGGGCACTGCTCGACACAGGCACCGCAGGTGGTGCAGGACCACAGGACGTCCGGGTCGATGACGCCGTTCTCTTCAACGGTCCCGATCAGCGGGCGCTCGGCCTCCGCGAGCGCGGCGGCGGGCACCGACGCGAGCTGCTCCTCGGACGCCTTCTCCTCGCCCTCCGCCGTCTTGCCGCCGCCCGCGAGCAGGTACGGCGCCTTGGCGTGCGCGTGGTCGCGCAGCGACATGATCAGCAGCTTGGGGGAGAGCGGCTTGCCGGTGTTCCAGGCGGGGCACTGCGACTGGCAGCGACCGCACTCGGTGCAGGTGGAGAAGTCCAGCAGGCCCTTCCACGAGAACTGCTCGACCTGCGAGACGCCGAACACGTCGTCGTCGCCCGGGTCGGTGAAGTCGATCGGCTTCCCGCCGGACGTCATCGGCAGCAGCGCGCCGAGCGCCGTACCGCCCTTCGCGTCGCGCTTGAACCAGATGTTCGGGAACGCGAGGAAGCGGTGCCAGGCGACACCCATGTCGGTCTTGAGAGCTACGGTGATCATCCAGATGAAGGACGTCGCGATCTTCAGGCCGGCGAAGAAGTAGGTGAGGTTCTGGAGGGTGGAGAGGTCCATCCCCGCCAGCCACGACACCACCGGGTACGAGATGAAGAACGACGCCTCGTAGCTGTCGACGTGGTGCTGGGCGCCCTCCAGTGCGTGCAGCATGAAGATGCAGACGCCGACGATCAGGATGACCGTCTCGACGAAGTACGCCTGGCCGGCGTTGGACCCGGCGAAGCGGGACTTGCGGCCCGGCTTGTCCGGCCGGCTCAGCTGGCGGACGACGATCAGGACCAGGATGCCGAGCACGGTCATCGTGCCGATGAACTCGACGAAGACGTTGTACGGCGCCCACTCGCCGATCACCGGCAGCAGCCAGTCGGCCTGGAAGAGCTGGCCGACGGCGTTGACGATCGTCAGCAGCAGCGAGAAGAAGCCGACGGCGACGAACCAGTGCGCGACGCCGACGATGCCCCAGCGGTTCATCCGCGTGTGGCCGAGGAACTCCCTGACGACGGTCAGGGTGCGCTGCGCGGGCTCGTCGGTGCGGGTGCCGGCCGGCACGTTCTGGCCGAGGCGCATGAAGTTGTAGATCTGGAGCAGCGCGCGCGCGAACAGGGCCACGCCGACCACGATCAGGACCAGCGACACGATGATCGCGGCGAGTTGCATGGGGGCTCCTCGGGCCTGCGAGAAGAAGATCGGAGTTACTAAGCGGTAACTTATTCAGTCCGTCTGAGGGTACCCCGTATTCTCCGTCGCACTGTAGCCGGGCGCGGAGTGATCTGAATCGCTGAGGGTTGCCTCAGGACGGGTGGTAGAGGGCTTCCGGGTATGACCGGATCGTTCAGTTCATGTCATTCGTACTGAATTGCTACCTTTGTGACTAATTTGTCACCGTGCTCTATGGAATCGCCGCCGCCACCGCCGCGCTCGCGCTGGCCGCAGTCCTGGCCGCCCTGCTCCGTGTCCCCGCGCTGCGCGTGGGGCTGGTCGAGCGGCGGCAGCGGCTGCGAAGGGTGCCGCTGTCCGGCGGGCCCGCGGTGGCGGCGGCGACCTGCGGGGTCGCGGCCCTCGGCGACCGCGCCGGCCTCGCCCCCCTCGGCCCCGGCACGGGCGTCCTGCTCGTCGCGGCCGGTGCCCTCGCCCTGCTCGGGCTCGCCGCCGACCTGTGGCGCCTCAAGACCCGCTTCCTGGTGCTCGGTACGACCGTTTCGGCGGCGTTCGTGATCCCTTATGACGTGATCGGCGTCCCTGGGGGCGTCGTTTCGGTCGGGTGGGTCGTTCTCGTCGCCCTCGCCTTCCGCGGCCTCGACCACGCGGACGGCGTCGCCGGGACGGTCGGCGTCGTCACCGCCTTCGGTGCCGGGGCGTGCGCCGCCGCCGAGGTGATGGACGGGCCGGCCGTCCTGCTGAGCGTCCTCGCGGCGGCCCTGACCGGCTTCCTGACGCACAACTGGCCCCGCGCGCGCGTGGGGCTCGGTACGTCCGGTGCGCTGTTCGCCGGGTTCCTGCCGGCCGCGGTCGCCGTGCGCGCGTGCGCGGAACGCGGGCCGCTCACCGGCGCGGGCGTGCTGTTCGCGCTGACGGCGGTCGCGACCCTGGACGTCGTCCTCGTCGCCCTCTCGCGCAGGCGCGCGGGACGGCCGCTGCTGCGACCGGCGCCGGACCACCTCGCGCACCGGCTGCGCCGTATCGGCGTCACCGACCGGGGGGCGCTCGTCCTGATCGGCGCGGCGGCCTTCGGCGGGGTCCTGGTCGGGGCGCTCGTGCACGCGGGCTGGACGGGTGCCTCGGCGGTGCTGTGGGTGGCGGCCGTCGTGGCGGCGGCTGTGGCGGGGCTGCTGCGCGTGCGCGTGTACGGGGTGCGGCCGAGGCGTACGGGGGAGACGCTGGGGAGGCGGCCCGGCGTACGGCGCGCCCGGAGCGCGCCCGGCGACATGGACGCGCGGCGCCTCGCCCTCGTACGCCGCCTCACCCCCGTACGGCGGCTCCTGAACCGCCGTCGGAAGGTCCCGCAGGCCCCGGGGGTCACTCCTGGAGCGCATGTTCAGGCGCCCCGGAAGCCGGAGTCGTCGCAGGTCAGGGCTGACATGCGTGTAAGGAACGGATAAGAGTTGAGTCGGTGTGACTCAGCTCTGTTGACTCCGCTGTGCGGGTGATGCACACTTGAGCCTGTTCCACTCAAGTCAGCTGGAGGAAGATCACCATGGCACGTGCGGTCGGCATCGACCTGGGCACGACTAACTCCGTCGTCAGCGTTCTTGAAGGCGGCGAGCCCACCGTCATCACCAACGCAGAGGGCGCCAGGACCACGCCGTCCGTCGTCGCCTTCGCGAAGAACGGCGAGGTCCTCGTCGGTGAGGTGGCCAAGCGCCAGGCCGTCACCAACGTCGACCGGACCATCCGCTCCGTGAAGCGCCACATGGGCACGGACTGGAAGATCCAGCTCGACGGCAAGGACTTCAACCCGCAGCAGATCTCCGCGTTCATCCTCCAGAAGCTGAAGCGCGACGCGGAGGCGTACCTGGGCGAGAAGGTGACCGACGCGGTCATCACCGTCCCGGCGTACTTCAACGACTCGGAGCGCCAGGCCACCAAGGAGGCCGGCGAGATCGCGGGCCTGAACGTCCTGCGCATCGTCAACGAGCCGACGGCCGCCGCGCTCGCGTACGGCCTCGACAAGGACGAGCAGGTCATCCTGGTCTTCGACCTCGGTGGCGGCACGTTCGACGTCTCGCTGCTGGAGATCGGCGACGGCGTCGTCGAGGTGAAGGCCACCAACGGCGACAACCACCTCGGTGGTGACGACTGGGACCAGCGCGTCGTCGACTACCTGGTGCAGCAGTTCAAGTCGGGCCACGGCGTGGACCTCGGCAAGGACAAGATGGCCCTCCAGCGCCTGCGCGAGGCCGCCGAGAAGGCGAAGATCGAGCTGTCCTCGTCCTCCGAGACGTCGATCAACCTGCCGTACATCACCGCCTCCGCCGAGGGCCCCCTGCACCTCGACGAGAAGCTGACCCGCGCGCAGTTCCAGCAGCTCACCGCGGACCTCCTGGAGCGCTGCAAGACGCCGTTCCACAACGTCATCAAGGACGCCGGCATCTCGCTCAGCGAGATCGACCACGTCGTCCTGGTCGGTGGCTCCACCCGTATGCCGGCCGTCGCCGAGCTCGTCAAGGAGCTGACCGGCGGCAAGGACGCCAACAAGGGCGTCAACCCGGACGAGGTCGTCGCGATCGGCGCCTCCCTCCAGGCCGGTGTCCTCAAGGGCGAGGTCAAGGACGTCCTGCTGCTCGACGTCACCCCGCTGTCCCTCGGCATCGAGACCAAGGGCGGCATCATGACGAAGCTCATCGAGCGCAACACCACGATCCCGACCAAGCGCTCCGAGATCTTCACCACCGCCGAGGACAACCAGCCCTCCGTGCAGATCCAGGTCTACCAGGGCGAGCGCGAGATCGCGGCGTACAACAAGAAGCTCGGGATGTTCGAGCTGACCGGCCTGCCGCCCGCGCCGCGCGGTGTCCCGCAGATCGAGGTCTCCTTCGACATCGACGCCAACGGCATCATGCACGTGACCGCGAAGGACCTCGGCACGGGCAAGGAGCAGAAGATGACCGTCACCGGCGGCTCCTCGCTGCCGAAGGACGAGGTCGACCGCATGCGCCAGGAGGCCGAGCAGTACGCGGACGAGGACCACAAGCGCCGCGAGGCCGCCGAGGCCCGCAACCAGGGCGAGCAACTCGTCTACCAGACCGAGAAGTTCCTCAAGGACAACGAGGACAAGGTCCCCGGCGAGATCAAGACCGAGGTCGAGGCGTCGATCACCGAGCTGAAGGAGAAGCTCAAGGGCGACGACACCGCCGAGATCCGCACCGCCACCGAGAAGGTCGCGGCGGTCTCCCAGAAGCTCGGCCAGGCCATGTACGCGGACGCGCAGGCCGCCCAGGGCGAAGCCGGCCCGGCCGGTGACGCCAAGGCCGACGACGACGTCGTGGACGCCGAGATCGTCGACGACGAGAAGCCCAAGGGTGGTGCCGCGTGACGGAGGAGACCCCGGGCTTCGAGGAGAAGCCCGACGTCCCCTCCGGCGCCGACGACGCCGAGCCGAAGGCCGCCCCCGAGAAGGAGGCGGCCCCGGCCGGGGACGCGAACCAGACAGCCGGTCTGGTGGCAGAGCTGGACCAGGTGCGGACCGCCCTCGGCGAGCGCACCGCCGACCTCCAGCGCCTCCAGGCCGAGTACCAGAACTACCGCCGCCGCGTGGAGCGGGACCGCGTCGCGGTCAAGGAGATCGCCGTGGCGAACCTCCTGACCGAACTGCTGCCGGTCCTCGACGACATCGGCCGCGCGCGGGAGCACGGCGAACTGCTCGGCGGGTTCAAGTCCGTCGCGGAGTCGCTGGAGACCACCGCGGCCAAGATGGGTCTCACGCAGTTCGGCAAGGAGGGCGAGCCCTTCGACCCGACGATCCACGAGGCGCTGATGCACAGCTACGCGCCGGACGTCACGGAGACGACGTGCGTGGCGATTCTCCAGCCGGGGTATCGGATCGGCGAGCGCACCATCCGCCCCGCGCGGGTGGCCGTCGCCGAACCGCAGCCCGGCGCGCAGACGGTCAAGGCCGAGGACGAGGCCGGCGACGAGAAGGACAACGGCCCTGAGGAGGGCTGACCCGGACGACGAGCGGAAGGGGGTGCGTCGGGGATGAGCACCAAGGACTTCATCGAGAAGGACTTCTACAAGGTCCTCGGCGTCCCCAAGGACGCCACCGAGGCCGAGATCAAGAAGGCGTACCGCAAGCTCGCGCGCGAGTTCCACCCGGACGCCAACAAGGGCAACGCCAAGGCCGAGGAGCGCTTCAAGGAGATCTCCGAGGCGAACGACGTCCTCGGCGACCCCAAGAAGCGCAAGGAGTACGACGAGGCGCGCGCCCTGTTCGGCAGCGGCGGCTTCCGCCCGGGCCCGGGCGCGGGCGGCGGCTCGTTCAACTTCGACCTCGGCGACCTCTTCGGGGGCGGCGCGGGCGGCGGCTCCCAGGGCGGCTTCGGCGGCGGCATCGGGGACGTCTTCGGGGGCCTGTTCAACCGGGGCGGCACGACCGCGGGCCGTACCCAGCCCCGGCGCGGGCAGGACATCGACACCGAGGTGACCCTCAGCTTCACCGAGGCCATCGAGGGGGCGACGGTCCCGCTGCGCATGACCTCCCAGGCCGCCTGCAAGGCGTGCTCGGGCACCGGCGACAAGAACGGCACGCCGCGCGTGTGCCCGACCTGCGTCGGCACCGGGCAGGTCGCGCGCGGCTCGGGCGGCGGCTTCTCGCTCACCGACCCGTGCCCCGACTGCAAGGGGCGCGGCCTGATCGCCGAGCAGCCCTGCGAGGACTGCCACGGCAGCGGCCGGGCCAAGTCCTCGCGCACGATGCAGGTCCGCATCCCCGCGGGGGTGACGGACGGGCAGCGGATCCGGCTGCGCGGCAAGGGCGGCCCGGGCGAGCGGGGCGGCGCCGCCGGCGACCTCTACGTCGTCGTCCACGTCGGAAGTCATCCCGTCTTCGGGCGCAAGGACGACAATCTGACGGTGACCGTGCCGGTCACGTTCGCGGAGGCGGCGCTCGGCGGGGAGATCAAGGTGCCCACCCTGGGCGGGCCCGCGCTCACCCTGAAGCTGCCTCCGGGCACGCCCAACGGGCGCACCATGCGTGCGCGCGGGAAGGGCGCGGTCCGCAAGGACGGCACCCGCGGGGACCTGTTGGTCACCGTCGAGGTGAGTGTCCCGAAGGACGTGACGGGGAAGGCTCGTGACGCACTGGAGGCGTATCGCGAGGCGACCGCGGGCGAGGACCCGCGGGCGGAGCTGTTCGAGGCCGCGAAGGGAGCATGAGAGTGATGGACGGCCGCCGGCGCAACCCGTACGAACTGACCGAGGAGACCCCGGTCTACGTCATCTCGGTGGCGGCCCAGCTCTCCGGTCTGCACCCGCAGACCCTGCGGCAGTACGACCGTCTCGGCCTGGTCTCCCCGGACCGCACGGCCGGGCGGGGCCGCCGCTACTCGGCCCGTGACATCGAACTCCTGCGCACCGTGCAGGCGTTGTCGCAGGACGAGGGCATCAACCTGGCCGGCATCAAGCGGATCATCGAGCTGGAGAACCAGGTCGCCGCGCTCCAGTCCCGGGTCGCGGAGCTGGAGTCGGCGCTGGACGGCGCCGCCGCGGCGATGCAGCAGCGCGAGGCCGCGGTGCACGCGTCGTACCGGCGCGACCTCGTGCCGTACCAGGAGGTGCAGCAGACCAGCGCGTTGGTGGTCTGGCGGCCGAAGAAGCCCAAGGACTGAGATCGGTCATCTGGGGCGAAACGCTGTGAAAGGGCTCGGAGTTCATGACTCCGGGCCCTTTCGGGCTTTTCAAGTGGTGGGTGTGTGAAGGGAGTTGGGGAAGACTGGGAACCCGTCTCCATGTGTTGTCGTTGCTTGAGCGCAGTGTGATGTTGCCATCTCGTTAAGTGATTCTTCTTGACTCTGCGGGAGCGGGCCGCGTTGGCTTTCAGCACCTGGGTCCAAGCAGTCGCCGTACCCATGTCCGGAACGTCACCTGAAGTGAGCCCCCGCATGCGTCGTATCGCCATATCCGTCGTCGCTTCGACGATGACCCTCTCGCTCGCCGGATGCGGGATGCTGAACGCGACGGGGGACACGGCCGATGCGACCCCGACGAAGGGCAACGACCTCACGGTCGGCGTGCTCATGCCGGAGAAGACGAACACCCGGTACGAGCAGTTCGACTACCCGATCATCAAGCAGCGGGTCGCCGAGCTCACGAACAAGCAGGGCAAGACGATCTACGAGAACGCGGCGGCCAAGGCGGCGACGCAGGTCCAGCAGATGGAGAAGATGATCAGCGACAAGGTGGACCTGATCCTCCTCGACGCGGTCGACTCCAAGGGCATCGCCGCCACGGTCGAGAAGGCCAAGGACGCGGGCATCCCGGTCATCGCCTACGACCGGCTCGCCGAGGGGCCCATCGACGCGTACGTCTCCTTCGACAACGAACTCGTCGGGCAGGTGCAGGGGCGCACCCTCGTCGAGACGATCAACAACGCGAGCACCGCCGACAAGATCGTCATGATCAACGGCTCGCCGACCGACCCCAACGCCGCGCAGTTCAAGGCGGGCGCGCTCTCCGAGATCGACGGGCGGGTGACCGTCGCGGCCACCTACGACACCGACGCGTGGAGCCCGACCCTCGCGCAGTCCGAGATGGCGCAGGCGATCGAGAAGATCGGCAAGAACAACATCGCCGGGGTGTACTCCGCGAACGACGCGATGGCCGGGGGCGCGCTCAAGGCGCTCGAAGCGGCGGGGGTCACCGATCTGCCGCCGATCACCGGACAGGACGCCGAACTGCCCGCCGTGCAGCGGATCATCACCGGCAAGCAGTTCATGAGCGTCTACAAGCCCTACCCGCAGATGGCCGCCGCCGCCGCGGAGATGGCCGTCGCCAAGATCCAGGGCAAGGACATCAAGTTCGACTCGCTGACCCGGGACCGGGTGGACAGCCCCACCAACAAGAAGATCCCGGCGCAATTGGTGACCGTGGTCGCGCTGACCAAGAGCAACGTGAAGCAGACGGTGGTGGCGGACGGGATCTACACGGTCTCGCAGATCTGCACGCCGAAGTTCGAGGCGGCTTGCGAGGCGGTCAACCTCAAGTAGGGGGTTCGCCGGGGGTACTTCGGAGCTAGCCGTCCAGCAGCGGCTTCATCGGGATCAGCAGGCCGTCCGGGGCGTGCGCCGCCGGGGTCGTCGCCATCCAGCTCGCCGGGTCGCGGTCGCCGGTCACCCGCAGGCCGGTGACCTTCGCGTCGCGGGGTACGTCGTACCAGAGCTCCACCTCCACGAGGGAGTGGCCGCCGAGCGCGATCGACTCGTGCTGGCGGCGTACGGCCATGGCGAAGCTGTCGGGGCGGGCGGCGCGGCCCGTCACGCCCTCCAGGCGCTGGTCCTTCACGGCGTAGGTGTGGAAGTCGGCGCTGGGGTTGTCCACGCGGAGCCTGGCCGAGCAGAACTGGCCGTCGGGCAGGGCGTCGCTGTGGCTGCCGGTGACGCCGGGGATGCCGCAGCGCAGGGAGAGGACGGTGAAGACGAGGTGGCCGTCCTGGTGGGGGCGGGACGGGGACTGGGTGGCGGCGCCGGGGGTGGCGTCCGGTGCGGTGCCGGAGGGGGAGCCTGTGTCGCAGGCGGTGGTCAGGAGGGGGAGAGCCAGGGCGAGGGCGAGGGGGACGCCGAGCGCGGCCGGGGGGCGGCGTGGAGGGGTGGTCGGGTGGGACGACGGTTCGGGTGTGCCTCGGTTCGCCATACCGGGGATTGTGCGGCGTCCGGGCGGGGGTGGGGAAGGCGCTGGGGGCGTCGTAGGGGGGAGGGGGGCCGGGGTGTTGGCGTACCCGCGAGGGCGGGGGCCGCAGGGGCGTCGTACCGGTCGTACTGCGGGGAGGGCGCCCGGGTGGCGTCGTACCTCGGGCGTACACGGGTAGTACGGGCGGCGTAGGGGGCTGGGCGGTGTTGTCGTGGGCGCGTGGTGGACCCGGCCGGACGGGGAGCGTCCGGCCGGGTCTCCCGGGCGAGCGGCAGCCCGGGTGGAGCGGTTCCACCATGCCGTGAGTGGGTACGGTGCACCACCGTCAGCTTGTTGCAGTGCGAGGGGCGGAGGCGGGTCGAAACGGCCGCATACCGGGGGATTTCAGGTCGCGTGACCGGGGGCGCCGTGTTGCGGAGCCGGGTGGACGCCCCGCATAGTTGCGCTGCGGAAGAGCAAACTGCGGGGGTGGGATGGACGATGACCGGGCACGGGACGGAGGATCACCCCCCGCACGGTGCCGACCGACTGTGCGAGGCCGGTGACCGGGTCTACTCCCGCGCCGTGCGCCGCGGCCGAGTCCCGCGCGCCGACGCCGAACCCGTACCCTGCCTCCTCGAACTCGCCCTGCTGCACCCCGATCCCGACGACATGGACTGGCTCGTCCCGACCGCGCCGCAGGAGGTCATGACGCGGCTCCTGCGGGGCCTGTACGACGACGTCAGCGCGAGCCGGCGCCGGATGGGCGCGGCGGTCGCCGCCTTCGAGTGGTACGCCGGGCTCGGCGGGCCCGTCAGCGTCTCCGGCGAGGGCATGGCGCTGCGCGTCCTCGACGGGGCGTCCCGGATCCAGGCCGCGCTCGACGAGGCGACCGACGCGTGCACGACCGAGGTGCTGACCGTCCAGCCCGGTGGCATCCGGCGCGAGCACGAGCTCTCCGAGGGGCTGCACCGGGCGATGTCCCTGCGGGCGCGGGGAGTTCGGATGCGCGACCTCTACAACCACGTCGCCCGGCACGGCCAAGGGCTGCTCACCTACCTCGACTTGATGGGCGACGCCGTCGAGGCGCGCACCCTCGACGAGGTCACCGACCGGCTCATGGTGTTCGACCGGGTCGTCGCCTTCATCCCCGCGAACCCCGACCGCACCATGGCACTTGAGCTGCGGCATCCCGCGTTGATCACGTACCTGGTCACGGTCTTCGAGCGCTTGTGGCGGCTCGCGATCCCGCTCGCCGCGGCCATCCCCGCGCCCGCCGTCGAGGGCGTGTCCCATCGCGAGCAGTCCATCGCCGCGTTGCTCGCCGAGGGGCATCAGGACGCCGTGATCGCCGAGCGGCTCGGGATCAGCGTCCGCACCTGCCGGGCCCATATCGCCCGGCTCTCCGAGACGCTGGGGGCGGCCAGCCGTACGCAGCTCGGGGTGCGCATCGCTCAGGTCGGGCTGGTGGGGGGCGGGGGGACGTACGAGGCCGGGAAGGGCGTCATTCTTCCCGGTCAAGGATTCCCGACCGGCCTATGAGGTAGCCGAGTTGGGCTCGGCTGTCGCTGCCGAGGGGGGCGGCGAGTTTGGCGATGTGCTCGTGGGCGGTGCGGATGTCGAGGCCGAGGCGGTCGGCTATGACGGCGTCTGTGTGGCCTTCTTGACCAGCGCGGGGTGGCGGATCTCCAGGGCGAGCCGGCCGTCGTCGTCCGCCGGGATGAAGGCGACGGTCCGGTCCACGATCGGCAGCCGGTCGGTGACCTCGTCGAGGGAGCGGCACTCCACGTCGCCCTTGAGCTGTTCCGTGTAGCCGAGCACGCCCGGCGAGTGGCGCTGCGTGTGCTGGTGGAGGGTGCGGATACGGCCGCCGTGGTCGAGGAGCGCCTTGTCCAGCGCCTGGTTGATCCGCTCGGTGCCGCTCAGGACGCGGAGGGCGGGGATGCCGTACGACTGCTGCGGGCCGGCGATCCGCAGCAACGGCTCGAAGGAGTCGACCAGTTGGGCCTCTCGGCGGCGTTCCTCCGCGATGCGGTTCGCGACGGAGTCCAGGAGGCGGTGCAGGGCGACTGCCGGGGCGACCGGTTCAAGTCGGGCCAGATCGTGGGGAGTTGGATGGAGGAACCCGAACTGCGCCAGGCGCGGGGCCAGTTGGGCGTCGCCGGCCGCGATCCAGCCGTCGCGCAGCGCATGGCCGTACAGCTCGCTCCCCGCCTCGCACAGCCTCTCCGCGCCGTGTTCCTGATGGCTCACCGGTCCGTCGCCTCGCCGTCCAGGATTCCGGATCGCGCTATCAGGTAGCCGAGTTGGGCTCGGCTGTCGCTGCCGAGGGTCGTCGCGAGCTTGGCGATGTGTTCGCGGGCCGTGCGGACGTTCATGCCGAGGCGGTCGGCTATGACGGCGTCCGTGTGGCCCTCGACCAGGAGGGCGGCGATCGTGCGCTGGCGGGGGGTGACCGTGTTCAACGCCGGGTGCTCGCGGGCCGGTTCGGGGTACAGGGGCGTCGCCAGGTGCCACAGGCGGTCGAACGTCGTCACGAAGTACTTCACCACCGCCGGGTGCCTCACCTCCAGTGCCAGGCTGTTGTCCTCGTTCGCCGGGATGAAGGCGACGGCGCCGTCCACGGCGATGAGGCGGTCCGTGATCTGGTCCAGCGTCCGGCAGGAGGCGTCGCCGTGGAGGCGTTCGTGGAGCGCGCGGATCGTGGGAGCGTTGCGCATGGTGTGCTGGTAGAGGGTGCGGATGCGGCAGCCTCGGTCCAGTGCCTGCTGGTCCCTGGGCACGGACACGGCACGCGCTGCCTCTATGGGGGCGCCGTGCAGGTTCATGTTCGGCTGGATGGTGAGGATTTCCTGGGTGGCTTCCGCCACTGCCTCGGTGATGGCCTCGTTGATGCGGGGTTTGCTGCTGAGGATGGTGAGCATCGGTGTCTGTGCCGGTGGCGAGTCCGGGTCGAGCCTCACCAACTTCCCGAAGATCTCGGTGAGTTGTTCCTCCCGTCGGCGTTCGTCCGCGATACGGCGGGCCGAGCGGCGGAGCATGCGGTGCAGGGCCACGGTGGGGGAGAGCGGTTCCAGCCGGGTCAGGTCGTCCACGGAAGGGTGCAGCAGACCCGCGTCCACCAGACAGGGGGCCGCCTCCGCGTCCGCCGCCGGTATGTGCCCCTCCGCCAGCGCCCGTTCGTACAACTCCGCCCCCGGTGCGCAGAGTTCCTCCGTTCCGTGCGGCACGTGCGGCGCGGTCATTCTTCGGCTTCCTTCTGCTTGAGAATCCCGGATTCGGCGATGAGGTAGCCGAGTTGGGCCCGGCTGTCGCTGCCGAGGGTGGTGGCGAGTTTGGCTATGTGGACGCGGGCCGTGCGGACATTGAGGCCGAGGCGGTCGGCGATCATCGCGTCCGTGTGGCCCTCGACGAGGAGGCGGGCGATGGCGTACTGGCGAGGCGTGATGTCCCCGAGGCCGGTGTACCGGGCGGTTTGGGGGTACATGGGGGTGGCCAGGTGCCAGAAGCGGTCGAACGTCGTCGTGAAGTACTCGATCAGCGCCGGGCTGCGGACCTCCAGCGCGTGCGTGCGGTCCTTGTTCGCCGGGATGAAGGCGATCCGGCGGTCGATGACGATGAGCCGGTCGGTGACCTCGTCGAGGGTGCGCGCCTCGGTGTCGCCCCGCAGCTGCTCGTACCGCGCGATGATCGCGGGCTTGTGGCGCTGGGTGTGCTGGTAGAGGGTGCGGATCCGGCCGCCCCGGTCCAGGAGGGCCTGGTCGCGTTCCAGGGAGGCGGCCCGTGCCGCGTCGCTCATCGTGGGAGTGTCGGGCTGGATCGTGAGGATCTCCCCGGTCACGCCGGTCATGGCCTCGGATATGGCGAGGTTGATCTGCGGGAAGCCGTGCAACGGCCGTATCCCCGAGAAGCCCGCGTCGGCGCCGTCCGGCATGGTCAGGGCCAGCAGCGGCTCGAACGTCTCCGCGAGCCGTGTGCTGCGTCTGCGGCGCAGGGCGATGTCGTCCTCGGCGGAACGTTGCAGACGGGAGAGTGCGACGGCGGGAGGCACCGGCTGCAACCGGTGTGCGTCCTCGCTGTCCGGCTGGAGCAGCCCGGCGTCCACGAGACAGGGCAGTGCCTCGGCCTCACGTGCCGGTACGTACCCCTCACGCAGCGCGCGGCTGTAGAGCGCAAGGCCCGCCTCGCACGGCTCCTCCACTCCGTGAGGTGAGTGCGGTGCCGTCATACGTCGGTCTCCTCCTGTTCCGGGAATCTGGGGCGGGCGCGGCCGGTGGCGGGTCGCGAGGCGAGAATCCCGGCTGTGCGCGCGTCCACGCGCGGGGAACCCGCGGTCGGCCGCTGCGCGGAGACGAACACCGGAGGGTCGCAGACGGCTGCGGGGCGGCGCCGTGTCCTACGGCCCGGAATGCCGTGGCGCGCGAGCAGGACGGGATCGTGGCGGGTCGTACGCCGGTACCGCGCGGGTGTACGGCCGTGTCTCTCGGGCAGCCGGTGGGCCGGGGGCGGTTCCGCGTCGTGCCGGCGTCGTCCGGTCGTCCCGTCCGCGACGGTGCGCGGGGACCTCGGCAGCGCGGGGGCGCCCGGAATCCGCGGAAGCGGTCCGCTGGCGGTCGGGCGGGGCGGCGAGGCCTCCGGCCGTCGTGTCCCGCCCGTACGGAGCGCGAGGCCCTCCTCGTGGGCTCCCTGTGCTGCGGTCTTCACATCACTGCTCCCGGTCCAGAATCCCGGACTGGGCGATGCGGTAGCCGAGCTGGGCGCGGCTGCCGCTGCCGAGGGCGGTGGCAAGCCGGGCGATGTGGGCGCGGCAGGTCCGGACGTTCATGCCGAGACGCCGGGCGATGGCCTCGTCGACGTGGCCCTCGACGAGGAGCTTCGCGATCGAGTGCTGGATCTCGGTGATGCCGTCGAGGTCCGTCTCGTAGGGGGCGGTGGAGTTGAGCGGGACCGCCCGGTCCCACATGAACTCGAAGACCTTGACCAGGTAGCGGACGAGACCGGGGTGGCGCAGCTCCAGGGCGACCTGGCGGTCGTCGCGGATCGGGATGAAGGCGACCGTCTCGTCGCAGATGATCAGGCGCTCGACGAGTTCGTCGATGGTGCGGTACTCCGCTTTGCCGTCGGCGAACCGGCTCGCGTAGGCGAGGGTCTCGGCGCTGAACCGCGCGGTGTGCTGGTAGAGGGTCCGGATCCGCACTCCGCGATCGATCAAGGGTTTGTCCCGGTCGAGGCCCTTGATGAAACGGCGTTCCGGTTGCTCCCGGACACTCGGCTGGACCGTGAGCATCTCGCTCTGGCACTGGGCTGTGGCCAGATCCAGGGCGCTGTTGATCCTGTCCAGTCCTTCCAGGACCGTGATGGAGTGAGTCGAGGCCGTCACCTGGGTACTCAGTGACATGAACGGCTCAAATGCTTCTGCCAGATCGGTCGACAGTCGTCTGCGCTCGGTGATCTCGCGTTCAATGTGATTCAGTCGCTGGGACAGGGCGATCGACGGAGGCACAGGGCGCAGCCAGTCCGTATCGTCCGGATCGGGCTGGAGGAGGGCGAACTCCATCAGGCAAGGAGCCGCTTCCGCTTCCGCACGCGAGATGCGACCTGTACGTAGTGCGTGGGTGTAGAGGCGGCCACCGTCTTCACACAGGTCCGTCAAGGCGTGGGGATGTGTCTCTTTTGTTCGATTCGTTGCCAAATCTCCACCCCCCAGGGTCCTGAACATGCAGGAACATGATGCACCGACCGGGTGGCCATGACGTGCCTGAATGAGCCATCGTCGTACTCGACGGGGAATTACAGGACCTTACGAGTGAGGACGAAGCCGGCTATGAGTAAGAGGATGCTCCGTTCGGTGGTAGTCGCTGCCCTCTCTGTCACCGTCGCTTTCGGAGCGTTGCACATCCTCTCGGACGTGAAGGACGACGCCCGGGTGGGTGGCAGCCACGCGCAGTCCACCTCTTTCGCCGCGGGCGGTGACGACGACACCGTCGTTGCTCCGCTGGACAGCAGGTGGTGACCCGTTGACCACCCCACCCGACGACCGCTCCTTCCGTCGCGAAATGGCCACCGCCTACCGCTCCGGCTGGCACTTCATCGACCTGGTCACCGCCATCCCCCACAACGGTGACTCGCTGATGGTGACGGTGTTCGGTGCGCCGGTGGTGGTCACGCGGGACGAGGACGGCGACGTGCGGGCGTACCGGTGTCTGCGGCGGCCCCGTGGCGCGCCGCAGCCGGTGCAGTGTGCCATCCGGTACGGAATGATCTTTGTGAACCTCGATCGACGAGACCACAGGCTGACGGACGCGGAGCCCCCCACCTCGCGGACCGTTTCGGCCACCCCCCGCAGTGCCTGACGCGATTCCCCCGTCGTAAAAGATCGCTCAGGTGCTTCCCCCCGCAGCGGCGTCACCGTGACCTGAACACGGTGACGCCGCTGTGTTTTACGGCGACATTTCACGCTTTGCGGCGATCCCCCGGTTGGCCGGAAACCGCCCCTGGGGCCCCAGGGTTCACCCTCGCCCCATGGCTCGCGTGAGTGTGATCTCTATCACTACGCGCTCGGGGTTCGGCGACGGAGTCCTCCCGTACCGCTCGGCGTACCGCCGCTCGGCGTCGGCGACCCGCTCCGGCTCGGTACGGATCACGGCGCGCCCTTCGAGCGTCGCCCACCGCGCCCGGTCGACCTGGCAGACGGCGACCAGGGCCCCTTCCTCCCCGGCGGCGAGCACGTTGCGCACCTTGCTGCTGGTCCGGCTGGCGATCACCCGGGCGAGCCGGTGCTCGGGGTCGTACGTGACGCCTACGGGTACGACGTGCGGGGTCCCGTCGGGGCGTGGTGTCGTGAGGGTGCACAGGTGGTATTCGCGCCAGAAGTCGACGTACGCGGCGTCCGGCGCGTGCAGATCTTGGGGGTACGCGGCCATGGCGTGAATCTAGCCGCTCGTGGCCGTTTCCCCTCCCGGGTCAACCTTGAGTGGAATAGACTCAACTTTGTGGACGTTGCTCAAGTCAGCAACAAGTGGCACCCGGGTGGTACCCGTGCCGTCGGCACGCGTAGTACCCGTCATACCCGCGGTGCCGGCCCGTAGGACCCGTAGTACTCCAGGACGACGCAAGGAGGAGACCCCGACCGTGGACGCAGAGCTGACCAACCGGAGCCGGGACGCGATCAACGCGGCGAGCAGCCGCGCCGTGTCCGAGGGGCACCCCGACCTCACCCCCGCACACCTGCTCCTGGCTCTGCTCGCGGGCCAGGACAACGAGAACGTCATCGACCTGCTGGTCGCCGTCGAGGCCGACCAGGCCGCCGTACGCCAAGGCGCGGAGCAGGTGCTCGCCTCCCTCCCCAGGGTGACGGGGTCCACGGTGGCCCCGCCGCAGCCCAACCGTGAGCTGCTCGCCGTGATCGCGGACGCGCAGGCCCGCGCCGCCGACCTCGGGGACGACTACCTCTCCACCGAGCACCTCCTGATCGGCATCGCCGAGAAGGGCGGCCAGACGGGTGACGTGCTCGCGCGGCAGGGCGCGACGCCGAAGAAACTGCTGGAGGCGTTCCGCAAGGCGCGCGGCGGCCGGCGCGTCACCAACGCCGACCCGGAGGGCTCGTACAAGGCGCTGGAGAAGTTCGGCACGGACTTCACCGCCGCCGCCCGCGAGGGCAAGCTCGACCCGGTCATCGGCCGGGACCAGGAGATCCGCCGGGTCGTCCAGGTGCTGTCGCGGCGCACGAAGAACAACCCGGTCCTCATCGGCGAGCCCGGCGTCGGCAAGACGGCCGTCGTGGAGGGGCTCGCGCAGCGCATCGTGAAGGGCGACGTCCCCGAGTCCCTGAAGAACAAGCGGCTCGTCTCGCTCGACCTCGGCGCGATGGTCGCGGGCGCCAAGTACCGCGGCGAGTTCGAGGAACGCCTCAAGACCGTCCTCGCCGAGATCAAGGACTCGGACGGCCAGATCATCACGTTCATCGACGAGTTGCACACCGTCGTCGGCGCCGGCGCGGGCGGCGACTCCGCGATGGACGCCGGTAACATGCTCAAGCCGATGCTGGCGCGCGGCGAACTGCGCATGGTCGGCGCGACGACGCTCGACGAGTACCGCGAACGCATCGAGAAGGACCCGGCGTTGGAGCGCCGCTTCCAGCAAGTCCTGGTCGCCGAACCGTCGGTGGAGGACACGATCGCCATCCTCCGTGGCCTGAAGGGCCGTTACGAGGCGCACCACAAGGTGCAGATCGCCGACAGCGCGCTGGTCGCCGCCGCGACCCTCTCCGACCGGTACATCACCTCCCGCTTCCTGCCCGACAAGGCCATCGACCTCGTCGACGAGGCGGCCTCCCGGCTGCGCATGGAGATCGACTCCTCGCCCGTCGAGATCGACGAACTCCAGCGTGCCGTCGACCGGTTGAGGATGGAGGAGCTGGCCCTGGAGAAGGAGACCGACGCCGCCTCCCGCGAGCGCCTGGAGCGGCTGCGCCGCGACCTCGCCGACAAGGAGGAGGAGCTGCGCGGCCTCAACGCCCGCTGGGAGAAGGAGAAGCAGTCCCTCAACCGGGTCGGTGAACTCAAGGAGAAGCTCGACGAGTTGAGGGGCCAGGCCGAACGCGCCCAGCGCGACGGCGACTTCGACACCGCCTCCAAGCTGCTGTACGGCGAGATCCCCACGCTGGAACGGGACTTGGAGGAGGCGTCCGCCGCCGAGGAGCAGGCCGCCCGCGACACGATGGTCAAGGACGAGGTCGGCCCCGACGACATCGCGGACGTCGTCGGCTCCTGGACCGGCATCCCCGCGGGGCGGCTCCTGGAGGGCGAGACCCAGAAACTCCTGCGCATGGAGGAGGAGTTGGGCCGCCGCCTGATCGGCCAGACCGAGGCCGTCCAGGCCGTCTCCGACGCCGTACGCCGCTCCCGCGCCGGCATCGCCGACCCCGACCGGCCCACCGGGTCCTTCCTGTTCCTCGGCCCGACCGGCGTCGGCAAGACCGAACTCGCCAAGGCCCTCGCCGACTTCCTCTTCGACGACGAGCGGGCGATGGTCCGCATCGACATGTCGGAGTACGGCGAGAAGCACAGCGTGGCCCGGCTGGTCGGCGCGCCGCCCGGCTACGTCGGGTACGAGGAGGGCGGCCAGCTCACCGAGGCGGTGCGCCGGCGGCCGTACACCGTCGTGCTCCTCGACGAGGTCGAGAAGGCGCACCCCGAGGTCTTCGACGTGCTCCTCCAGGTGCTGGACGACGGGCGTCTGACGGACGGTCAGGGCCGTACGGTCGACTTCCGGAACACGATCCTCGTGCTGACGTCCAACCTGGGCAGCCAGTTCCTCGTCGACCCGCTCACCAGCGAGCACGAGAAGCGCGAGCAGGTCCTGGAGGTCGTACGGACGTCCTTCAAGCCGGAGTTCCTCAACCGGCTGGACGACCTCGTGGTCTTCTCGGCGCTCTCGCAGGACGAGCTGTCGCACATCGCGCGCCTCCAGATCGACCGGCTCGCCCGGCGCCTCGCCGACCGGCGGCTCACGCTGGACGTCTCCGAGGCGGCGCTGTCCTGGCTCGCGACGGAGGGGAACGACCCGGCGTACGGCGCGCGTCCGCTGCGGCGGCTCGTCCAGACCGCGATCGGGGACCGGCTCGCCAAGGAGATCCTCTCCGGGGAGGTCAAGGACGGGGACACGGTCCGGGTGGACGTGTTCGGGGACGGGCTGATCGTGGGGCCGGCCACGGGCAAGACGCTGTAGGGCGCCGCGCCGGGGGTGCGGTGGGGGTGGCGAGGCGGCCGGGGTCCGGGCGGGGCGGGGGTTCGGCGCGGGTATGACGGGTACGCGGGTATGACGGGTACTACGGGAAGCCCCGTAGTACCCGCGCGGGCGGCGGGAGGGGTGTAGTACCCGTCATACCCGTCACACCTCCGCGGCCCGAGCGGACCGGAGACGGCCGTCTCCCCGGGCCCTCGTCACCCTCGATGTTCAAGCCCCGGTCAGTTCCTGTCAGCCGACGGCTGACAGGGTCCTGCGGGGGTTGCCAGTCCCCGCCCCGCATGGGAGAGGATGGCGGCATCCGTACGAAGGGAAAAACACGGTGAGCATCGACCCGTCCTCGATTCCGAATTTCGGGGGCCAGCCCGAGCCGCAGCCCCAAGGACCGGCGGGCCCCGTCGTCCCTGACCAGGATCTCGTGAAGCAGCTCCTCGACCAGATGGAGCTGAAGTACGTCGTCGACGACGAGGGTGACCTCGCGGCGCCGTGGGAGCAGTTCCGTACGTACTTCATGTTCCGCGGCGAGGGCGAGCAGCAGGTCTACTCGGTGCGGACCTTCTTCGACCGTCCCCACCAGATCGACGACAAGCCCCAGCTCCTTGAGGCGATCGACGACTGGAACCGCCGCACCCTGTGGCCCAAGGTCTACACGCACACCCACGACGACGGCTCGGTCCGCCTCATCGGCGAGACGCAGATGCTGATCGGCGCGGGCGTGAACATCGAGTTCTTCGTCTCCTCCACGGTCAGCTGGGTCCGTGCCGCGATCGAGTTCGACAAGTGGCTCGTGGAGCAGCTCGGTCTCGAGGACGAGGGCGTGGAGCTGGAGAAGCCGTCGGACGACGAGCAGTAGGGCGTTGTCCCACCGGGGCCGCGCGTAGGTCCTGAGAGCTACGGGGCGAGTGGCTCCGTGGGTTGAGGTACCTACCTCCGTGGAGCCACGGGGCGCGTCTACAACGGCGTGTCCGCGAGCACCACCAGGTACGCCCCGTACGCGAACGAGAGCCCGGCCAGGGCCGCGACCACCACGGCCGCGTGCCACGGCCGGGCTCTCGCCGTCCGGGCCAGGGCCGCCGCGAGCGGCAGCAGCAGCGGGAACGCCGGCAGCAGGAACCGCGGCTTCGACTCGAAGAACCCCGACCCGCCGAGCGCGATCAGCAGCAGTACGCCGGTGTACACCAGCAGGGGCAGCGGTACGCGCTCGGCGAGCAGCAGGGCGTACAGGACGACCGCGGCGCCGACGATGACGAGGGCCACGGGGAAGACGAACCGGTCCCCCTCCAGCAGCAGATGCCGCGCGAACCGCAGGGACCCTTCCCCGAAGTCGAACCGCGACCCCCACAGGCGCTGCACGGCGAAGTAACCCCCCAGGGGGTCGCCCTGGTGGACGCCGACCCACAGGACGTACGCGAGCCACCCCAGGGGCGCGAGCGCGATCCCCGTCCACAGCCTGTGGGCAACCCGCGCGCGGGAGCCTCCGTACGGAGCCGGCCCTCGCGCCCCGCGCCCGCGTGCAGCTCGCGCCGAGCCCTCGGCCCGCACCGGCACCGCCGTACCGCGCCCCCGCGCGCGTACCGCCTCGGACGGGGCCGCGAAGTGCTCGGCGCCGACCGGGGCACGCCGCGCGCGTACCGCCGCCACGCGTGCAGCCACCGCGGCTCCGGCGCGCCCCCGCGCGCGTACCGCCTCGCAGACCCCCGCCGCCACCACGGCCGCCGCCACCGCGAACCCGTTGGGGCGCGACACCCCCGCCGCGGCGGCCAGCGCGCCCGCCCACACCCACCGCCCCGTCAGCACGGCGTACAGCGCCCACGCGGCGAACGCCGTCAGGACGGGCTCGGTGTAGGCCATCGACAGGACGACGGAGTGGGGGAGCAGGCCCCACAGGAGGACCGTCGCGGCGGCCACGGCGGGACCGCGCAGGAGGCGGGCCACGGCGTAGATCCCGCAGGCGGCGACCGCGGCGGCCGTCCAGGACACCAGGAGGCCCGCGGAGCCGCCGCTGAGGGGCGTCACGGCGGTCACCGCGCGGACCAGGGCCGGGTACAGCGGGAAGAACGCCAGGTCGCTGTGGACGACGTCCGGGCCGAAGCGCAGCGTGCGGCCGTAGCCGTGCTCGGCGATGCCCAGGTACCACCGGGAGTCCCAGGAGTGCCCCAGGAGCCGCAGAGGCCGCTCGCCGGCCGCCCAGGCGACCCCCGCGAGCACCCCGGCCCCGGCGAGCCGCGCCAGGACGAACAGGCCGAGGGCGCCGAGCAGGCCCCGGTGGCGCCGTACGGCGGGACGGCGCGCGACGGCTGACGGCGGCGGGGCGAGGGCGGTGGTGGCGTGAGTCACACTCGGCACCATGCAGGCCGACGCGCCCGCGCGCGAGCAGGACGGGGCCGGGCGGGGGACTTTGACGGAGCGTCGGAAGGGCCCCCGGGTCAGCCGGCGAGCGCCTTCAGACGCGACACGGCCTCTTCGAGGACGCCCGTCCGCTTGCAGAACGCGAACCGTACGAACGGCGCTCCCTGGTCGCGGTGGTCGTAGAAGACCGCGTTGGGGATCGCGACGACACCCGCGCGCGCGGGCAGCGAACGGCAGAAGGCGAAACCGTCGCTCTCGCCGAGGGGCCGGATGTCGGTGGTGATGAAGTACGTGCCCGCCGGCCGGAACACCTCGAAGCCCGCCTGCGTGAGCCCGGTGGCGAGCAGATCCCGCTTCGCCCGCATGTCCGCGCGGAACTCCTCGAAGTACGACTCCGGGAGGGCGAGCGCCTCGGCGACCGCGTACTGGAACGGCCCGGAGGCGACGTATGTGAGGAACTGCTTCGCCGAGCGGACGGCGCTCGTCAACCCCGGGGACGCCGTCACCCAGCCGACCTTCCAGCCGGTGAACGAGAACGTCTTGCCGGCCGACCCGATGGTCACCGTCCGCTCGCGCATGCCCGGGAGGGAAGCCAGCGGGATGTGCTCGGCGTCGTCGTACACGAGGTGCTCGTAGACCTCGTCCGTGACGACGAGCAGGTCCCGTTCCACCGCCAGTTCGGCGATCGCGGTGAGCTCCGCGCGCGTGAGGACCGTTCCGGTCGGATTGTGCGGCGTGTTGATCAGAAGCAGTCGCGTCGCGTCGGTGACCGCGTCGCGCAGCTCGTCCAGGTCGAGGCGGAAGCGGGCCGCCTCGGGGTCGGGGCGCAGGGTCACGGGGACCCGGCGGGCGCCCGCCATGGCGATGGAGGCGGCGTACGAGTCGTAGTAGGGCTCCAGGGCCACCACCTCGTCCCCGGGCTCCAGGAGGGCCAGCAGGGTGGCCGCGATGGCCTCCGTGGCGCCGGCCGTCACCAGGACCTCGGTGTCGGGGTCGTACGACAGGCCGTACCGCGCGCGCTGGTGCGCGGTGATCGCCGTACGCAGCTCCGGCACGCCCGGGCCCGGCGGGTACTGGTTGCCGCGCCCCTCGCGCAGCGCGCGCACCGCCGCCTCGCGGACCTCCTCGGGGCCGTCCGTGTCGGGGAAGCCCTGGCCGAGGTTGATGGCGCCCGTGCGCACCGCGAGGGCCGACATCTCCGCGAAGATCGTCGTCCCGAACTCGGCGAGGCTGCGGTTGAGGAAGGGGCGTGCGCTGCTGGTCATGCCCGCCATCCTGCGCTCAAGCTCTGGAGTTCCTCAAGTGTGCTTTGGCTGCTGAGACGGCCGGGCATCCCCAGGTCACGCACCGCTCGTACGGTGCGCGAGGCGCCCGCGGGGGGCCGCTTCGGGGGACTTGTGAGAAGCGGAAGGAGGGTGATCGTCATGCTCATGGCAATCGGCGTCATCCTGCTCGTCCTGTTCGTGATCCTGCTCACGGCGGCGCTGATCGGCAGCCGGCGCCGGGAGCGGGCCGAGCGGCGGGCGCGCGCCGCCCGGCGGCGGTCGTACAGCGGGAGCGGCAGCGGCAACGGCAGCGGGAGCAGCGACAGCATGAACAGCTCCGGCACCGGGAGCGGCGGCTGGTGGATCTTCGGGGGTGACTCGGGGGGTGACTCCGGAGGGGGACACGGGGGACACCACGGCGGCCACTCCTGCGGGGGCGGCCACTCCTGCGGCGGGGGCAGCTCCTGCGGGGGCGGAGGGGGTGGCGGCGGGTGCGGCGGAGGCAGCTGACACGGGGCAGCTGAGCTCCGTCCGGGCCGGGGGGCCTTCAGGGGTACCCGGGTACCCCTGAAGTAGGGGGACGGGGGGGGCGGGGCTTCCCGTGAGGGAGCACCGACGGGGTCCGGGGGGACTACCGCAGAGGGACGCCCGCCGCGCGGCGACACGCGGCGGGCGTCCTCGTATGTGACATACGCCCCGCGTACGCCAGGGCCGCCCGGCGTACGCCGTAGTTGAACAGTTGAGCTGTGGAGCCCTCTGAGGGATGGAAACCGCACGAAGTTGGGTAAAAACGCTGTGGCGGGACCGCACTCCATGATTCCCTCTAAAATACCAACGCAGCCCCTCGGACCCCTCGGACGTCCCGCGCGGACGTCCTCTCACACAGGGCCGACCGGGGCCGGACCCCGGAGTCGACCGGGGCGCGCCGGACCTACCCGCTTCTTTCTCGCGTGCTTGCGGAGCCGATCCATGCTCACGACCCTGACCACCTCCTACACCGACACGCGCGCGGCCGATCTCGCCTGGGCCCTGGGGCGCGAGCCGCTGCCGGCCCTGGCCACGCTCAACCTCGAACTGTCCGGTGCCAAACTCCAGTTGAGGCTCCTCGGCGCCTCCCACCAGGTGCTGCTGGAGGAGGCGGAGACCTCCTGTTCGGAGACGGTCGCCTGCATCCCCGGCAGCAGCACCCCGCTCCCGCTCGGCGTGGCCAAACGCGTCGGCGACTGGGAGTACGAGTTCGCGGCCCACGTCGAGGTCCTCTCGCCGGGCCAGTTCGCGGGCCGCGCGCAGGAACTGCTCGCGCTCGTCTCCGACCACCCGCACGGCCTCGCGGGCGTCTTCCCCGGCAGCCCGCACGCCTTCACGGCGCTGCTCGCCCAGCGAGTCGACGGGTACGTGCACTGGCGGACCTGGCACGCCTACCCCCAGGACGGGCAGCTGGTGGCGACCCGGACCCGGGTCGGGGTGCGGGTACCCGTGGGGTAGTCCCCGCGTACCCCTCACGAGGGCCGGACCGCCGTGTCCCCCGAAAGAGGTAGTACCCCCCTACCCCCACACTCCCCTGACTCCTTTCCCTCACACGGGTGGAGCAGCCCGTCAGGACCCCTCCCGGCATCCCCGGGTAAACCCAAGGGACCACTCCGGCCTCCGGTTTCACGCGTGTGGGTGACATGGCGTACTGAGGCCGTGACGTAACGTCGCAGTCGTGATCGAACCGCACGCGCCCGCTCCCCCCGGTGCCCCGCCTCCGTGGGGAGGCCGGGCCCCGCTGCCCGTCCGGCCGGCGACGGGGCGGTTCCTGGTCCTGGCCTGCGTGTTCGTGTGCGCCGCGTGCGGGCTGGTCTACGAACTCGAACTCGTCGCGCTCGCCTCGTACTTGATGGGCGACTCGGTCACCCAGGCGTCCGTCGTGCTGTCCGTGATGGTGTTCGCCATGGGCGTCGGCTCGCTCGCCGCCAAACGCCTGCGCACGCTGGCCGCCGCCGGGTTCTGCGCGGTCGAGGCGGCGCTCGCGCTGATCGGCGGATGCAGCGCGATGGCCCTGTACGCCGTGTTCGCCTGGACCGGCGACTGGGGCGGCCTGTGGGCGAACGGCCCACGCGTCCTGCTCGTCGCGTTCTCCCTCGCCATCGGCCTGCTGATCGGCGCCGAGGTCCCCCTCCTGATGGAGCTGATCCAGCGCATCCGCCGCCAGGACGCGGGCGGCGCGGTCGCCGACCTGTTCGCCGCGGACTACGTCGGCGCGCTCGTCGGCGGCCTCGCCTTCCCCTTCCTCCTCCTGCCGTTCCTGGGCCAGTTGACGAGTTCGCTGCTCACCGGTGCGGTCAACGTCGTCGCGGGCAGCGCGCTGATCCTCGGCCTGTTCCGGCGCGACCTGACCCGCCGGGCGCGCTGGCTGCTGCTCGTGACCAACGTGACCGTCCTCGGCGTCCTCGCCGCGGCGGCCGTACTCGTCGACGACTTCGAGCGCGCGGCCCGCCAGGCGGTGTACGGGGACGACGTCCGAGTGGCTCTCCAGACCGACGTGCAGGAGGTAGTCCTCACGGGGGGTACGCCGGGTCACCCTCTGGGGCTGTACCTCGACGGCCGGCTGCGGGTCGGGGGGCGGGACGAGCGGAGGTACCACGAGGCCCTCGTCCACCCTGCGATGTACGGGTCTCATACCCGCGTCCTGGTCCTCGGGGGCGGTGACGGGCTCGCCGCGCGCGAGGTCCTCACCCATCCCGGCGTACGGCGGGTCGACATCGTCGACCTCGATGCCGGGCTCGTCCGCCTCGCCCGCAGCGACCCGGCGCTCTCCCGGCTCGGCGGGCACGCGCTGGGCGACCCCCGGGTGCACGTCACCATCGGGGACGCGTTCCACGTCCTGCGCACGACGGCGCCGGGCACGTACGACGTCGTCGTCGCCGACCTGCCCGATCCGGGGATCACCGCCAGCACCAAGCTGTACTCCGAGGAGTTCTACGGCCTCGCGCGCCGCTCCCTCGCGCCCGGGGGGCGTCTCGTCGTCCACGCCGGGCCGCTGGCCACCCGGTCGCAGGTGTTCTGGACGGTCGACGCGACCATGCGGGCGGCGGGGCTGCACACCACCCCCTACCGGGTGACCGGCCGCGACTCCGGGTTCGCGGCGGGGCCCGACCGGACGACCGCGCGGTCCCGGGCACCGAAGGACTGGGGGTTCCTGCTGGCCTCGGCGGGGCCCCGGCGACCCGTTCTCGCGCTCGACCCCAGGGCGCCGCGACCGCAGACACTCACACCGGAGGCGCTGGCGGAGGGGGCGCGGGCGGCCGAGGCCACGCGGGTGAGGGGGGTGCGGGTATCGACGCTGGTTCATCCCCGGTACTAGCTGGTCCCTCCCAGGTACTGGGGGTAGGGGGTATGGGGGGTATGAGGGCCGGCTGGCCGCAGGGCTTGGCCGGCTGCGGGTGGCGCCCCTCTGGCTCCGGGTGACGCCCACCTGCGGGGCGTCCACCTCCGGGGTGTCCACCTCTGGGTGCCGTCACCCTCCACCCCCGGGTGCAGCGGAGCGAATCCCCCTCTCCGGGGGTGCTTTTCCCCGACCGGTGGGTAGGCTCCACCGACATGGAGCAAGAGGTGTTCGTTCCGGTTCCGGCGGAGCGGCTGCGAGCGGCCCTCGCCGACCCCGCGCAGGTGGCCCGCGCGGTCCCCGGCCTCCAGCAGGACGCGGGGACGCCCCCGGTCGCGGGCCGGCTGAAGATCCGTGTCGGCAGCCACACGATCACCTATCGGGGTAACGCCCAGGTATCACCCGGCGCCGACGGGACGTACACCGTCCGGGCGGACGCGGCGGAGGCCAGGGGCGCCGGCAAGGTCCACCTCGCCCTCACCCTCGCCCTCGCGGAGACCGCCACGGGTACGACCCTCAGGTTCACCGGCACCGCCCGCGCGGACGGGCGGATCGCGGAACTCCCGCCGGAGACGGTCGCGGCGGCGGTGGCCCGCCTCGTCAACCGCTTCGGGGGGAACCTGGGGACTACGGGTAGGGGGCCGGATGCGCGGGCGGTGGAGCAGGGCCGGGAAGCCGGGCAGGGCTCGGAGACCGAGCGGGACTTGGGAACCGGCCGGGCCCCTGAAGCCGGCCGGGCCCCTGAAGCCGGCCGGGCCCCTGAAGCCGGCCGGAACCCTGAAGCCGAGCGGGACTCCGGAGCCGAGCGGGATCTCGGAACCGCCCGCGACGCGGAGCCGGAGCGGCCGACGCCCCCGAAGCGGTCCCCGGACTCCGAGCAGTCCCCGGACCCCGACCCCACCCCGGACCTGAACCCCGAACTCCCCTTCCCCCCAACGGTCTTCGAGACCGAGGTCCCCTCGTCCGCCCTGGACCCGCTGGCCTCCCTGAACCCCTCCGACCCCCCGGCGGAAGCCGCCCACGCCCGCCGCACGATGATCGGCAGGAGCGCGGAGGAGGTCGACCACGCCCCACCGCGTGGCCGCTACGCCCCGGTCCCCGCCCCCCAGTCGTTCACCCCGGCGAGCACCCTCCGCTGGGCGGCCCCGGCGGCGGCCCTCGCGGTGGTGTCGGCGGTGGTGGTGGGCCGCGCACTGCGCAGACGCCGCTGAGCGGGGCCGCGGCGGATACGGGACGCCGCGACAAGGGACGAACCGTAATCGGCGTACCTCTCAGGAGGTAGACGTCCCTCGGTACGAGGCCCCCGCGCCGCGCCCCCGACGCAGCCACCCCCGCCGCCCGGTCGACCCCGTGGTCCCCCAGTACTGTCATCCCTTGTGAGCAACGAAGAGATCACACTGACCGCCGGCTCCGCACAGGCGACCGTGCACCCCGCCAACGGCGCCCGCGTGGCCTCCCTCCAGGTCGACGGTGTCGAACTGCTGCGCCAGGGCGAGAAGTTCGGCTGCTTCCCGATGGTCCCGTGGTGCGGCCGGATCAGGGACGGACAGTTCCGCAACGGCGGTACGACGCACCAGATGCCGCTCAACGCCCCGCCGAACGCCATCCACGGCACGGCGCGCGGCAGTGCCTGGAACGTCGCCCGCGTCGCGCCCGACGAAGCGGTCCTCACGTACGACCTCGTGGCTCCCTGGCCCTACCCCGGACGTATCACCCAGGTGTTCGCCCTCACCGAGGACACCCTGACCCTCACCATGGCGGTGGAGACGTACGACGACTCCTTCCCGGCGCAGATCGGCTGGCACCCCTGGTTCAACAGGAACCTGGGAGGTAGTGACGTACACCTCGCGTTCGACCCCGCCTGGCAGGAGGAGCGCGGCGACGACCACCTCCCCACCGGCAACCGGATCGAGCGCAAGCCCGGCCCGTGGGACGACTGCTTCGGCATGCCGGACGGCGTCGACGTGACGCTGACCTGGCCGGGGCAGCTGGAGCTGAAGGTCGCCAGCCGCGAGCGGTGGGTCGTGGTGTACGACGAGCAGGAGCCCGCCGTGTGCGTGGAACCGCAGACCGGCCCGCCCAACGGCCTGAACACGCATCCCCGTCTGGTCACCCCGGTCGACCCGCTGGAGGCGTCGACGACGTGGACCTGGCGGCGCCTGTAGTACCCGTACGACCCGAGAGCCACGGCCAGCCGTACCCCCCCAGGTCCTCCGTATGCCCCGCCGTACCTCCGTACGCCCCGCATCTAAGCTGTTCGCCATGACGGACGTACGTGCTGAGCTGCTGCAACAGATCAAGGACAAGGCCGTGGTGCACGGCAGGGTGACGCTCTCCTCGGGGCTGGAGGCGGACTACTACATCGACCTGCGCCGCGTCACCCTCGACGGTGAGGCCGCCCCGCTGGTCGGGCAGGTGCTGCTGGACCTGACGGCGGAGCTGGAGTTCGACGCGGTCGGCGGGCTGACCATGGGCGCCGACCCGGTCGCCACGTCGATGCTGCACGCCGCCGCCGCGCGCGGACAGAAGCTGGACGCCTTCGTCGTCCGCAAGGCCGCCAAGGCGCACGGCATGCAGCGGCAGGTCGAGGGCCCGGAGATCCGCGGGCGGCGCGTGCTGGTCGTCGAGGACACCTCCACGACCGGCGGTTCCCCGCTGACGGCGGTGGAGGCGGTGCGCGCGGCGGGCGCCGAGGTCGTGGCCGTCGCGACGATCGTCGACCGGGCGACCGGCGCCGACGAGAAGATCCGGGAGGGCGCGGGTGTGCCGTACCTCTTCGCCTTCTCCAAGGACGAGCTGGGCCTGGACTGATACCTGAGATGTAGACGGTTACACCTTCCGGAGCAGCGGGCCATGTCTGGAAAGATGGGGATGACGACGACGTCAGACACCAAGGTCTAGGTCAGGGCCGTAGTACGAGATCGCCAACCCGCACACCCAAGGAGCGGACAGATGCCCATCGCAACCCCCGAGGTCTACAACGAGATGCTCGACCGGGCGAAGGCAGGCAAGTTCGCCTACCCGGCCATCAACGTCACCTCGACCCAGACCCTGCACGCGGCGCTGCGCGGTTTCGCGGAGGCGGAGAGCGACGGCATCATCCAGATCTCCACGGGCGGCGCGGAGTTCCTGGGCGGCCAGTACAGCAAGGACATGGTGACGGGCGCGGTCGCGCTCGCCGAGTTCGCGCACATCGTCGCCGAGAAGTACCCGGTCACGGTCGCGCTGCACACCGACCACTGTCCCAAGGACAAGCTCGACGGGTACGTACGGCCGCTGCTCGCCGTCTCCGAGGAGCGCGTGAAGGCCGGCCGCAACCCGCTCTTCCAGTCGCACATGTGGGACGGCTCGGCCGAGACGCTCGCCGACAACCTGGCCATCGGCCAGGAGCTGCTGGCCCGCGCGGTCGCCGCGAAGATCATCCTTGAGGTGGAGATCACCCCGACCGGCGGCGAGGAGGACGGCGTCTCGCACGAGATCAACGACTCCCTCTACACGACGGTCGACGACGCGATCCGCACGGTCGAGGCGCTCGGCCTCGGCGAGAAGGGCCGCTACCTGCTGGCCGCGTCGTTCGGCAACGTGCACGGCGTGTACAAGCCGGGCAACGTCGTGCTCCGCCCCGACCTGCTGAAGGAGCTGAACGAGGGCGTCGCCGCCAAGTTCGGCAAGCCGGCCGGTTCGCAGCCGTTCGACTTCGTCTTCCACGGCGGTTCCGGCTCCTCCGAGGAGGAGATCGCGACCGCGCTGGAGAACGGCGTCATCAAGATGAACCTCGACACGGACACGCAGTACGCGTTCACGCGGCCGGTCGCGGCGCACATGTTCCAGAACTACGACGGCGTCCTGAAGGTCGACGGCGAGGTCGGCTCGAAGAAGACGTACGACCCCCGTACCTGGGGCAAGCTCGCCGAGGCGGGCATGGCGGCGCGGGTCGTCGAGGCCACGCAGAACCTGCGGTCGGCGGGTACGCGGATCAAGTAGTACCGGGGAGTGAGAGACCCGGCGCTTCCCTCAGGGGGACGGCGCCGGGTCTTTTGTCCACCCGGGGTACCCCCTACCTGAGAGCCAGTGACCCACGCCACGCCATATGTGTGAATCCCGTGGACACGTTGTCATAGGCATGCAATAGGCTGCGAACACCGCACCCCGGTTCTCGGGGCACGCCCCAACTCACGGGGCAGCGAAGACCATTGGGGGGTCTTTTCATCGTGTTCGTGCGTAAGCGCACTCTCTCGACCGCGACCGCGCTCGCGGTACTCGTCAGCTCCGCCGCGCTGGTCGTGGGGACGGCCGGTTCGGCCGCGGCGGACAGCAGCAAGGTGCTCCCGCTGAAGTCCGCGGGCGACATCGTGGTGGACGGCGTCCACCGCAAGGTCTTCGTCAGCGACCCCGTCACCGGACGGGTCGTCGCGACGGACTACTCCGGCAACGTGCTCGCCACCGAGCACGAGCTGTACGGCGTCACCGGCCTGGCTCTCTCGGCCGACTCCGGCCGGCTGTACGCGGCCGTCCCGAGCGTCGACGCGATCGTCGCCTTCGACACCTCGACGATGGCCGAGCAGGCCCGGTACGCCACCGGCGAGGGCACCGACCCGCAGTTCCTGGCTCTCGCGGGCGGCAAGATCTGGTTCGGCTACGGCACCGAGGCCGACGGCTCGATCGGCTCGCTGGACGTCTCCGGCGCCGAGCCCGTCGTCGCCCTCGACCAGGACGCCGAGACGGACTACTCCGGCGCCCCGCGCCTGGCCGTCTCGCCGACCGAGCCGAACACCATCGCGGCGGCCGGGTCGTCCTCGCAGCGGTTCGCCCTGGCGACGTACGACGTGACGACGGGCACCGCGGCCCGTACCTCGCGTAATACCTCAGGACTCACCGGGCAGACCAACGACCTCACCTACACCCCGGACGGCAAGCGCGTCGTCACCGCCAACTCCGGCAAGGCGCACCACGTCTGGCAGGCCTCCGACCTCACCGCGGCCGGCACCTACACCAGCGCCGAGCACGGCACGTCGGTCGCGATCGCCCCCGACGGCACCGTCGCGGCCGGCTCCGACGCCCCGTACGGCAAGGACGTCTTCGTCTACCGGCCGGGTCAGACCACGGCCGTACGGCAGTACGACTTCCCGGTGACGGGTACGACGTCCGCCGGCGACGGCCTCGTCAACGGCGGGCTCGCCTGGGAGCCCGGCGGCAGCCGCCTGTTCGCCGTCACCGACAACTGGGACAGCAACGTCCGGCTGCACGTCCTGGACGAGCCGACCAAGTCCGCGCCGACGGTCGCCGTCAAGGCCCCGGCCACGGCCGCCCTCCGCAAGGCGCTCACCGTCTCCGGCACGGTCACGGGCACGGTCGCGCTGCCGGTGGGTACCCCGCTGGTAGTCACGCGGTACGACTCCGAGTCCCCCAAGGGCAAGTCCCTGGGGACGAAGAAGCTGGCCGCGAAGGGGGCGTTCTCCTTCACGGACACCCCGGCCGTCGCCGGGAACGTCACCTACAAGGTGGCGTACGCCGGAAGTACTACGCACTCGGCCGCGTCCGGGTCCTCGGTCGTCAAGGTCGCCTACGACAGGACGGCCCTGAAGATCGACCGCAACAACCTGACCGTCAACTACGGCACCAACGTGACGTACACGGCGACGCTCGGCCCGACGTACAAGAACCGCACCGTCGAGATCTGGGCCGACCCGTGGGGTCCCGAGCCGAAGCGGCTGCTCAAGCGCGGCAAGGTCAACGCCAAGGGGCAGCTCGCGGTGGCGCTGCGGATGACCCGTGACACCACGGTCAGCGCGGTCTTCACCGGGGACGCCCGCAACGTCAAGGCCGAGGCCAAGTCCGGCGTGCGCACCCGCGCGGGTGTGACGACCTCGCTCTCGGGCCACTACCGGTGGACGAAGTTCGGGAACACCAACTACCAGACCTTCCACCAGACGGCCGACGTGCTGATCACCACGTGGATCAACGCCTACCCCGGCCGGTACACCCGTCTCGACCTCCAGGCGTACGTCCAGGGCCGCTGGGTCTCGGGCGAGTCCGAGTACTTCCCGCTGGACAGCGCCGGCAAGTCGTACGTGTCGCTGGACGGCGACGGCGCGGCCGGATACCGGTTCCGGCTGCGGTCGGTGTACGTCGACGGCTACAACGGCGACATCGCGAACACGACGTCGTACGGGCCGTGGAAGTACTTCAACTTCACGAGGTGATACCCGCGAGGTAGCTCCGCGGAGCTACGTCCGGCCGTGCGCTCCCATCGGGCCCGGTACCCCTTCCCGGGGTGCCGGGCCCGGTGCCGTCCCGGGCGCCGGTGACCGGGTGCGGGAGGAGGCGGGCGGCGCGGGGAGGGCCGGTGCCGGGTCCCTGCCGGGGTGACAGACTGGAGGCCATGACGATTCACGAGAACCTCCTCGGGGGCCCGCCCCCGACCCACCTCCCCGACGACCCCGAGCCGCGCGAGCTGCTCGCGGGCGGCACCGCGGCGGCCGACGTCGCCGCGAAGTACCCGAAGTCCTCGCTGGCCTGGGCGCTCCTCGCCGACGAGGCGTTCGAGCGGGGGAGCGTGGTGGAGTCGTACGCGTACGCCCGTACCGGCTACCACCGGGGTCTCGACGCCCTGCGCCGCAGCGGCTGGAAGGGCCACGGCCCGGTGCCGTGGGAGCACGAGCCCAACCGCGGCTTCCTGCGCGCCCTGCACGCCCTCGCGCGCGCCGCCGGGGCGATCGGGGAGCAGGACGAGTACGAGCGGTGCACGCAGTTCCTGAAGGACTCCTCGGCGACGGCGGCGCAGACGCTGGGCTGAGGCAGTACCCGAGGCGTACCCGTGTAGTACCCGGGTACCAGGGGTGGCCCGTCTGGACGTGTGATCAGGCGGGCCTTGCCTTTTCGGCGGACGATCGAAGAGGATGCCCGGCGGGGACCGGGGCCCCCGTGTCGAGAACGGCAGGGGCGGACCGCTACCCGGAGCAACAACAGGAGACAGCGATGTCCCAGGAGGCTCACGAGGCTCACGAGCCCGAGACCCCTCATCTCGACTTCGCGGGTACGACGCCGTACGAGGACTACGTCCGGGCGGATGTGCTCACCCACCTCCAGCACCCCCTCTCCGAGGACCCCGGAGAGATGGTCTTCCTGGTCACCACCCAGGTCATGGAGCTGTGGTTCACGGTGATCGTCCACGAGTGGGAGACGGCCACGAAGGCCCTGCGCTCGGACGGCATACCGGTCGCGGTCGACGCGCTGAAGCGCTCCGTACGGGAGCTGGAGGCGCTCAACGCCTCCTGGCGTCCGCTCGCCCAGCTCACGCCGGCCCAGTTCAACTCCTACCGCTCGGCCCTCGGCGAGGGCTCCGGCTTCCAGTCCGCCATGTACCGGCGGATGGAGTTCCTGCTCGGCGAGAAGTCCGCGTCCATGCTCGTCCCGCACCGCGGAGCGCCGCGCGTGCACGCCGAGTTGGAGAAGGCGCTGCACGAACCCAGCCTGTACGACGAGGTGTTGAGGCTGCTGGCCCGCCGCGGACACGCGATCCCGGACGAGGTGCTGAGCCGCGACGTGTCCCTGCGCTACGAGCCATCGCCCGAGGTGGAGGCGGTCTGGACGGCCCTCTACCAGGGCGACCAGAACGCCGAACTCGCCCGGCTCGGCGAGGCGTTGACCGATGTTGCCGAGCTCGTCTGGCGCTGGCGCAACGACCACCTGGTCGCCACCCGGCGCGCGATGGGCGCCAAGGCCGGCACCGGCGGCTCCGCGGGCGTGGCCTGGCTGGAGAAGCGGGCCCGCAAGAACGTCTTCCCCGAGCTGTGGACGGCGAGGTCCCATGTCTGAACTGGACGTCAAAGCGCAGGAGTTGGACGCCAGGGACGAACTCGCCGCGAAACGTGCCGAGTTCGCCCTCGACGACGGGGGCGTCTACCTGGACGGCAACTCGCTGGGCGCCCTGCCCGCCGCCGTCCCCGACGCGGTCGCGGACGTCGTCCGCCGCCAGTGGGGCGAGCTGCGCATCCGTTCCTGGGAGGAGAGCGGCTGGTGGACGGCGCCGGAGCGGATCGGCGACCGGATCGCCCCGCTGATCGGCGCCGGACCCGGCCAGGTCGTCGTCGGCGACTCGACAAGTGTCAACGTCTTCAAGGCACTTGTGGCCGCGCGCCGGATGGCGGGAGCAGGGCGGGACGAGATCGTCGTCGACGCCACGACCTTCCCCACCGACGGCTACATCGCCGAGTCCGCCGCGAGGATGACAGGGTGCACGCTGCTCCCCGTACCGCCCTCGGAGGTCGCCGGCGCGCTGTCCCCCCGTACCGCCGCGGTACTGCTCAACCATGTCGACTACCGCTCCGGCCGACTGCACGACCTGCCCGCGCTGACGTCCGCGATCCACGCGGCGGGCGCCCTCGCGGTGTGGGACCTGTGCCACAGCGCGGGCGCGCTGCCGGTCGGGCTCCACGAGCACGGGGTGGACCTCGCGGTCGGCTGCACCTACAAGTACCTGAACGGCGGCCCGGGTTCACCCGCGTACCTGTATGTGCGCCGCGATCTCCAGGGGGAGTTCGACTCCCCGCTGCCCGGCTGGAACTCGCACGCCGAGCCGTTCGGGATGAGCCCGTCGTACGAGCCGGCCCGCGACGTCGTACGGGGCCGGGTCGGGACGCCGGACATCCTGTCCATGCTCGCGCTGGAGGCGGCCCTCGGGGTGTGGGAGGGCGTGTCCATCGAGGCGGTGCGCGCCAAGTCCCTTGCCCTGACGGACTTCTTCCTCGAATGCGTCGGGGAGTACGTCCCCGCGGGCCGGGTCGAGTGCGTGACGCCGTCGGCCCACGCGGAGCGGGGCAGCCAGATCGCGCTGCGCTGCGACGACGCGGGCGACGTCATGAAGCGGCTCATCGCGCGGGGCATCGTGGGGGACTTCCGGTACCCGGACGTCCTGCGGTTCGGATTCACGCCGCTGTACCTCGGGTTCGCGGACGTGGAACGCGCGGCGCGGGAACTGCGGCTGGCTCTCAAGTAGTCCCGCACGACAACCCCGTTCACACGAAGGGCACACCGCACGACCACGCGCGGTGTGCCCTTCGGTACGTACGGTACGAGGCGCGGGGGGTGTCATATCCGGGCAGAACCGTTTACCCCTCACCCAGCGTGACATCCGCGTGTCCGCGCACGTCACGGGCCTGATACCGTCCCCGCCAGCGGACGGATTCGCAGCCGTCCTCACCCACCTGGTCGTCAATTCCATTTCGTTGCTGAGAGGTTGGAGCATGCCGGACGACGTCGCCGCAGCCCGGACCGCCGCCGAGGAGCAGTCCGCCTTCTCGCATCCGCCCGTCGACCCCGACGCGACCGCCGCCTACGGCGACCACCCCGACCAGGTGATCGACTTCTACCTCCCGAGGACTACAGGGGGTACGGGGGGACTCGCGCCGCTGGTCGTCGTGCTGCACGGGGGAGCCTGGCGCGCGCGGTACGACCGCCGGCACCTGACGCCGTTCGCGGACTTCCTGGCCCGGCGCGGATTCGCCGTCGCCAACGTCGAGTACCGGCGCGGGGAGTTGGGGGCCGACGGCGCAGACGCTCCCGTGGCGGACGACGGGGATGCGCCGCCGGTCGCGGGGCGCTGGCCGGACACCTTCGACGACGTCGCCGCCGCGCTCGACGCGCTCCCCGCCCTCGTCCGGGACGTCCTCCCCACGGCCGACCCGCGCCGTACCGTCCTCACCGGGCACTCGGCCGGCGGCCACCTCGCGCTGTGGGCCGCCGCCCGGCACGTCCTCCCGGCGGACGCGCCCTGGCGCACGGCCGCTCCGCCGAACCTGCGGGGAGTGGTCGCGCTCGCGCCGATCGCCGACTTCGAGATCGCGCGCAAGCTCGACGTGTGCGCCGGTGCCTCCACTCAACTCCTCGGCGGGGAAGGTAAGTTCGCCGAGCGGCGGCCGTACGCCGATCCGGCGCTGCTGCTGCCGACGGGGATCGCGACGACGCTGGTGCAGGGGCGGGCGGACGAGGTCGTGCCGATGGCGGTCGCGGAGGCGTACGCGGACGCGGCGGCGAAGGCGGGGGAGATGGTGGGGGTGACGCTCCTGGAGGACGTCGGGCACTTCCCGTTGATCGACCCGGTGGCGGACGCGTGCGCGGTGGTGGGGGAGGAGATCGCGCAGCTGGCTTGGTGAGGTGGCTGTGGGCTTCCGTTGAGTTTCCGTGCCGGTGCTTTCGGTACCTCTGTCGTAGTCCCCGGGCAACTCCTGGGTATCCCCGGTCGAGCCTGCCGGGCGGACGTCCGAGGACCGCTGCGACTCCCTGAGAAAGACCCTCCGATCCCGGACCCGCGTCATACCCGTAATACCTGAGAGCTACGTCGAAGAAGAGCTCTCAGGCGGGACGCGGACGACGAGCGCCGATCCGTAACTTCGCAACCAGTTCGCCCGACGGTCGGGCGGCCTGGACGGGGAGGGGCGCGGCGATGCGGCTCGGTGACGCGGAGAAGACGGACGGAAGGGCGGGGCGCCTGCTCCGGGCCCTGCTCGCCGTCCTGGTCGTCGCGGCGGTGGTCGTCCCCCTTACCGCGGCGGCCCGACCCGACATCCCGGCCCCCGTTCCCGCGCCGGCGCTTCCGCTGACGGCCGCGACGCTGGAGAAGACGTACGCGGCGAACCGGGCCAACGCCGAACTGGCGTCGAGGATGGCCCAAGGCAACGGCGACCGGCACAGGGCCGAGGCCGACCGGAGACTGGCCGCCCTCGACAGGCGCCTCCTCTCCTTCGACGGCCGCGGCGAGGGCCGGGCCACGGAGGTCTTCGGCGACCTGGCACACGCGCACCGCGTCGCGGTCCTGGTCCCCGGCTCCGACACCACGCTGGACACGTACGAACGCTTCCGCGCGGGAGCCGACGCCCTGTACCGCCGGCTCACCCGGGAGGGCCCGGCCGGTTCGGGGGCGGCGGTGATCGCCTGGCTCGGGTACACGACGCCGGGCACGATCAGTACGACGGTCCTGACGCCGGACCGGGCGCAGGAGGCGGCGCCGGACCTGCGCGACCTCGTCGCCGGGCTGCGCGCCCTCACGGGCCCGGGCGCCGAGGTCAGCGTCCTGTGCCACTCCTACGGCACGGTGGTGTGCGCCCGGGCGGCCGACGGCCTGGACGCCGACGACATGGTCCTCCTCGCCAGCCCCGGCACCGGCGCGGACTCGGCCGCCGACCTGGACACCCGCGCCCGCGTATGGGCGGCGCGCGGAGCGGACGACTGGGTCGCGGACGTCCCGCACACCAGCGCGCGCCTCTTCGGCACGACGATCGGCTTCGGCACGGACCCGGTCTCCCCGGCCTTCGGTGCCCGCGTCTTCGCCGCCGGGGACGGCGGGCACAGCGACTACTTCACCCCGGGCTCGGTCTCGCTGGCCAACCTGACCCGGATCGTCCTCGGCGAGTCGACGGAGGTCACCCGTGTCCACCACACGTGATCCGCGCGGCACTCACCTCGCCCGCACGGCGGCCCGCATCGACGCCGCCACACCCCCGCACCGCGACCGCGCCGTGGACGCCCTGCGCGCGCTGGCCATCCTCGGCGTCGTCCTCGGCCACTGGCTGGTGACCGCCCTGGTCGCCGACGGCGACACCCTGCGCGCGGCGAGCCCGCTGGCGTCGATGCCGTGGCTGGCGCCCGTGTCGTGGACGTTCCAGACGCTCGCGGTGTTCTTCATGGTGGGCGGGCATGTGGCGACGAGGAGTTACGCGGCGGTGCGGGAGAGGGCACGGGACAGGGGCCGGGCCGCCGGGGCAGGGGCCGGCACCGGGCGGGAGCCGTCGCGCGGCGTCTACGCCGGCTGGCTGCGGGCGCGCCTCGCGCGGCTGTTCCTGCCGGTGGCCGCGCTCGTGGGCGTATGGCTGACGGTGGCGGTCTGCCTCCTGCTGGGCGGCGCCTCGTTCGTGACGGTGCACACGCTGGTGAAGCTGGCACTGTCCCCGCTGTGGTTCCTCCTGGTCTTCGCGCTGCTGACGGTGGCGACACCGCTGCTGGCGCGGCTCAACCCGCTGTGGCCGCTGGTGGTGGTGCTCCACGTGGACCTGGTCCGCTTCGGGCTCGGCGGCCCGGCCTGGCTGGGCTGGGTCAACCTGGCGGCGGGCTGGGCGGTGCCGTACACGCTGGGCGCGGCATGGACGCGGCGCGAGCTGGAGCGCCCGCGCGCCGGGTGGATCCTGCTGGTCGGCGGGGCGGTGGTGACGGCGGTGCTGGTCCGGTGGGGCGGGTACCCGGCGTCGATGGTGGGGGTGCCCGGGGAGGGCATCTCCAACCTGAACCCGCCGACGCTGGCGGTGGTCACCTTCGGGCTGGCCCAGTGCGGAGCGGCACTGCTGCTGCGGGGCCGGCTGCGGAGGGCGATGCGCCGACCCCGTGCGTGGGCGGCGGTGGCGCTGCTCAACCTCTCGGCGATGACGGTGTTCCTCTGGCACCAGACGGCCCTGATGGCGACGACGGCCCTCGCGCTGCCCGCCGGCCACCTCCCCGGCCTGCACAGCCGCCCCGACACGCTGGCCTGGGTCCCGTACCGGCTCCTGTGGCTCCCGGCGTTCGTGCTGGCGCTCGCGGTGTGCTGGGCGGCGTTCCACGGCTGGGAGACGAGGCCGGGCAGGCGTGCGCAGGGCGGCGGGGCCGTCAACAGGACGACGCTGTCCGTCGGCGAACTGCCAGGCGGGGCGCGGCCGTTGGCGCGCTTGGCCACAGGGCGGAAGCATCCGCTTCCGCGCCCGGAATCGACCACTTCGAAGAAGGTCGGCGGTGCATAGGGTGATGAGGGTGACACAGCTGGAGAAGCACCTGGAGCGTGCACTGCGCCGGTCGTCGGGCGATAGCCGTCGGGGCCGCGCACTGCGGGAGACATGGCCGGGGCGGGTGTTCACGGCGCTGCGGCGAGATCTGTGGCCGACCGCCGCGATGCCGTTGCCGCCGTCGGTGTGGCTGCGGTGGCTGCCGCACGGGCTGGTGTGTCTGGCGGCGCTCGTGGCGACGCTGGCGAACGTCGACCAGTTCGACACCCGCTACCAACTGGGCGTCGAGTTCGGCCTGCTGTGCGCGGCGGCGCAGGGCGTGGCGCTGGTCGTGGCGCTGTGGTGGCCGCTGCACGGCTGGTGGCTGTCGCTGGTGGCCACGGTCGTGGCGGCCCTGGGAGCGCGCAACCGGATGATGACGGGCACCATCCAGGGACCGAACCACGCCGTCTGGAGCAGCGACGTCCCCTGGCCCTGGGGAGCCCCCGGTGTGGCCGTCCACGCGCTGGTCCTCCTCCTGGTCGCCCTGCGGGTCCGCGCGCGGGTCTCCGCCGAAGTGCTCGCCCTGACCGCGCTGGCCACCTGGATCGTCGAGGGCGTGATCGGCGGCATGTACTACTCGCCGAGCGGTGCGCTGGCGATGGCCGTCTTCCTGGGCGTCGTCCTCATCGGCGCCGCCCTGCGAGGCCGCCGCGAGGCCCGGACCGAACTCGTCGAGCAGGCCGGCATCACCGCCGAGGAGCGCGCGCGGCGCACGCTGCTGGAGGAGCGCAGCCGTATCGCGCGGGAGCTGCACGACGTGGTCGCGCACCACATGTCGGTGATCTCGATCCAGGCGCAGGTGGCCCCGCACCTGGTCGCGGACCCGCCCGAGGAACTGAAGGAGAACCTCGCGGGCATCCGGCAGAACGCGCTGGAGGCGCTGGCCGAACTGCGCCGGGTGCTGGGGGTGTTGCGTTCGGAGAGCCCCGAGGACCCCGACGGGCCGTACGGGCTCGGCGCGGCGACCGGCACCGCGCCGGACGCCCCGCAGCCCACCCTGGACCGGCTGGACGCGCTGCTGGACAACACCCGCGCGGCGGGGCTGGACGTCGTCAAGGTGATGACCGGCGAACCGCCGGTGCCGCCGTACCCGCCGGGCGTCCAGCTCTCGGCGTACCGAATAGTGCAGGAGGCGCTCAGCAACGTGCTGCGGCACGCGCCGGGAGCCGGCGTGACCGTGGAGATCGGGCAGCAGCGGGACGGCGTGCACCTGAGCGTCACGAACTCCGCCCCGAGCCGCCAGGTCGAGCCGTCCCCCGGGGCGGGGCACGGACTGCTGGGGATGCGCGAGCGCGCGGCGATGCTGGGCGGCCATCTGATGGCTCACCCGACTCTGCACGGCGGCTTCGTCGTCTCGGCGTTCCTGCCGCGTGACGGCGTCCGCGCGGACGGCCCCGCGAGCGACGAGGCGTACGTGGCCCTGCCGGGGCTGGTGCAGGAGATGTCCGAGGTTCCGAAAGTCCGATTGATCCTTCCGGAGGCGTTCCGGACGAAGGGACGGGGCGACGACCCGTCCCTGCCGCAGCCTCCTCCCGACGATGTGACAGGAGACGAGAAGAGATGACGAACGACACGAAGATCCGCGTACTCATCGCGGACGACCAGCAGATGATCCGGCAGGGCTTCACGGCCCTGCTGAACAGGCAGCCCGGGATCGAGGTGATCGGCCAGGCGGTCGACGGCCTGGACGCGGTGGAGAAGGCGGCCGAACTCACCCCGGACGTCGTCCTGATGGACATCCGGATGCCCGATCTGAACGGCATCGAGGCGACGCGCCGCATCACCGGTCTGCTGCCGGGCATGAAGGTGCTGGTGCTGACGACCTTCGACCTCGACGAGTACGTGTACGAGGCACTGCGCGCCGGTGCCTCCGGGTTCCTGCTGAAGGACGCCTCCGCCGAACAGCTCGCCGAGGCCGTCAGGATCGTCGCGGCGGGTGACGCCATGCTCGCGCCCGGCATCACCCGCAAGCTGATCACCGAGTTCGCCCGCATCGACAGCGGCCCGCGCGCGCCCGAGAAGGTGCGCCTGGAGGAGATCACCGAGCGGGAGACGGAGGTGCTGGCGCTGATCGCGCAGGGCCTGTCGAACGGGGAGATCGCCCGGCACCTGTGCGTGGCCGAGCAGACGGTGAAGACCCATGTGGGCCGGATCCTGGTGAAGCTGGGGCTGCGGGACCGGACGCAGGCGGCGGTGTTCGCGTACGAGGTGGGGCTCGTGCGCCCGGCCGCCCGCTGAGCGGTGCTTCGCCGGGTCCGGCCGGGTATGGGGGGAGACCCCGTAGTACTTGAGATGGACCCGGCGGAACCCCTCTCAGTGGTGACGACGACGATCCGGGCTCCGACCTACGGTGGTGAATGTGACCGAGACTACGCAGACCACCCGGACGCGGATCATGGATCCGCAGAGCCCGTACGGCGATTCGGACGACGGCGGATACACCCCGCGCAGTCCGGAGGCCAAGGCGGCCCTGGACGCCCTGCGCGGGCTGCGCAAGGACCTGATCGACGACGCCTTCGCCTACCGTCCGCTGCCCCGCCTGGGCGACGACAGCCGCCTGGTCCGCCGGATGAAGGGCCGGCGCCGGGAGTACGCGGCCTGGGCGAGGCACGGCCTGGTCGCGGCGGGCGGCGTCCTGGCGATGATGAACGCGTGGACGGACGCCCGGGGCGGCGCCCTGAACATGGTGTGCGGCCTCCTGGTCCTGGCGCCGGTGCTGCTGACGCTGGTCCGGCCGGTGGGCGCGTTCTGGCTCTCGTTCGCGTCGACGACGGTGGTCGCCACGGTCGGCACGTCGTACACCCTGTGGCCCTGGGAGCCGGGTTCCTTCATCTCCCACCTGCTGGTGCTGACGGTGGTGGCGGTCCGCACCCGCCCGCGCACGGCGGCCTGGATGTGGCTGCTGACGGCCGCCTACGGCTTCACCGCCGAGTCGTTCTTCCGCTGGAGCCACGAGGGGTACGGCACGGACACGGGCCCGATGCTGGTGCTCTCCGCGTTCGTCCTGCTCGCCGTCACCGTCTGGCACACCCGCCGGCAGGCGGAGCGGGAGGTCACGGCGCAGCAGACGGTGACCGAGCACGAGCGCTCCCGGCGGACGCTGCTGGAGGAACGGACGACGATAGCCAGGGAACTGCACGACGTGGTGGCGCACCACATGTCGGTGGTGGCCATCCAGGCGGAGGCGGCCCCCTACCGGGTGGAGAACACCCCGCCGGAGCTGGCGAAGGCGTTCGCGACGATCAGGGAGAACGCGGTCGCGGCGCTCACCGAACTGCGCCGGGTGCTGGGCGTGGTCCGCGCCGAGGAGTACGAGGTGCCGGACGCCCCGCAGCCGACGCTGGCGGATCTGGACGGCCTGCTGGCGAACGTGCGGGAGGCCGGCCTGGCGGTGGAGAAGGTGACGACAGGAGCGGTGCGGGAGCTTCCCCAGGGGGTGGAGCTGTCGGCGTACCGCATCGTGCAGGAGGCCCTCAGCAACACCCTGCGGCACGCGCCGGGGGCGACGGCGACAGTGGAGTTCGGGTACGTGCTCGGGGGCCTCGGGATACGGGTGGTGAACGGCCCGGCGCAGCACCCGTCCCTGGCGAAGGCACAGACGGGAGAGGGGCACGGCCTGACGGGGATGCGGGAGCGGGTGACGATGCTGAACGGTGAGATGACGACGGGCGCCACGGACGACGGGGGCTACGAGGTGTCGGTGTTCCTGCCGGTCGCGGCCCAGGGCGCGGAGTGAGAGAGGGGAGGCGGGACATGACGATCAGGGTGCTGGTGGCCGACGACCAGATGATGGTGCGGGAGGGATTCTCGGTCCTGCTCAACGCGATGCCCGACATCGAGGTCGTCGGGGAGGCGGTGGACGGGCGGGAGGCCGTGGCGAAGGTGCGCGAACTCGCGCCGGACGTGGTCCTGATGGACATCCGGATGCCGGAGCTGAACGGGATCGAGGCGACGCGGGAGATCGTGGCGGCGGACGGCGCGGCGAAGGTGCTGGTGCTGACGACGTTCGACCTGGACGAGTACGTGTACCAGGCGCTGCGGGCGGGCGCCTCCGGGTTCCTGCTGAAGGACGCCTCGGCGCGGCAACTGGCGGAGGGCGTACGGGTGGTGGCGTCCGGGGAGTCGCTGCTCGCGCCCTCGGTGACGAAGCGGCTGATCACGGAGTTCTCACGGCTCGCCGAGAACGAGAGGCCCCGGATCCCGGCGAGCGCCCAGGCGGCGTACGGGGACCTGACCGAGCGGGAGACGGAGGTGCTGGTGCTGATCGCGCAGGGCCTGTCGAACGCGGAGATGGCGGAGCACCTGGTGGTGGCGGAGTCGACGGTGAAGACCCACGTCAGCCGGGTCCTGGTGAAGCTGGGGCTGCGGGACCGTACGCAGGCGGCGGTGTTCGCGTACGAGACGAGGCTGGTGGTGCCGGGATAGGGCGGCGAGTCGCAAACGTGGGGGGCGCACCTTGAGTTCGTTGTTCACGCGTCGCGGCGCGGTGAAGTGAGGGAGTTTGCGAGTTGGGGCCTCTACGCCGTCCCCAGCTCACACCATACGTACTTCCCCCTCAGGCCCTGCCTCGTCGACGGCTTCCACCCCCACACGTCGGAGCAGCACCGGACCAGCGCGAGCCCTCGCCCGCCCTCGTTCGCCTCCTCGAACTCCCTGGTGAAGTCAGGGGGTTCAGGGTCCGAGTCCCAGGTGCCGATCCGCAGGGTGCCCGCGTCCCGGCAGATCCTGAGGGCGGCGGGGCCGCTGGTGTGGCACAGGGCGTTGGCGAGGAGTTCCGTGGCGAGGAGTTCGGCGGTGTCGACGAGGTGGATGAGGCCGTAGAGGGTGAGGGTCATGCGGAGGGTGCGGCGGCAGATGGATACGGCGCGGGGGTCGTTGGGGATGTCGACGGCGTACTCCCAGGTCTTGTCGTCCGGGGGGAGGCTGGGGGTGGCGGGGGTTTCGGGCATGGGTGAACTCCTCGTGGTGGGAGGGGAGTTGGGGGAGGGTGGCAGGACGGAGCGGTGCGTTTCCGGTCCCCGGGTGCGGGGGACTTGTTCCGCGTCACCGACGGTAGAGCAAAAATTTTTGTTGCCGCAAGCGGATGTCGTAACCTGGCACCCGAAAGTGGGTAATGGGGCAAGGGCTGTTGAGGTCAGGGAGGGTGCGTGGCACCGAGGAGTCAGCCCACGGCGCGACAGGTTCGGCTGGGCACCGAGCTGCGCCGGCTGAGGGAGGCCGCTGGACTGAAGGCTCGTGATGTGGCCCAGCTGCTGAACTCGACCTCGGCGCAGATGAGCCAGGTGGAGGCGGGCAACGTCGGAGTGAGCGAGGAGAGGGTGCGGCGCCTTGCCGCCAACTATGCCTGTGTGGACGAGGAGTTGATCGACGCCCTTGTCGCCATGGCTACGGATCGGACGCGCGGTTGGTGGGAGGCGTACCGAGGGGTGCTGCCCCAGGTGAACCTGGACGTGGCGGAGGCCGAGCACCACGCGACGTACCTGCGGGACATCGTCATCACCCGTATCCCCGGCCTTCTCCAGACCCCGGACTACGCCCGGGCGGTGTTCGCCTACATGAATCCGGGGCTGCCCGAGCGGGAGGTGGACACCAAGGTCGAGTACCGGATGAGGCGCCGCGCCATCATCGAGGGGGACACCCCGACGCCGTACGAAGCGATCATCCACGAGATGGCGCTGCGGCTGCGCGTCTCCGACCGACGGGCTACGCGATCCCAACTCCAGGCGATTCTCGACCGAGTTGACGAAGGCAACGTCACGGTGCGCGTCATCCCCACCGACCAGGACGGCTTCGCGGGCTCGGGGGCGTCCGTGATGTACGTCGGAGGCCCGCTGCCACGTCTGGACACGGGGCTTCGTGACTCGCCGACGGGCGTCGCCTTCGTCGATGCCGAAGCTCAACTGGACCGGCTGCGTGCGCTGGTCCGTAGGGTGGAGATGGCGGCGCTGGACCCGGTGGCGTCGCGCGACTTCGTCCATCGCCTCTCCAAGGAGTGCTGAGAACGTCATGAACCAAGCCCTGCACTGGCGTAAGTCCACATACTCCGACGGCGGAGAAGGTGACACCTGCGTCGAAATAGCCGAACTCCCTCTCCGTACAGCCGTACGGGACTCGAAACTCCCGGCCCGCGCTGCTCTCTCCTTCCCCATCGCCTCCTTCTCTGCCTTCGTGACAGCGCTCAACACGGGTGATCTCCAACGGGATTGACCGGACTGTTTATGCCAGCTCCGGAATATTCCGGAGTCGGCGTGGACCAGGGGTCTTGAGTCCGCGTAGCGTCACTCGGCAGTGGCTCCCGCGCGCAGCCGACGAGACTTGGGGTGTGATGGCGTGCAGCGAACTGACGCGACTCACCGGGAAGTCCGGTGGACCCAACTGCGACGGCAACGACTGTCCGAATGTGTACCGCACAGCCGACGGCTCGATCGTCGTCCAGGGGAACGTGTCAACCGCTTTCCAGCCGCCCGCCGGTGAGGCTCTCGTGGAGATTCCAGAATCGGTACTGAGGGAGGCTGTACGTGCTCTTGGATGGTGAAGAATGGCAGAGCTTTTTCGACTCCTACGAGCGTTCGGTGTGGCGGTTCGAGGCGCAGCCCACGTACACCATGCCCAACGAGACGGAAAGCTTCGCCCGATTTCTCCGTGGAGAGCCGAAGCCTGACGGGCACAACGAGAAGTGGCATGAGCGGGTCCGGGGATTCATCGATTCCGGACGCACCATCGGGCGAGTCCGGGTCGTACGCCAGCCGCTCACGGACTACCAGCGCTACCAGTTCTCCTGGGGAATTCCTGGAAACATTCGGGCGGGCGAGGACATTCGCGTCCTGGACGTGACGCGGAACGACTACGGACTCCCTCTCTCGGGCACCGACTGGTGGATGTTCGACGAAACTCGGATCGTCCATCTGAACTACCGTCCGGACGGTACGCGGATCAACCGAGAGTTGTTCGAGGGTGACGTCACCCCCTATCTGGAGTGGCGGCGAATCGCCTTGGAGAACGCCGTTCCGTTCGCCGAGTACGTGAAAGACCTTGAGTGACCCTTGAACCCGAGGAGTTGGGCCCGTCGAGGAACGACCTCGCGGGAAAGCTCCGAGATCTGCGCAAGCGAGCCGGCCTCACTGGGGACCGGCTCGCTCGGCGTTGCAACATGTCTCAGAGTCAGATCAGCAAGTTCGAAACCGGGAAGAAGACGCCGACGCTCGTCGACGTCGAGCGCATCCTCCGGGCCCTCGACGCCTCACCCGAGGACATCGCGGAGATCATGGCTCTCGCACGCATCGCGAACACCGAGTGGGAGGGAAAACGATCCTCCCGGCGTCGAGGAGTAGAGAAGCGGCAGGTCGAGCTGGCCGCCCTGGAGTCGGAAGCTACGGAGCTCAGGTATTTCTTGCCTGCGATGATCACGGGGCTCCTGGCCACACCTGACTTTGTCCGAGCCAGCCTGACTCATGTGCCGGGTGACGTGTCGAAGGTTGTGGCCAAGAAACTGGAACGGCAATCAGCCCTATACAACAACTCGAAGCGGTTCACCTTCCTCTTGACCGAGCAGGCTGCTCGGTGGGCGATTGTTCCGGCATTGGCCATGACCGTGCAGATCGACCATCTGACTTCCCTGTCCCGCCTCCCGAATGTCAACCTGGGAGTAATCCCCATCGGGACGCTCATGCCCCGAGGTCCCATGAACACCTTCACGATCTACGATGAGCGGCTCGTCACCGTGGAGAACTTCACCGGCCGAATGGTTTTTCGAGACGCGCGAGATATTTCCGAACATCTGGCTGTCTTCGCCGAGTTCGAACGCCAAGCACGCTTCGGCGACGAGGCGAGAAATCTACTTCGGGAATGGTCGGAAGCCTACCGGTGATCTTTATTCCGGAACGGAAATAAGGTCAGCTCTCCCCCTGTGAATTGCCTAATCTTGAGGTCCCGCCCGGTGCCCACGCATTCGGACGGCGGCGGCCCACCTCACGGCCGTGTCCCAGTCGAGCTGGAAGGTGTACGACGATGCTGGACGGAACCGATCTCTACGCACT
>NZ_JARAYJ010000090.1:0-3371 GCF_033794345.1 Streptomyces niveiscabiei
CCCCACCCACCCGGGGTCCAGGGGCGGAGCCCCTGGCGGGGTCGTTGAAGGGGCAGCGCCCCTTCAGGATGGGACGGGTAGGGGCGGCGGGGGCGAGGAAACCCCTACGCCAACAACCCCCGCAACGGAAACACCGCCCGCCGAGCCGCCAACACCGCCTGATCCACCCGATCCCCAGGGTCGTACCCCGCCTCCCAGGAAGCCCAACTCACCGGCCACCGCCCATCACTCATCCGAGCCGGCGCCAACTGCCGAGTCCGAGCGAAGACTTGCTCCCGCCACCCCTCAGGAATCACCGCATCCGGCGAAACCTCCTTCCCCGCAGCGATCCCCACCAAGTGCGCCCACGACCGAGGAACAACATCCACGACGGAATACCCACCCCCACCCAGAGCGACCCACTTCCCCCCGGCATACTCATGAGCCAACTCATGACAGGCCACCTGAACAGCCCGCTGCGCATCGAGCGAAACCGCGAGATGAGCCAACGGATCCTCGAAGTGCGTATCGGCACCGTGCTGACTGACCACCACATCGGGCCGAAACTCCGCCACCAACTCCGGCACCACGGAGTGAAACGCCCGCACCCACCCCGCGTCCCCAGTCCCCGCAGGCAACGCCACATTGACGGCAGACCCCTCGGCAACCCCGGCGGCCCCCGTCTCCTCAGCCCACCCGGTCTGCGGAAACAACGTACGAGGATGCTCGTGCAACGAGATGGTCAGAACCCGGGGATCCTCCCAGAACGCCGCCTGCACCCCGTCCCCATGATGCACATCGACATCGATGTAGACGACCCGCTCGGCCCCCAGTTCCAACAACCGCGCGATGGCGAGAGCCGCATCGTTGTAGATGCAGAACCCGGCGGCCCCACCGGGCATCGCATGATGAAGCCCCCCGGCGAAGTTGACCGCATGGGAGACATCCCCCCGCCACACGGCCTCAGCGGCCCCGACGGACAACCCGGCGATGAGGGAACTGACTTCATGCATACCGGCGAACGCGGGATCGTCCACGGTCCCGAGCCCGTACGCCTGATCGGCGTTCCGAGGATCGAGCGAGGCCGCCTTGACGGCCTCGATGTAGTCCTCCCGATGCACGAGCCGCAGCGTCGACTCCCCCGCGGCCTTGGCCGAAACAACCTCCACCTCCCGATCCAGCCCGAGCGCCGCCACCAACCCCCGCGTCAGCTCAAGCCGTACGGGATCCATCGGATGCCCGTCCCCGAAGTCGTACCCCGTGACCGCTTCATCCCACATCAACTGTGCGCGCCCGCTCATGCCCGCCACCGTATCGGTCCCCCCGCGTCTCGAACGACCGGGCATACAGGACGGTAACCAGCACCAACCCCATCGGCACGAGCATGGCCCCCCGATAACTCCACGCGTCCCCGATCACCCCCACGAGCGGCGAACCCACCAGAAACCCGACGTAGTTGAAGATGTTGAGCCGAGCGACGGCGGCATCGGAGGCCCCGGGGAACAACCGCCCGGCAGCGGCAAAGGTCTGCGGCACGATCACACACAGCCCCACCCCCACGAGCGTGAACCCCACCATCCCCACCCAGGCCCCCGGTGCCCCGGCAACCACGACGAACCCCCCGCCGGCAACCAACGCCCCGACCCGCACGACGACAACGGCCCCGAACCGCCGCACCCCGTAATCCCCGATGGCCCGCCCGACGAGCATGGTCACCATGTACACGTTGTACGGCACGGTCGCGAGCTGCTCGGAACTCCCCAGCACGTCCTGGAGGTACTTGGCACTCCAGTTGGACACGGTGGAGTCCCCGATATAAGCGAACGCCATGACAAGGCAGAGCGGCAGCAACACCCGGAAGGCGAGCCCGTCCCCGCTCGCGGCGCCCTCCCCGGGGGCCTCAACTCCCGTACCCCCGTCGACATACCACCGGCTCCCGATGAGCGCGGCAGGCAACAGCACACAGGCGACGGGCAGATAGAGCGCCCACAGCTCCAACTCCCAGTGCGCACCGACCCACGCGAGCGAGGACCCGACGATCCCCCCAAGACTGAACGCCGCATGGAAACTGAGCATGATGCTGCGCCCGTACGCCCGCTGAAGACTCACCCCCAGCATGTTCATCGTCGCGTCGAGCGCCCCGAGCGAAAGCCCGAACACAGCGAGCGCGAGGGCCAGTTGAACGGTCCCACTCCCCGCCCCGACCCCCACGAGCGCGAGCAGGACGACGGGCTGGGCCCACCGCAGGACGACCCTGGACGACGCCCGCCGCACGACCCGCTCGGACGCCACACTCCCGACCCCGGCCAGCACGGGCACGGCCGCCAGATACACCGGCAACAGCGCGTCGGAGACCCCGTACCGGTCCTGGATCGCCGGAATCCGGGTCACCAGCAGCGCGAACGCGGCCCCCTGGGCAAAGAAGCTGAACGCCAACGAGGCCCTACCGCGCCGCAGCACTTCTGTCATGGCGGCGAGCGTAGGGCCCCGGCGTACTCATGGGTAGATCAAGCCAAAGATGAATTTCGCTCAGCTCTCAGCGCCCGGCACGCGGCGCCCGGCACCGGCGCTCCGGCGTTCACGGTTCGGCGCCCTGCCCTCCCCCTCACCCGAGCAGCAGCTCGACCAGCTCCACCGGCTCGGCATACATCCGCGAGGCCCCCACAAGCCGCTCAGCGGGCGTCATGGCCGTGAAGCCGAGTACGTCCATCCCGGCCGCGACCCCTGCCCGCACCCCCAGCGGCGAGTCCTCGACGACCACGCACCGCCCCGGCGCCACCCCCATCCGCTCGGCCGCGTACAGGAACAGATCCGGCGCCGGCTTCCCCCGCCCCACATCCTCCGCGCTGAACACCCGCCCCTCCCCGAAGAACCGATCGAGCCCGGCCACCCGATGCCCCACCCTGATCCGCTCATGGCTCCCGGACGACGCCACGCAGTACGGCACCCCCACCGCCACCAGCCGCTCCAGCACCTCCGCGATCCCCGCGACCGGCTTCAGCTCCCGCTCGAACGCGGCGAACACCCGCCCATGAAAGACCTCGTCGAACCCCTCCGGCAACCGCTCCCCGGTCCGCTCCAGCACCAGCTCGTGAATCCGGTGCATCGCGGACCCCATGTAGTCCCGGATCGAGTCCTCGTACGACGTCGGATGCCCGACCTCGGTGAGATATTCGGCGAGCAGCCGATTGGAAATGGGCTCGCTGTCGACGAGCACCCCGTCATTGTCGAAGATCACCAGGTCGTAGCGCATACACCAACCCTAAACGCAGAAAACCCCCGCACCACTAACGGTGCGGGGGTTCCCCACAATGATTGTTCGGCGGCGTCCTACTCTCCCACAGGGTCCCCCCTGCAGTACCATCGGCGCTGTAAGGCTTAGCTTCCGGGTT
>NZ_JARAYJ010000091.1:0-3256 GCF_033794345.1 Streptomyces niveiscabiei
GAACGGCTTCAGGAAATCATCGAGAAGGTGCGGCTCGATCCGACCGCCCGCAGAATGTGGAACGACGCCGACCTGCCGACCGTGACGTACCCGGTATCCAGCGCGCCTCGGCGCCTTCGCCTGCCTCGATATGGGGGCAAAGAGTTCACTGTGCGGATTCTTGTGTTGGAGCCTTTGGAGTTGCCGAACCACCGACTGGTGGCGCTGACGCCTGCGGAACTGGTGCCTTTGGAGTGAGGCGAGCTTCGACTGCTTTGTGGTCCGATGCGGAGGGTTTGCGCCTGATTCCCCTCAGATCCTGACCCCCTGCAACGCCCCCGCAGGCGCGGGGACCACAAGGCCGACGCCGAGATCGCTGAGGGCCAGACGGGAACACCCCGCGTGCGCGGGGACCACACGGGGCCTCCCGGCAGGTCTTCGCTGTGTCCGGGAACACCCCCACGTGCGCGGGGACCACGTGCGCAGGCCCAGGCGCTCGGCGGCCCGGCAGGGAACACCCCCGCGTGCGCGGGGACCACACACCGTACTTCGCCCATGTGCGGCCGTCGACAGGAACAACCCCGCGTGCGCGGGGACCACCCGGAGTTCGGCGACGTCGACCTGGACGTGGCGGGAACAACCCCGCGTGCGCGGGGACCACACGAACTGTGCGACGTGATCATCGCCGCCGCCGGGAACAACCCCGCGTGCGCGGGGACCACGACTCGGGGCCCAGACGCATCGAGCAGCGGCAGGGAACAACCCCGCGTGCGCGGGGACCACGAGGCGGTCACCGAGTACACCCCCACCCTGACGGGAACAACCCCGCCTGCGCGGGGACCACCAGGTGCAGGGGCTGAGGGACCATCTCGGCCGGAGAACAACCCCGCGTGCGCGGGGACCACCTCTTACGCTTTCCTGCGTCCGGCCGCCGCCCAGGGAACAACCCCGCGTGCGCGGGGACCACCCCCGGCCGGGACACCTTGGCCACCCTGTCCGGGGAACAACCCCGCGTGCGCGGGGACCACGAGGACTCCACCGTCCAGCCGGGGACGGGGGCGGGAACAACCCCGCGTGCGCGAGGACCACTCTGCATGGCGGCGCGACGAGGAGGACGACTCGGGAACAACCCCGCGTGCGCGGGGACCACGAGGCCCTGTGCGCGCACCACGACGACTTCGAGGGAACAACCCCGCGTGCGCGGGGACCACCGAGGCCGCCGACAAAGCCGCCGCCAAGGCGAGGGAACAGCCCCGCGTGCGCGGGGACCACGAGGCGATCGCCACGGCGTGGCAGTCCGGCGCGGGAACAACCCCGCGTGCGCGGGGACCACTACCGTGCGGAACGCGGCCACCTCGACGTGCCGGGAACAACCCCGCGTGCGCGGGGACCACCCCCGGCCGGGACACCTTGGCCACCCTGTCCGGGGAACAACCCCGCGTGCGCGGGGACCACTACGCGGCGGCGACCGTCGCGGCGAACAGCTCGGGAACAACCCCGCGTGCGCGGGGACCACCGGATCTGGCACTACGCCCGCACACACCCCGAGGGAACAACCCCGCGTGCGCGGGGACCACGCTCGATCGAGGGATCAGCCGGTGGGGGCCAGGGGAACAACCCCGCGTGCGCGGGGACCACCAGCTCATCAAGGATGCTCTCCATGACGGACGGGGAACAACCCCGCGTGCGCGGGGACTACGACAGGCTGAGCACCCCCGATCCCACGGGATCGGGAACAACCCCGCGTGCGCGGGGACCACGGCGTGATCGTCGCGCAGACGGCCGCCGGGACGGGAACAACCCCGCGTGCGCGGGGACCACCCGTTGCCGGGACAGCGGTCCAAGACGGGCTTGGGAACAACCCCGCGTGCGCGGGGACCACCCCTGGACCAGGGAGAGGCGGACGTAGGAGTCGGGAACAACCCCGCGTGCGCGGGGACCACTCGGGCCGGAGCCCACCGCGGATGCCGTGCTCGGGAACAACCCCGCGTGCGCGGGGACCACCACGGCGCATATCGACATCGAACCCGTGAACCTGGAACAACCCCGCGTGCGCGGGGACCACCTCGGCTCGTCCCGCGGGATGACCTTGCGCAAGGGAACAACCCCGCGTGCGCGGGGACCACAAGGACAGCAAGGGCACGTCGTAGAGGTCGGGGGGAACAACCCCGCGTGCGCGGGGACCACGGATCATGGGCTGATGCCCTGAGGCGGTCGAAGGGAACAACCCCGCGTGCGCGGGGACCACCAGCTCGGCGAGGTCACGGCGGGCGGTGCCGCGGGAACAACCCCGCGTGCGCGGGGACCACCCCCGACGAAGCGGCCGAGCTCCTCGGACACTGGGAACAACCCCGCGTGCGCGGGGACCACCCGCCGTCGTTCGAGCCGTTCCCGGGTGCCGCGGGAACAACCCCGCGTGCGCGGGGACCACCGGATGTCTGCCCTCGCCGCGCGGCGCGCGCCGGGAACAACCCCGCGTGCGCGGGGACCACGATCTTGATGTAGCCGGGGAAGAGGTAGGCGAGGAACAACCCCGCGTGCGCGGGGACCACCGCCCACCTTCATCTTTCGCCCGCGCCGTCGAGGGAACAACCCCGCGTGCGCGGGGACCACTACTGGGCAGGCCCATTCGGGCGGCGGCCGATGGGAACAACCCCGCGTGCGCGGGGACCACTAGTCGTCCGACCGCGTGGCCACCGGACAGGGGGGAACAACCCCGCGTGCGCGGGGACCACCTCACCCGCCAACTCGACAAGGTATGCGAACGGGGAACAACCCCGCGTGCGCGGGGACCACCCCGTCCCCGCAGGCCCCACCGGGGTCACCGCGGGAACAACCCCGCGTGCGCGGGGACCACAAAGCGAAGGTGCTGTTGCCCTTGCGGTGCTGGGGAACAACCCCGCGTGCGCGGGGACCACCCCGCCCCGGTGCCTCCGCTCGCCTGGGTGGGGGGAACAACCCCGCGTGCGCGGGGACCACATGACGGCGCCGTTGAGGGTCGGCGCCGTCGGGGGAACAACCCCGCGTGCGCGGGGACCACCCGCTGGGCGTCGGCCAAGAGGTCGGGGACGAGGGAACAACCCCGCGTGCGCGGGGACCACGTGCCGTAGACCCCGACTCCGGCGACGTACGCGGGAACAACCCCGCGTGCGCGGGGACCACTCCCCGGAGGGTGTTGGATCGTGTCCCTCGTCGTGGTGTTGGGGATCAACGGCTGGGAGTGCGCGGGCGTCTGCCCGGGGCGCACTTCCACAGGCGAGTTCCGCTCCCTCAACAG
>NZ_JARAYJ010000092.1:0-3202 GCF_033794345.1 Streptomyces niveiscabiei
GGAAGCGTCGGAAGGCAGCTGGTAGAAGGCCGACGGGGTCTGGTTGAGGACCGTCACACCTTCGTCCGCCAACAGGGCTGCGAACGCGACAGGGTTGCGGGACACGTGGTAGTCCACGACCACCAGCCGGCCACCGTGCAGCAGGGCGCCCCACAGTTCCCAGACGGAGAAGTCGAACGCGTACGAGTGGAATAACGTCCACACGTCGTCCGGGCCGAACCCGAACCACTGGTCCGTAGCACGGAACAACCGCACCACATTCCCGTGCGGGATCAGCACGCCCTTGGGGCGGCCGGTCGAGCCGGACGTGTAGATCACGTACGCCGGATGGTCCGGCAAGATCCGTACACCGGGGTCCGTGTCGGGGTACCCCTCCCCAACCACGCCCAAGTCGTCCAGCACCAACGCCGGTTGGGTGTCCTCGACCATGAACTCCCGGCGCGCGGCGGGGTAGTCGGGGTCGAGCGGCAGGTACGCGGCTCCGGACTTGAGGACGCCCAGGATCGCGACGACGAGGTCCGCCGAACGCGGCAGGGCGAGAGCGACGAAGTCCTCCGCCCCGACGCCATGTTCGATCAGCCAGTGGGCCAAGCGGTTGGCACGGGCGTTGAGTTCGCCGTACGTCAGACGGTCCGCGCCCGCGACGACGGCCAACGCGTCGGCCTGGTCCCGTGCTTGGGCCTCGAAGAGGGACACGAGGTCGCCGCCCGGTGCCGGGACCGGGGTGGGCAGGAGGGCGGTGCGTTCGTCGGCCGACAGGACGTCGATCTGGCTCAGCCGGACCCGGACGTCGGTGACTCCGGCCCGGAGGACCCGGATCCAGCGGTCGACCATGCTCTGGACGGTGCCGGTGTCGTAGAGGTCGCCGGCGAACTCGACGAAGCCGTCGATGCCTTCGGGGTCTCCGTCGTCCGTGTGGCGTTCGGACATGGAGAAGATGAGGTCCAGCTTGGAGGTGGTGGTGGTGAGCTGGACGGTGCTGGTGGTCAGTCCGGGCGGGGCGAAGTCGGCCCGGGGCGCGTTCTGGAGGACCAGCATCACCTGGAACAGCGGGTGGTGGGAGAGCGAGCGGGCCGGGTTGAGGGCCTCGACGAGGTACTCGAAGGGCAGGTCCTGGTGGGCGTAGGCGGCCAGGGAAACGTCGCGGACGCGGGCGAGAAGCTCCGCGAAGGTGGGGTCGCCCGAGGTGTCGCCGCGCAGGACGAGGGTGTTGACGAAGTAGCCGATCAGGTCGTCGAGGGCCTGGTCGGTGCGGCCCGCGATGAGGGTGCCGACGGGGAGGTCCTCGCCCGCGCCGAGCTTGTCGAGGAGCCCGGCGAGCCCGGCGTGCAGGACCATGAAGAGGCTGGTGCCGTGCGCTCGGGCCAACTCGCGGAGTTCGTGGTGGAGTTCGGCGTCGAGGCGGACGCGGACGAAGCCGCCCTGGTGGGAGGCGACGGCCGGGCGGGGCCGGTCGGTGGGGAGCTGGATCTGTTCGGGGAGCCCGGCGAGGGTCCGCGTCCAGTAGGCGGCCTGGCGGGCGAAGAGGCTCTCGGAGTCCTGTGCGTCACCGAGGAGTTGATGCTGCCAGAGCGTGTAGTCGGCGTACTGGACGGGGAGTTCGGCCCAGACCGGCTCCTCCCCCCGGCAGCGGGCCGCGTACGCGTCTGCGAGGTTCTGGGCGAGCGGGCCGAGGGACCAGCCGTCGCCCGCGATGTGGTGGATCACCAGCAGCAGCACGTGCTCGCCCTCGGTGACCTCGAACAGCTGGGCGTACAGGGGGAGTTCGACGGCCAGGTCGAAGGCGTACCGGAGGGCCTCGGCCAGGACGGCGTCGATCGTGTCCTCGGTGAGGTTCCCGCCCCGCAGCGGGAGCCGCGCCTCGTCCGGGTCCAGGATCCGCTGGTACGGAACGCCGTCGACCTGCGGGTAGACGGTCCGCAGGCTCTCGTGGCGTCCGACGACGTCAGCGAGCGCGGTCTCCAATGCCGCCCGGTCCAGGGGGCCTTGGAGCCTCCAGGCCAGCGGGATGTTGTAGTTGGCGCTCTCGCCCTCCAGTTGGTGCAGGAACCACAGGCGCCGCTGGGCGAACGACAGCGGGATCAGTTCGGGGCGTGACGTCGAGGCGTCGAGGGCGAGGCGGGCCTGTCCGGCGGCGGCGAGGCTCGCGGCGAGCCCGGCGGGGGTCGCGGCCTCGAACAGGGCGCGCAGTTCGAGTTCCACGCCGAGGGTGACGCGGACCCGGGCCACGAGGCGGGTCGCGAGGAGCGAATGGCCGCCCAGGTCGAAGAAGTTGTCGTCCACGCCGGCCTCGGGGACGCCGAGGATCTCCGCGAACAGCTCGCACAGGATCTGCTCCTGCGGGGTGCGCGGCGCCCGCCCGGAGCCGACGGCCCCGACCTGCGGTTCGGGCAGCGCACGCCGGTCCAGCTTGCCGTTGGCGGTCAGCGGCAGGGCGTCCAGCGCGACGAACGCGCTCGGCACCATGTACTCCGGGAGCCGCTCCCGCAGGTGCTGCCGCAGCGTCGCCGAGTGCGCGACCTTCCCGGGCGCGGGGACGACGTACGCGACGAGCCGCGTGTCGTCGGCGCGGTCCTGCCGGGCGAGCACGGCGACCTGCGCGACCTCGGGGTGTACTGCGAGCGCTGCCTCGATCTCGCCCAACTCGATCCGGAATCCCCGGACTTTGACCTGGTCGTCAGCGCGTCCGACGAACTCCAGGGTGCCGCGCGCGTTCCAGCGCACGACGTCGCCGGAGCGGTACATACGGGTTCCCGGCAGGCCGTACGGGTCTGCGACGAACCGCTCCGCCGACAGCCCCGGCCGCCGCAGATACCCGCGCGCGAGCCCGGCCCCGGCCACGTACAACTCCCCTGCCACGCCCGGCGGTACGGGGTTGAGGCGCTCGTCCAGGACGTAGACGCGCAGATCGGGAATGGCCGTACCGATGACGCTGGACGGCTGTCCGGTGGATGCGGCGTCGAGGGCCTCATAGGTGACGTGCACGGTCGTCTCGGTGATGCCGTACATGTTGACGAGCACCGGAGCATCGTCCGCGTGGTGGGCGTACCAGTCCGCCAGACGGGCGGGCTCCAAAGCCTCACCGCCGAAGATCACATAGCGTAGAGAGAGGCCGGAAGCGTCGGAAGGCAGCTGGTAGAAGGCCGACGGGGTCTGGTTGAGGACCGTCACACCTTCGTCCGCCAACAGGGCTGCGAACGCG
>NZ_JARAYJ010000093.1:0-3160 GCF_033794345.1 Streptomyces niveiscabiei
CCGCGTACGGCGCTCTCCGTCCGCTGCCGTGTAGTGCACGGCGCGGACGTCGAACAGGGGCCAGCGGGACGGGTCGAGGACCTGGTGGGACATCTCCTCGCGCAGGACGGCGAGCTGTTCCTCGCCCTCCGCGACGGGGATCGTGAACTCGGGTACGGAGGCGAGGACTTGTTGCCGTCCGTCCTCGTCGAACACGGCCCGCAGCATCGGATGCCGGTCGATCAGCCGCCGCCAGGCCCGCTCCAGGGCGGCGACGTCGGCGTGCTCCTCGTCCGTCTCGCTGTAGTAGTGCGAGCCGACGCCGCCCAGATCCAGCTGCGCCGTCCGCCCGATCCAGTACGCCCGCTGCACGTCGGTCGCCGGGAACGGCTCGTGCGCGTGCTCCGGGTCGAGCACCAACCCCGGTGCTGTCAGGGGCTGTTCGGCATCGAGGGTGAGTGTGGCGGCGTAGTCCTTGAGCACGGGGCGCGTGAACAGGCCCGCGATACGGGCCCCGCTCAGCCCGGCCTCGCGCAGCCGGGCCACGAGACGGGTCGCGAGCAGGCTGTCGCCGCCGAGCGCGAAGAAGTCGTCGTCCCTGCCGACCCGTCCGGCGCCCAGCAGCTCCCGCCACACGGCGGCGACCAGCTCCTCCACCGGCCCGCTCGGCTCCGTGTCCCCGCCCGACGGCACGCCGGCCGACTCCGCCCACGCGGCCAGCGCGGCCCGGTCCACCTTGCCGTTGGCCGTCAGCGGCAGCCCCTCGGGCAGCGGGACGAACGCGGAGGGCACGGCGTGCGCGGGCAGCCGCTCCGGGAGCCGCCGCTCCAGCCCGGCCAGGTCGAGGGCGCCCTCGGGCACCACGAAGGCGGTCAGCCGCTGCTGCCCGCGCGGCCCGGTCGCCACGGTCACCGCACGGGCGACGCCCGGCTGCGCGAGGAGCGCCGCGTCGACCTCGCCGAGCTCGGTGCGATGGCCGCGGATCTTCAGCTGATGGTCACGGCGCCCCAGGAACTCCAGCAGCCCGCCGGGCCGGTAGCGGCCCAGGTCGCCGGTGCGGTACCAGCGCTCCCCGGCGTCCGTCACGAACCGGTCGGCGGTGCGCTCCGGGTCGCCCCGGTAGCCGGTGGCCACCCCGGCCCCGCCGATCCACAGCTCGCCCGGCACCCAGTCCGGGCAGTCCTCGCCGAGCGGCCCGACGACCCGGAACCGCTGACCGCGCAGCGGAGTCCCGTACGGCACCGAGGGCCAGCCCTCCGGGGCGCCGTCCGTGGCGTCGTAGGCGTTGGACCAGATCGCGGCCTCGGTCGCGCCGCCCATCGCGGTCAGCCCGCAGAGGCCCCGGGACGCCCCGGCCAGCCGCCCGGCCAGGTCGAGCGGCACCCAGTCGCCGGAGACCAGCGCGACGCGCAGCCCCGGCGGCGCCTGCCCGGCGGAGGCCGTGAGCAGCATGTCCAGGAGCATCGGCACCGAGTTCCAGACGGTGACGCCGTGCCGCACGGCCAGATCACGCCAGCGCTGGGCGTCACGGCGCTCGTCCTCGGCGACCAGCACGAGCGCGCCGCCCGCGCCGAGCAGCCCGAACACGTCGTACACGGACAGGTCGAAGTCGAGCGCGGAGACCGCAAGGACCCGGTCGGCGGGGCCGATGCCGTGCCGTTCGGTGATGTCCTCCACGGTGTTCGCGGCGGCCCGGTGCGTCACCTCGACGCCCTTGGGCTCACCCGTGGACCCCGAGGTGAAGATGACGTACGCGCACGCGTCCGGGTCGCTCGCCACGGGCGCCGCCAGCGGCTCGGGCAGTGGCTCGGCGAGGAAGCCCGCGTCCACGACGCAGCGCGCCCCCGACGCCCGCAGTATCCGCTCGCGCCGCACCGGCGGCTGGTCGGCGCCGACGGGCACGTACGCCGCCCCGGCGGCGGCCACCCCGAGCACGGCGGCGACCTGGTCCGGGCCCTTGGGCAGCGACACGGCGACCGTGTCCCCGGGGACGACCCCGCGCGCCGCCAGCGCGGCGGCGACGCGCAGCGCACGCTCGCGCAGCTCACCCCGGGTCATGACCCCGTCCGCGCCCCACAGCAGCGCGGCGGGGCGCGGATCGGCGGCGGCCCGGTCGAAGAACGGCAGGTGCAGGGCGCGCCGGCCGCCGGGCAGCCCCGTGGCGTTGACGCGCTCGCGCACCGCGCGCTGCCCGTCGGGCAGCAGGGCGGGCCGGGGCGCACGCCAGTCGCCGTCGCACAGGCGGCGCAGCAGCGTCCCGAACGCGGCGGACATCGTCTCGACGAGCCCGCCCGGGAACAGCTCCCGCACCGCGTCCCACTGGTGGCGCAGCGACCCGTCCCGGCCCTCGTACACCTGGAGGTCGAGCCACACCTGCGGGGTCTGGCTGACCCCCCACACGCGCGCCGGGAACCCGTCCGGCGCGTCCATGGACACGCCGTCGTCGACGCCGAGCGCGCTGGTGAACACCACCGGCACGGCCGCGTCCCGCTCCCCGCGGGCGCGGGCCAGCTCCCGCATCACCCACACGGCGGACACCGAGCGGTGGTCCAGGTCGCGCCACAGCTGCTCCTGGAGCCCGCGCACCCGGGTCAGCCAGTCCTCGCCCGCCCGCGGCCGGTGCGCGGCGAGCAGCAGCGAGGTGAAGTCGCCCAGCACCCGGTTGATGTCCGGGTGGATCTCCTGCCGGTCGAACAGGGTGAGGTTGACGGTCAGTTCGGGGCTCTCGCTCCAGGCGCCGAGCACCTCCGCGTAGACGGCCAGGAGCAGCGCCGACGGGGTGACGCCGTGCTCGCGCGCCCGCGCCTTGAGCCGCTGCCAGCGCTCCGCGCCGAGCTCCCCCGAGGTGCGCGCGAAACGGGGCCGGCCCAGCGTGGCGGGGTCGCGCAGGAGGGGCAGCCGGGGCGCCGGGGGCAGCTCGGGCAGCCGCTCGCGCCAGTACGCCCGGTCGGCGTCCAGCGTCTCGGGCGCGGGCCGCACCGAGGCCAGGTAGTCCCGGAACGTCGCCTCCACGGCAGGGAGTTCGGCGTCGGGGTCGGCGTAGAGGGCGCCCAGCTCGGTGAAGACCGTCATCATGCTGAGGCCGTCGAGGACCAGGTTGTCCAGGCTGACCCCGATCCGCGTACGGCGCTCTCCGTCCGCTGCCGTGTAGTGCACGGCGCGGACGTCGAACAGGGGCCAG
>NZ_JARAYJ010000094.1:0-2745 GCF_033794345.1 Streptomyces niveiscabiei
AGGGGAGTTGATTCTCGTTCTGGACCCGGATTGTCAGACCTCTCTGGCAGGCTTCGTTCTCACCTACAGCCGCACGGACGGCCTGCGGGTGACGTCCGCTGACGCGATCGCCGCGGACGGACAAGCGGAGACGGAGGAAGAGGGTGGGGACGACGAGCAGGTGCCGGACGACCGACGGCTTAGCCAGGAACCCGAGAGGGGCGCGGTGAGCGAGGAACCACCCGCGCCGCCGGGGCCGCCTTCCTTCAACCTGGCCGTCGAGCCGTGGCTGCCGGTTCAGCGTTCGGACGGCACGACCGCGCAGCTCTCCCTCCTCGACCTCTTCCAACAGGCGGATTCTGTAAGGCGGTTGGTGGGTGACGTTCCGACGCAGGAGATCGCCCTGCTGAGGCTCCTGCTCGCGATCCTCCACGACGCGCTGGACGGTCCGGCGGAGATCGAGGACTGGGAAGACCTGTGGCTGTCGGCGGACCCGTTCGCGGCCGTGGCGGACTATCTCGCCCAACACCGGGATCTCTTCGACCTGTTCGACTCTGAGCGCCCCTTCTACCAGGTCGCCGGGTTGCACACCGCGAAGCACGAGGTCGCGCCGCTTAGCCGGATCGTCGCGGACGTCCCGGTGGGCGAGGCGTTCTTCACCATGCGCCGTCCGGGCGTCGAGGCGCTGTCGTACGCGGAGGCGGCCCGCTGGCTGGTGCACGCGCACGCTTTCGACACGTCGGGCATCAAGTCCGCGATGGTCGGCGACGACCGGGCCAAGGCGGGCAAGGTCTATCCGCTCGGGGTGGGGTCGCTGGGGCATCTCGGCGGGGTCTTCGCCGAGGGCGCCACCTTCCGGGAGACGCTGCTGCTCAACCTCATCGCCCTGGAGGAACCGGAGGCCGGCTTCGACGACCGCGCGGTGAAGGACCTGCCGGTCTGGCGGCGACCGGAACCCCTAGGTCCCGGGGAGCGCGAGAGCGTCGACGGCCGGTCGGCGCCCGTCGGTCTCCGGGATCTCTACACGTGGCAGTCCCGCCGTATCCGGCTGGACGCGCAGGCGGGTGCCGTGACGGGTGTGGTCCTCGGTTACGGCGACCCCCTCACGCTCGCCGCCCCCTGGAAGTGCGAGCCGATGTCGAGCTGGCGGCGCAGCGAGGCGCAGGAGAAGAAGCAGGGCCGTACGCCGTTCTACACGCCGTTGCGGCACGACCCGAGTAGGGCGGCGTGGCGTGGTTTGGAGGCGTTGCTTCCGGCGCGGCGGCAGGTGTCCGACGATGGTCGGCGCGGTGAGCCAGACCGGGTGTTGCGTTCCGGGGTGGCTCGTTGGTTCGCGAAGGTGATCACCGCGAGTGAGATCCCGGCGGGAACGCTGGTGCGGCTGCGGCTGGTGGGTGCGGTGTACGGCACGCAGCAGTCGGTGGTGGACGAGATCGTGGACGACTCCGTAGTGCTGCCCGTCGTCGCCCTGCACGAGACGAACCAGATCTACGGCGCGGCTGCGGTCGACGCCGTGAGTGACGCGGAGCTGGCCGTGGTCGCCCTGGGGCATCTCGCGGCAAACCTGGCCCGTGCCGCGGGCACCGATCCGGCAACTCCCCAAGCAAGCGCCCGCGACCTGGGTTTCGGCACCCTGGACGGGCCGTACCGGGCCTGGCTGAAGGACCTGCTCAGCTTCCCTGACCTGGTGACGGCACGCCAGGAGTGGAAGAACACCGTCCACCGCCACCTGCTGCGCCTCGGCCAGCAACTCCTCGATTCCGCCGGACCCGCCGCCGACGAGGGCCGCCTCACCGACGTACCCGGCCTCGGTGTCCGGCTGATGGATGTCAGCCGCGCCGACCAGTTCTTCCGCCTGCGCCTCTACAAGGTCCTGGGCCCCCTTTCCGCCGAACGCACGGAGAGCGATTCATGAGCACGACGACCAGGACGGCCAAAACCAAGGACGAGCTCCTTTCCCTCGCCGAAAAGGCCGCCCGGAAGACCGTGGAGTGGTTGCAGTACGGCTACCGTGAGAACAACGCGGCAGCCGTGGCAGCCGTCGCGAGGCTGCGGCGGGAAGCAGGCCGCGAACCCCACGCCTCCCCCACCAGTTGGGGGATCGACGACCTGGAAGTTCTCACCAAGCTCCGCGCGGAACAGCGGGAGGAGAGCGACGACACCGCGCACTGGTTCGTCTCGCGCAAGCGCCGCGAACGCGAGATGCAGGAGGAGCGCGAGGACCGGGCGGTGCACCTGGCGGTGACCCTGTGGGCGCTCCACCAGCAGTCGGTGCGTGACGAGGCAATGCACGTCCGTGGCTGGTCGCTGGGCCGAGCGGTACGGCGGCTCGCCCAGGAGAAGGGCACGGAGGCCCCTGCGGCGGACGACGTTCAAGGTGCTGTGGAGAACGCCAGCTCCGCCCTGCGTAAACGCTTCGTACGCCTGGGCACCTCCTCCGACATCGACGTCCTGGGCCGCCGTCTGCGGGAGATCGTGCTGCTGCTGCGCGAGGCCCGCATCCCCGTGGACTACGGGCGGCTGGCCGGCGAACTCGACCGCTGGCAGGACGGTGAACGGCAGGCCGACGTCCGCCGCGCCTGGGGCCGCGAGTTCCACCGCGTGTACAAGACTGCCGCGTCCAAGAACGACGAGGAAGCCCCGCAATCACCCGCCCCTGAGGTCGATTTCGTGACCGACGACGCGGGCGAATGACCCCCAGCCGACCGAGAAGAAACGGAATCCCGGTGACCCGCACGATCCTCGACGTCCACATCCTCCAGGTGG
>NZ_JARAYJ010000095.1:0-2730 GCF_033794345.1 Streptomyces niveiscabiei
AGGGGAGTTGATTCTCGTTCTGGACCCGGATTGTCAGACCTCTCTGGCAGGCTTCGTTCTCACCTACAGCCGCACGGACGGCCTGCGGGTGACGTCCGCCGACGCGATCGCTGCGGACGGACAAGCGGGGACAGGGGAGAAAGAAGGTGGGGACGACGAGCAACTGCCAGACGACCGAGGGCTTAGCCGGGAACCCGAGACGGTCACGGTGAGCGAGAAACCGCCGGGGCCGCCCTCCTTCAACCTGGCCGTCGAGCCATGGCTGCCGGTTCAGCGCACGGACGGTACGACCGCGCAGCTCTCCCTCCGCGACCTCTTCCAACAGGCCGATTCCGTACGCCGGTTGGTGGGTGATGTCCCGACGCAGGAGATCGCTCTGCTGAGGCTCCTGCTCGCCGTCCTGTACGACGCGCTGGACGGTCCGGCGGAGATCGAGGACTGGGAGGACCTGTGGCTGTCGGCGGACCCGTTCGCCGCTGTGGCGGACTATCTCGCCCAGCACCAGGATCTGTTCGACCTGTTCGACTCTGAGCGCCCCTTCTACCAGGTCGCAGGTCTGCACACGGCGAAGCACGAGGTCGCGCCGCTCAGCCGGATCGTCGCGGACGTCCCGGTGGGCGAGCAGTTCTTCACCATGCGCCGTCCGAGCGTCGATGCGCTGTCGTACGCGGAGGCGGCCCGCTGGTTGGTGCACGCGCACGCCTTCGACACGTCCGGTATCAAGTCTGCGATGGCGGGCGACGACAGGGGCAAGGCGGGAAAGGTATACCCGCTCGGAGTCGGTTCGCTGGGCCACCTCGGCGGGGTCTTCGCCGAGGGCGCCACCTTCCGGGAGACGCTGCTGCTCAACCTGATCGCCCTGGAGGAGCCGGAGGCCGGTTTCGACGACCGTACGGTGAAGGATCTGCCGGTCTGGCGTCGGGCGGAGCCCTTGGGCCCCGGCGAACGCGAGCGTGCCGCTCCCACCGGCCTGCGGGACCTCTACACGTGGCAGTCCCGCCGCATCCGTCTGCATGCAGAGGCCGGCGTCGTAACCGGAGTGGTCCTCGGTTACGGCGACCCCCTCACGCTCGCGGCGCCGTGGACGTGCGAGCCGATGTCGAGCTGGCGGCGCAGCGAGATCCAGGAGAAGAAGCAGGGCCGTACGCCGTTCTACACGCCGTTGCGGCACGACCCGAGCCGGGCGGCCTGGCGTGGTCTGGAGGCGCTGCTTCCGGCTCGCCGTCAGGCTGCCGACGACGGCCGGCGAGGTGAACCCGACCGTGTCCTGCGCGCGGGGGTGGCCCGCTGGTTCACGAAGGTGATCACCGCGAGCGAGATCCCGGCGGGGACGCTGGTGCGGCTGCGGCTGGTGGGCGCGGTGTACGGGACGCAGCAGTCGGTGGTGGACGAGATCACGGACGACTCCGTGGTGCTGCCCGTGGTCACCTTGCACGAGACGAACCGGTTCTACGGCGCGGCTGCGGTCGACGCCGTGAGTGACGCGGAGCTGGCCGTGGTCGCCCTGGGGCATCTCGCGGCGAACCTGGCCCGTGCTGCGGGCACCGATCCGGCGACTCCCCAAGCGAGCGCCCGCGACCTGGGTTTCGGCACTCTGGACGGGCCGTACCGGGCCTGGCTGAAGGACCTGCTCAGCTTCCCCGACCTGGAGACGGCACGCCGGGAGTGGAAGACCACCGTCCACCGCCACCTGCTGCGCCTCGGCCGGCAACTCCTCGACTCCGCCGGCCCCGCCGCCGACGAGGGCCGCCTCACCGACGTACCCGGCCTCGGCATCCGCCTGATGGACGCGGCCCGCGCCGACCAGTTCTTCCGCCTGCGCCTCCACAAGGTCCTGGGCCCCCTACGCACGGAGAGCGATTCATGAGTACGACGACCCAGGCGGCCAAAGCCAAGGCGAAGGACAAGGACGAGCCCCGGTCTCTCGCCGAGGAAGCCGCCCGCAAGACCGTGGAGCGGTTGCAGGGCGGCTACCGCAAGGACAACGCGGCAGCCGTGGCCGCCGTCGCCCGGCTGCGGCGGGAAGCAGGCCGCGAACCCCATGCCTCACCCACCAGCTGGGGACTCGACGACCTCGAAGCCCTCACCGAACTCCGCGAGAAACAGCGGGAGGAGAGCGACGACACCGCACGCTACTTCGTCTCCCGAAAGCGCCACGAGCGCGAGGCGCAGGAGGAACGCGAGGACCGGGCGGTGCACCTCGCCGTGACCCTGTGGGCGCTCCACCAGCAGTCGCTGCGCGACGAGGCGATGCACGTCCGCGGCTGGTCCCTGGGCCGCGCCGTACGCAAACTCGCCCAGGAGAAGGGCACGGAGGCCCCCGCGCCGGACGACGTCCAAGGAGCCGTCGAGAACGCCAACTCCACCCTGCGTAAACGCTTCGTACGCCTGGGCACCTCCTCCGACATCGACGTCCTGGGCCGCCGCCTGCGGGAGATCGTCCTGCTGCTGCGCGAAGCCCGCATCCCGCTGGACTACGGACGGCTGGCCGACGAACTCGACCTATGGCAGGACAGCGAGCGGCAGGCCGACGTCCGCCGCGCCTGGGGCCGCGAATTCCACCGCGGCCACAGGACGGCCGCCTCCGATGACGACGAGGAAGCCCAGCAACCGCCCGCCCCTGACGTCGACTTCGTGACCGACGACGCGGGCGAATGACCCCCAGCCGACCGAGAAGAAACGGAATCCCGGTGACCCGCACGATCCTCGACGTCCACATCCTCCAGGTGG
>NZ_JARAYJ010000096.1:0-2728 GCF_033794345.1 Streptomyces niveiscabiei
CGCCCTGCCGTCGAGGAACGGGCCGAGCACGGCCAGCGAACGCAACAGGATGAACTCGCTGCGGTAGACGGCGATCGTCCCCGCCACCGGCTGCGGGAGGGCGGCTTCCCAGTCCACGCCGGTGATCAGACAACGCGCCTGAGCCAGACGGGTCGGCCGGTTGCGGAGATGCCGGTGCAGCCGTCCCATTCGCTGCAACACCAGGTCCACCGGCGCCAGATCGGTGACCAGAAGATCGAAGTCCACGTCGAGGGACTGCTCCGCGACCTGGCTGGCCACTACGACATGCCGGTACGGTCGTTGACCGCCGTCCGGGCCGAAACGCCGCAGCAGGTCGGCGTCGTTGGCCGCTCGGTCCGCCGCGAGGAAACGGGAGTGGGCCACGGTGACCGCCTCGTCCCCCAGCCGCGCCCGCAACACGGATGCGGTCTCCAGGACCCGGTCCACCGTGTTCCGTACAACCAACACGCAGCCGCCGTCGGAGAGTTCACGTTCCAGACGGTCCGCCAACGAGGCCAGGTCGTCGTCCGTGCGTTCCACGACGACGGTGGTTTTCCTTCCGGAGGCCGCCGGGGGACGCACGGTCAGTACCGGGTGGCCCGGCGAAGCTGCGGTGATCAACGGGTAAGCATCGGGAGCCGTTTCCACGCTGCTGCTGTCCGGGGAACCGGTGTACGCAGCCACCAGCGCACGCCTGCGGTCCGACGGCAGTGTCGCCGAGAGCACGACGACCGGTACCCGGTAAGCCGCCAGCCACTCCAGAACTCGGTCCAGATAGCGGCCCATGTAGGCGTCGTACGCGTGTGCTTCGTCGATCACCACCACCTTGCCCGCCACCGCCAGATGCCGCAGCACCAGATGACGGCTCTTCAGGCCGGCGAACAGCACCTGGTCGATGGTTCCCACCGCGAACGAGGCCAGCAACTGCTTCTTACGGCCCCGCAGCCACTGATGAGCGTGAAACCCGGCAGGCTTCGCGTGCCGGGACCGGGAGTCGAGTTCCTCCCTCTCCTGGTCGTTCGGGTCGACCGCGACGATCATCCGCCGTCCCTGGCGCAGAAGGCCCGCCCACACATCGTTGAGAGCAGCCTTCGCATGGGCGAGCACGACGGAATGCCCGGCCCTACCGATGTCCGGGAGGTTCTCCAGCCACTCGAGCAGACGGGGGAACATCGCGTCCCCCGTCGCCCGCGTCGGCAACGCCACCAGCACTCCGCCCGCCTCCGACCGCGCCGCCAGGATCTCCACCGCCGCGAGCGCTGCCTCCGTCTTCCCCTCACCCATCGGCGCCTCGATCACCAGCATTCCGGGTGCGGGCATCTCCCTGGCCATGCGGACGGCCTCTGCCTGAACCGGCCGAACGGCCATGCCTTTCAACCGGTCAAACCGCAGCCCGAACAACTCATCGGCCGGTTGACCGGGTTCCTCCGGCGCCCACGGCGGAAGAAGATCCAATCCCGTCCAGGCGGCAGCAAGCCGACGCCGCTCGCTCACCGGCCCCACCGGCGTCCACGTCTCAGGGTCGTAGGGAAACAGCTCAGGTGAACTCGCGATCCAGTCCGCGAGGATCACTACCGCCGTCAGCACCACCTGCGCGGGCTGCGACAGCCGTACCTCCCCCCACTCCGACACCTTGCCGGTCACGCCGGCCGCGACCGCACACGCGTCCATCAACTCGAACTGGGCTCGCCGCCACACCTCCTCACTTGGTCCGGGGTGCCGGATCAGATGAGGACGGAGCTGGAGGTCGTGGATCTGCTCATGATCGGGGAACGTTCCGTGGTGGCCTCCGACCACCACCGCGAACTGCCCCGACACCCGTCCGCGCAGGCCGAAACGCTCGGCCATCCACTCCTGGAGCAGCAACTGCCCAGCCAGACCGTGAGGCGCTATCCGGCGATCCAGCCCGAAATCCTTGGCGAGCGGCATTTCCAGCCCGGAGTCACGCATTGGACCGGCCAGAGAATCGACCTGGCAGGCGAAAGCGGGGGTGGACTTCCCCACGTCATGAACACTGGCCAGGAATCGGACGAGCCTATGGGCGTCGTCCTCTCCGCCCGGGAGCTCCTCCGTCACCAATTTCTTGATCGAACGGGGTAGCCATTCCGACCATAGACGACTGCTTACCGCCCCGGAGTCGGCCATGTGACGCCACAGGGGTAGCCAGCTGGCCGACTTGATGTCGGACTTCGCCCAAACCGTCCGGGTGACAGCGGACAAGTCCCCCCAGGGGAACTGGACGTCCGGAAAGTCTGTATCCGTAGCTGCTTCAGGCATGGCTTCCACTTCCTGCACGCCGGGGTGGAGGTCCCCCTCGGATGAGAAGGGGACCTCCGAGACGGGAAAGGGGCGACCGGTTCGACCGCAGCTGAACGGTCGCCCCAAGGGTGACTGGATTCAGGCGAGGTGCTGCTTCAACGTCTTCGACCTGAGCGACAGGATCACGATGACCACGACAGTCACCCAGACCCACGGCGCGTGCGGGGACGGGGTTGTGGGGCAGGCGGCGATTACGGCTGCACCTAGACCGGCTGTGACGGATAACGGGGCCGGGCTGGATGGTTCGGCTACTGCTTCGTTCGAGCTCATCAGTAAACTTCCCTTGTCTCGATTGCGATCAATCGGGCGGGTGAGGTTCCCCCGCTGCGCGAGAGATGTTGATCAGCTGGTCAGGAGGGGTTGACGGGTGTTCAGGTTCGTTGGTTCGGTCGTCGCCCGCTCGGCGTAG
>NZ_JARAYJ010000097.1:0-2657 GCF_033794345.1 Streptomyces niveiscabiei
CTACGCCGAGCGGGCGACGACCGAACCAACGAACCTGAACACCCGTCAACCCCTCCTGACCAGCTGATCAACATCTCTCGCGCAGCGGGGGAACCTCACGTCCTGATGCCTGCCGGGTGCTGGAGCACATGCTGGGTAGACCCGTATCCGAACTGTTCACGACGACGGACGACAGCCTTGCGGTGGACCCGTCCGCACAGCGGCAGACACCGATCCCACCCCACCAACGCGAAGCCGACGAGAACCCGTTGGACATCGCCGCCCGGACGCGGCAGCTCACGACAGGCAACGCCGACGGTGCCACGCTCGCTTTCCTCGGCTCCTCCCTGGAGCAAGTCACCGAACGGTACGAATAGGACGGGCCGTACGTCCTTCGCCCCCAGGTCCGCCAGGTGCGGCGGCTCACCCACACTCTCCTCGACGGCCACCAGCCCCCGGCCACCCGCCGTGAACTCTTCCGCCTCGCCGCCCGCGCGTCCGGCCTGCTCGGCTACATGGCCGTGAACACGGGAGACTTCGCGCTCGCGGAGGCGTACGGAACCGAAGCCCGGGACCTCAGCCGCGAGATCGGCGACCTGGACACCGAACTCTGGGCGCGCGGCACGCTCTCCTTCGGCCTGTACTACGCAGGCCGTTACGGCGAGGCGGACGCCTGCGCCGCCGCTGCCGTCGAGCGCGCTCCGCGCCACGTGCAGTCGATCCGCCTGCTCGTCAACGGCAGGGCTCGGGCACTGGGCAAGACCGGCGACCGCCGGGCCGTCGAGCAGGTCATCGGACAGGCTCTCCGCCTCTCAGACCTTCACGAGGTCCCCGCCGGACTGACTCCTTGCATCTCTTTCGAGCCGTACGAGCGGGCCCGGACGCTGGCCAACGCCGTCACGTCGCACGTGGCGCTGCGCAACACCGCCCAGGTGCTGCGGGCTGCCGGGCAGATCGACGATCTGGTGGAGCACTCGGCCTCCGTGTGGAGCCGTTCACTTGGACGTCTCGATGTCGCCACCGCGCTGTTGCAGCAGCGCGTTCCCGAGGTCGATCATGCGATGACGCTGGGGCTGGAGGCCCTGCGGTTCTGCGCGGACACGCCGATCAGCTCCGTCTACCAGCGGTCCCGTGACTTGCGAAAGCAGGCGGCGCCGTGGCGTGATCGCCCGCAGGTACGCGATTATGGCGACGAGTGCCGGATCTGGAGTTCGTGGCCGGTGACCCTGGCCATGGCGTCCTGCGCGTCGTAAAGGCCGGTGTGAAACCGAAGGAGTACGACGGGTGTCCCTGCTCAGTACCGATCCCGCCGCCTTCCCCGCCGAACCTCCTGCCGATCCGCACGATCCGGCTGTCATCGCGGTCCACGACTGGGCGGCGTTCAGCACGCTCGACGAGTTGACCGACCACTGGTCACGCCCCGGCTGGGCGGACGGCAGCCGTGCGTACTACTGGATGCTGACCTTTCCGGACGACCGGCGGCTTGCGGCTCTTGTCGGGCACTGCCAGGAGGAACTGGCGCCGCTCGGCCTTGACCTAGTCCCGCTGGACGGGCTGCACATCACCCTGGCCCGAGTGGGAGCACCGGACGACGTCTCCTCCGGCCAATTGGGCAGCCTTGCCCAGGACGCGGAAGCGCTCCTGCCCGCCGCGTTCTCCGTGCGCGCCATGCCGTTGGCCGGCTCCCGAGGCGCCGTCCGCCTGTCCCTCGGCCCCTGGGAACCCCTGCTCCGGCTCCACCAGGCGCTCGTCGAAGCGGGGCGAGGCGTTGGTCTGGCCTCCGGGAAGCCGACGTCTGCTTTCCGCCCCCACCTGAGCCTTGCCTACAACAACCGCCGTCGTCCCGCCGCTCCCGTCGTCGAGACGGTCTCACGGCTTCGTGTGCTCCCGGCGGTCGAACTCTCCGTACCCGCCGTCCAGTTGGTCGAACTCCGCCGCGAGGGACGGACGTACCGCTGGGAGGTACGGAAGAACATCCCCCTCGGGTAACCCACCAGCGTCCAGCGGGAGAACCACGACGACCTCCTTGCCGATCGCGGTCGGCCGGACCAGCCATCCGGCGGTCAGTTCCTCGATGAGGAACAGCCCGAGCCCGCTGTCCGTCAGCTCGTCCGGAGACGCCGTCGCCGCCCGGGCCGTAGCGCTGACGCATCCCGTCCCGAGTCGTGGACCCAGAGCACCGCCGCGTTTGCGTACACCTCGACGCACATGCAGTCCGGTCCGCCGATCGTGTGCCTGACGGTGTTGCCCACGAGCTCCGAGACGACCAGTACGGCGTCCTCGATCCGTTCCGGTGCGGCGCACTCATCGAGAGCCTGGCGTACATGCCTGCGCGCGAGGCCCGAGGGCTCGGCGCTGCCGGCCAAGTTCAACCAATGACGCCGTACCGGCGCCCGCTCACAGAAGCGTTCTTCGTTCACCGCCTCCGTCGCCGTTCCTCGTTCCCGACAGCATTGGACTCGTCAGCTTCATCGGCGGCGAGCTGCGGCGGTACGCCGTCCCGCCGCCGTTTCACGCGCTGCCGGACGGCGGATGAACGGCGTACCGCCGCCGTCAGCTCTCGGTGAGGCTTCTCCCGAAACTGCTCAAGTCTCAGGAACAAGGAGGTCAGAGCTGTGCCCAAGGCTTTACGACCCGAAGGCGGCGCGATGCCCGAGCGTCTGTTGTATCTGCTCAAC
>NZ_JARAYJ010000098.1:0-2091 GCF_033794345.1 Streptomyces niveiscabiei
GCCGCGAACACGACGTCATCACCGAAACCAGCGTCGACCGGATCGCAGGCGACCTCACCAAATGGATGGCCGCCCGCTTTTCCTAAAACACGGCCTAGCGGCACGACTGCCCGCAGCTGGGTGGGCGGGGTGGAGCGGGTGCGGGTGCGGGGCGGCCTGCCGCAGCTGGGCGGGGTGGGTGCGGGGGCGCTGGGGTGCGGGGCGGCTTGGGGCGGCGTGCCGTAGTTGGGTGGGGTGGGTGGAGTCGGTGCGGGGGAGTGGGGGTGCGGCGTGGCTGGCCGCGGCTGGGATGGCGGGGTGGGGCGGGTGCGGGGTTCGCTGGGGTGTGGTGCGGGCGGGCGTGGGGGTGTGGGTGAAGGGGGCGGGTGTGGATGGGTGGTGGTGCGGTGTGGCTGGGTGGAGCCGGGTGGGCGGGGTCGGTGGGGTGTGCCGGTCGCCTGCCGGTCCGGGTGATTTTTTGAGTCTCCCGCATCCGGAGCGGCAGGCGAACGGGGTGGTCCGTCAGCAGTCCCGGAGTTCCGGGGACTGGTTCAGGAGTTGGCCGCGGATCGAGGTGAAGCGGGCCAGGCGGTCGTCTGATGAGGGGTCTAGGGGGAAGACCGCGACCCTGTGGCAGTTCTGGAAGGCCAGCCGTACCCCGAAGTGCCGTTGCAGCGCGCCGCGTATCGCGTCACTGGCAAGCGCGCGGAGCAGTTGTCCGCGAGCCTGCTCGCTGGGCGGCGGCGTCTGGTTGTCGGCGAACTCTCCGCCGTCCACCTTCAGCTGGGCCACCAGCGAGCTGATCATCTCCCACGCGTAAGGCAGGGAGGTCCGGACGCAGTCGACGAATTCGGCTTCGTCGACCTCGCCTCGCTCGGCCTGTTCCAACAGTGCCGGTGAGACGTCGAGCGACATGGGTTCTCCTCTCGCACCCCCGTTTTCCGCAGGGGTTGCCGGACAGAAAAAAGAGAGCCCGCCGTGCCGGTTCTCCCGCAACACTCTGAGTACACGCACGGCGACCTCCCCGTCACACCGTAGGCAACCGGTGGGGGCCGCACCAGGAGAATGGCTACTTCGGGCCCTGCGGACGGGGAGACAATCAGCCAGCGCGCGAATGACCGGAATCCCGCGGGATTCGGGAGGAACCGGCGATGCCTGATCGGTCCTGGGACCGCGCGTGACCGGACGTGTTCGTGTTCCGGCCCGCTTGTGACGGGCGATTCACACCGCCGCCCCTGTGTCGAGTAGCGTTGCTGCCCATGCGTCTCGTCATCGCCCGCTGCTCCGTCGACTACGCGGGCCGCCTCACCGCCCACCTGCCCTCCGCGCCCCGTCTGATCCTGGTCAAGGCCGACGGCAGCGTCTCGATCCACGCGGACGACCGGGCGTACAAGCCGCTCAACTGGATGTCTCCGCCCTGTACGTTGAAGGAGGGGGCCGGGGACGAGGCGGGTGTCTGGACGGTCGTCAACAAAGCGGGCGAGAAGCTCATCATCACGATGGAGGAGGTCCTCCACGACTCGTCCCACGAACTCGGGGTCGACCCCGGGCTGATCAAGGATGGCGTGGAAGCGCACCTCCAGGAACTCCTCGCGGACCGGATCGAGACGTTGGGGGACGGGTACACGCTGATCCGGCGTGAGTACATGACCGCCATCGGGCCCGTCGACATCCTCTGCCGGGACGGGGAGGGGCAGACCGTCGCGATCGAGATCAAGCGGCGGGGGGAGATCGACGGGGTCGAGCAGCTCACCCGGTATCTCGAACTCCTCAACCGGGATCCCCATCTGGCGCCTGTGCGGGGGATCTTCGCGGCGCAGGAGATCAAGCCGCAGGCGCGGGTGCTCGCCACCGACCGGGGGATCGGGTGCCAGGTGCTGGACTACGACGCGCTGCGGGGCATCGAGGACGACAAGCTGCGGCTGTTCTGAGGGGGGTGGGGCGCCTGGCGCCCGGCGCCGGGGGGCTCGGTGTCTGGCGCCCTGCGGGCGCGCAGGGTGTGGTGGGTGGGGTCGGGGGGGGGGGGGGGGGGGGGGGGGGGGGGGGGGGGGGGGGGGGGGGGGGGGGGGGGGGGGGGGGGGGGGGGGGGGGGGGGGGGGGGGGGGGGGGGGG
>NZ_JARAYJ010000099.1:0-1965 GCF_033794345.1 Streptomyces niveiscabiei
ATCCACGGCCGAGTACTCACACCATCCCGAACGGCCGAATCCTCACATCGGTCACGCCCAACCAGGACACTTCAACAAGATCGTGTTACGAGCTCTAAGGCTTTCTGAAGGGTTGCCGCATCTCGTCCCCACGTATTGCACGAAGTGTGAGCGTGTGAACTACGGACGCGAGAGAAGTGACGCAGAACGGTCCGGTCCTGGTATTCAGCGGGTTATCTGTAGGAGCTGCACCCAGCACACTCACGTGAGGGTGTCAGGCCGATCGACGGTTCTTCCCGATAGCTAACTGATGACCCGTCATGCAGTCGCCGGCTCAGAATATCCAGCCAGCTCGAAGAGATCTCTTGCGGCTTGGCATGTTTGCATTCGACTTCACCGATAGGGAATGCCGGACGGAAGTTCGCAGATAAGTCGTCTGGCGATCCCGGCCCCAGCTCGAAGAACGCACGCGTCGCGTGACCCCTCGGCTTGGGGCGACGGAAGGGAAGTATCCATGGTGAAGAACTGCGCCGTCTGCGGGGCGTCCTTTGAGCCGAGGAAAACGCACGCCGCATACTGCGGTAAGCCGTGTCGGGACAAGGCGTATCGCGCCAGGAAGGCCGCTGAAACTCCGCGTAGCACCTTGAGAACCGCGCAGGATATCCAGCTTCCGGAAGACGACAGGGAGGCACTCAGAGAGCTTTTCAGGGCCGCAATCGCGCGCATCCTTGCCGACGGGCTCGTTGTCCCCGGACGGCGCGGAGAAGCTGACGTTGCCCATCCGCTAGCACGTTTCGTTGGGCAGTGGCTCACGGCACTGGGAAGAGGAGAGGCGGCAGTGCCGGACGGCTCCGCAGACGACCTTGACGACGCTATCGCGCGTCTCCTCGCGAGCACCGACGATAAAGGGCAAGCGCGGTGAATCTGAACGTATCTGACGTCACGTCAGAGCTTGCCAACAGGATCGTCCGAAGCGGGATCGACGACGTGACGTCCCACTCGCTGTACCCGGTTTTCGCGCTGAGCTTTCAGCGGGATTCCGGGACGCCCCCGGGAGTCGCCGAAACCCCTTGGGGTGACGTGCACGACGTGTTCCACTGCGTGACGGCACCCGACGTCTACTGATGGTCGAATGACAAAGAAATCCCCGCATCGGTCACCAATATAAGGTGGTCGATGCGGGGATTTCTTTTTGGGATCTTATGCAGAGATGCCAGCCCTCTTGGCGATCCTGGTTAGGCGCTCGTTACTTCGCTTGTGCTTCGACACTAGAACTCGGGTTAGTTCCAGCGAAGTTGGGTGAACGGCAGCCATTTCCGGAGCAACTTCCCATGCCTTTTCTAGGCTTTCAAGGGTACCGTCTTGATCTCCCAGGGCGAGTTGGGAACGGCCGAGGTTCATATAGAACGGCCCTACCCTCGTCGCGGGGAGAGTGAATCCCGACCGGATCAAATCATCTGCTGTATCCAGAGCCTTGCGATGTTGGTTCAGATCGGATGCTGTCGAGATTACGTGTGTGGCTGTATTTTCGGGTCCGAAATGAATTCCGTGCTTGACAATGTCTTCCGGGAACTCTTCGGATGCCCTCCACGCTGCTTCGATATGCTGCTTTGTTGTCTGCTTGTCCTTGAGGCGCCCAGCAAGAGTCAGGCCGCGAAGGTGCAGAATTCCCAGCGCGTATGCGCGGTCCCGGCCTGTAAGTGTGGACTCGGCCTGAACCACTGCACGGTCAACGATAGCCAGCCCTCCGGAGAAATCTCCCGAGTTCAGAAATGTTCCAGCATCGTCACGTGCTGCAACGATAGCTGCAATCGGGTCAGCCCGCTCGGAAGCCATGCGTTGTTTCATTGTTGCCAATTCGGCAAGATGCATCCACCTGTGCCTAGCGGCTAAGGCTTGTCCCGTAACTGCTGGTCACGGGTGGGATGATCTTGGTGTGGCTGGTGTGATCACGGCGTCGGAGCCGTCCTGGATAGCCCCGTTCAC